>JAAFKB010000042.1 GCA_013299055.1 Sphaerotilus sp.
CCGTCGATGCCGGGCAGGCTCATGTCCATCAGCACGAGGTCCGGCAGCAGGGCGGTGGCGCTGTCCACGCCCTGCAGGCCGTCCTCCGCCGTCACCACCTCGAAGCCGCGCTTGACGAGGCGGCGGGTCAGCATGTCGCGGTTCAGCGGGTTGTCCTCGACGAGCAGGATCTTGTGCATCACGGGACTACGCCTTCGAAGGAGACGGGGACGAGGACGGGGGATTCACGGCCACCCGGGCGGTGAAGCAACTGCCCGTGCCGGGCGCGCTGGTCACCGTGACATCACCGCCCATCAGGTTGCACAGGCGGCGGCTGATCACCAGGCCCAGGCCCGTGCCGCCGTACTTGCGCGTGGTGGTGGAGTCGGCCTGCACGAACGCCTGGAACAGCTTGTCCACCTGCTCGGGCGTCATGCCGATGCCGGTGTCCCGGATGTCGAACACCATCTGCTCGCCGTGGCCTGCCATGGTCTCGCGGTGGACGGCCAGGGTGATGGTGCCGTGGTGGGTGAACTTGGCCGCGTTGGACAGGAGGTTCAGCAGCACCTGCCGCAGCCGCGTGGCGTCGGAGGTGATGTGGCCGATGTCCGGCGGCACGGCCACCACCAACTGGTTGCCGCTCGCCGCGATCAGGGGCTGCACGGTGGAGGTGGCGTAGTCCACCAGTTGCGGCACGCTGACCTCGCCCATGTCCAGCTCGATCTTGCCGGCCTCGATCTTGGACAGGTCCAGCACGCTGTTGATGAGTTCCAGCAGGTGCCGGCCCGCCGACCGGATGCGCTCCAGGTCGGCCAGCGTGGAGGCCGACGCGCCCTCCTCGGCCAGCTCTTCCTGCAGCATCTCGCTGTAGCCGATCACCGCGTTCAGCGGGGTGCGCAGCTCGTGGCTCATCATGGCCAGGAACGCCGATTTCGCCTGGTTGGCCTGCACCGCCTCGTCGCGGGCGTCCTGCAACTGGCGCGTGCTGACGATGTGCCGGGCGCGCAGCTCGTTGAAGGCGGTGACCAGTTGGCCGAGCTGGTCGCCGGTGTTCAGCGCGATGGGCACGAAGTCCGCATCCGATTGCCACGCGCTGGCCGAGACTTCGCCAATCGGTTGCAGGATCGCGCGGTTCAGCGCGACGCTCACGACGGCGATGACGATGCTGGTCAAGCCGAGTGCGAGCACCACGGTTCGATAGAACATCTGCGTGTTGACACGGTGCTGTTCCTCCAGGCTGTAGACGATCGTCAGGTGACCCACGGTTTCGGATGGGGTCGCTCCGCGCGTGACCTGGATGGGGAATTCCAGCGTGCGCTGCTGTGCGGGGTCGGAGCCGGAGCCGGCGAGTGCGCCATGCTCGAACCTGAACTGGAACGGACTGCCCTCCACCCGCTTGCCTTGCGCCAGCTCCGTGCTGGACACCCGCACGACGTTGGGCATCAGCAGCAGCGATTGCATGATCGCGCGGGCCTGCCCCGTGTTGAAGTTCCAATACTCCGTGGACAAGGCCAGTGCGGTTCGGCGCCCGACCTCTTCGAACTGCGCCACCTCGCCCTGCACAAGACGCTGGCCGGTCAAGTGCTGGAGGTAGCTGTTGCCGCCCACCGTCATCACCAAGGCGGAAGGGATGACGATCAGCAGGAACTTGATCTGTACCGAGGCGCTGAACCAGAAGCGAGCGAGCGCGGACATGGTGGCGATGCCTTGGCTCACTTGACCAGCTTGGCCTGCCAGGCGCCGTTGCTGTAGCGGTTGACGCTGACCCGGCCGACGATGTCACCCGCCGCGTCGAAATCCACCGGCCCCGACGCGCCGTCGTAGTTGATGCGCACGCCCTGCTTCAGCAAGGCCCGGGCCTTGGCAAACTCGCCCGGGTAGATGACCGTGCCCTTGGGTCCGGAAATCGCGCGCAGGCCGGCCGATACCTTGGTCTTGTCGGCCACGCCGGCCGCCTCGATGGCCAGGGCCATCATGAAGGCGGCGTCGTAGGCGTTTGCAACGTAGGGGCCATCGGCCTTGACCTTGGCACCCGCGGCCATCGCCAACCAACGCTTGTAGCCCTCGCGTTCGGTGTCGGCTGCGGCCAGCACGAAGGTCAGGCGCGCCAACTGCTCGGGGCTGAGCGCACTGGCCAGTTCCTTGGACATCAGGCCATCGGTGCCCAGCACGCGGCGCACACCGGGCTGGTCCAGCACATCCTTGAGGTATTGCACGCCGCCTGAACCCGAATAGGCGAACAGCGCCACGTCACCCGCGCCGGCGGCCACCGCACGGGCCTCGCGCTGGTAGTCGGCCTGCCTGGGTTCGTGCGACTGCTTGACGGTGACACTGCCGCCCAGGGCCTTGAAGGCTTCGGAAAACACCTGCGCCACGCCCGTGTTGTAGGCATCGCTGGCATGGCTCACGGCCACGCTGCGCACGCCCATCTCATGCGCGACCCGCGCCAGGGACGTGCCCTTGAGTGCGTCCGAAGGCGCGGTGCGAAACACCAGATCCTGGTCGTCCAGCCCCGTGATGAGGGACGACGCCGACGCCACCGACAGCAGCGCCACCCCGGCAGGAATGGTCACCGAGCGCGCGACCCGCAGCGTCACGCCCGAACACACCGGCCCCACCAGGGCCACCGCACCAGCCTGGATCAACTGGCGCACCGCATCCACGCCCTTGTCGGGGTCGCAGGCGGTGTCGGCGAACTGCAGGCGGTAGGTGTCGCCCAGCACGCCGCCCTGCTGGTTGACCTGCGCCATCGCCAGCTCAGCGCCCATGCGCATGTCCTGGGCCTGCGATGCCACGCTGCCGCTGAGTGCCAACGGGGCACCGACGCGGATGTCGGCGTGTGCCGAGCCAGCCAGCAGCAACCCCGAGACAGCGACCAGCCCACCCGCGGAAAAGCCCGTGCACCACCGCCATGCACCCCAGCCAGCAACGCACGCCATGTTGACTACCAACCTTTTGATTCCGGACAAGCCCGGACTATCGAGAAAAATTATCGGTCATTTTTCTCGATGACTCCGCCGTGATTTCCTTCCAGCCAACCAGCGTCATCCGATGAACAAGGTCTTGTGCAGATCGCGCAGCAGGTTCTTCTGCACCTTGCCCATCGCGTTGCGCGGCAGGTCGGCGACGACGAAGGCCCGCTTGGGCACCTTGAAGTTGGCGATCGTCGACTTGAGCGCAGCCACCAGCGTCTCCGCGTCCAGCGTCTCGCCCGCCTTCGCCACGATCACCGCCACCACCGCCTCGCCGAAGTCCGGATGCGGCACGCCGATCACCGCCGACTCCGCCACGCCGGCCATGTCGTTCAGGTAGCCCTCGATCTCGGCCGGGTAGACGTTGTAGCCGCCGGTGATGATCAAGTCCTTGCTGCGGCCGACGATGGTCAGGTAGCCGCGCCCATCGGCGTCGAAACGGCCGACATCGCCGGTCTTGAACCACGCATCGGCCGTGAACTCCTCAGCGGTCTTCTCCGGCATGCGCCAGTAGCCGCCGAACACGTTCGGGCCGCGCACCTGGACGTTGCCGATCTCGCCGGCCGGCAGCGCCCCGCCCGCGTCATCGACCACGCGCACG
The DNA here is from genome assembly GCA_013299055.1 of Sphaerotilus sp. GTDB lineage: Bacteria > Pseudomonadota > Gammaproteobacteria > Burkholderiales > Burkholderiaceae_C > Sphaerotilus. The sequence goes on from JAAFKB010000042.1 coordinate 3,553, forward strand.
CCGATGCCGGGCAGCGCCGGGCCGACCGTGCCGCCCATGCGCTCGCCGTCCTCGGCACGGCAGGGGTTGGACGTGAGCATCACCGTCTCGCTCATGCCGTAGCGTTCCAGGATGGTGTGGCCGGTGCGGGTCTGCCAGTCGCGGAAGGTCTCGATCAGCAGCGGGGCCGAGCCGGAGATGAACAGCCGCATGTGCGCGCAGGCTTCGCGCGTCAGTCCCGCCTCCTGCAGCAGCCGCACGTACAGCGTCGGCACGCCCATGAAGACGGTGGCCCGCGGCAGCCGCTCGACCACCGCCTTCGGGTCGAACTTCGACAGCCACAGCATCTTCGAGCCGTTGAGCAGCGCGCCGTGGCTGGCGACGAACAGGCCATGGACGTGGAAGATCGGCAGCGCGTGGATCAGCACGTCACCCGGTTGCCAGTCCCAGTGGTCTTTCAGCACCTGTGCGTTGGACAGCAGGTTGCCGTGGCTGAGCATCGCGCCCTTGCTGCGGCCGGTCGTGCCGCTGGTGTAGAGGATCGCGGCGAGGTCGTCGGCCGCTTTCACCGCCGGTTCGTGCTGGTCGCTGAAATGCGAGGCGCGCTCCAGCAGCGAGCCGGTGCGGTCGTCGTCGAGCGTGAAGACGTGGACGACACCCTTCTGGAACGCCAGCTTGCTGATCCAGGGGAAATTCTTGCTGGCGCAGACGAACACCGCCGGCTCGGCGTTGCCGATGAAGTAGTCGAGTTCGGCTTCCTGGTACGCCGTGTTCAGCGGCAGGTAGACGAAGCCGGCCCGCAGCGTGGCGAGGTAGAGCACCAGCGCCTCGACCGACTTCTCGGTGTGGACCGCCACCCGGCTGCCGGCGGGGATTTCCAGCGATTGCAGCAGGTTGGCCAGCCTCGCCGTCGAGCGTTCCAGGTCGCGCCATGAGTAGACGAGGCCGCTGTCGGTCTCGATCGCCGCGGCGTCGAGGTCGGCGGGAAAGGCGCTGCGCAGCGCGGCAAAGAGGTTGTCGTTGGACATGGTCAGGCGGGCGGTGGACGGTGAGGCGGTCAGGCGGGTCAGGCGCCAGTGAAGTTCGGCTTGCGCTTCTCGATGAAGGCGGTGATGCCTTCGCGGTGGTCGGGGCCGGTGGCGTAGGCGGCGAATTCGGCGCGCTGCGCTTCGGTGAAGTGAAATTGTGGGGCGACGAGGCGCAGGGCGCGCTTGTTCAACCGTGCGGCACGGGGCGCGCCAGCGGCGATGCGCTGCGCCGTCGCCTCGGCTTCGGCGGCCACCTCGTCGTCGTAGACCACGCGGTGAACGAGCCCGCGACGCAAGGCGGTTTCGGCGTCCAGCAAGCGCGCTTCGAGCAGGATCTCGGCGGCCGTCGCCAGCCCCGCCACCCGCGCCACGCCGGCCAGTTCGTCACACGCCATCGGGAAGCCCAGCCGGGCGATCGGCGCGCCGAAGCGGCTCGACTGCCCGGCGATGCGCAGGTCGCACTGGCAGGCGATCTCCAGCCCGCCGCCGACACAGGCCCGCTCGATCTGCGCCACCAGCGGGATGTCGCAGCGGTACACCGCGTCCAGCGCCGGGGCCACGATGTCCTCGTGGAAATGGCGCAGGCGCCCCTCGTCGAAGCGGAAGGCGGGGAACTCCTCGATGTCGCCGCCCGAGACAAACGTGCCGCCCTCCCCGCGCACGACCACGCAGCGCAGCAGCGGCTCGCGTTCGGCCAGGCCGTCGAAGATCCCGCGCAGGGCGTGCCACATGGCGACGTTGACGGCGTTGAGCTTGCCCGGGTTCGACAGGGTGACGAGGGCCACGTCGGGGAGCGTGGGATGGGGGTCGAGGCGGACTTCGGCGGTCATTCGGGAGGTACCTTTTTCCAGGAAGACCGCGATCTTAGGGCGCCCCCGCGGCCACCCGGGCGGTGAAGCAACTGCCCGTGCCGGGCGCGCTGGTCACCGTGACATCACCGCCCATCAGGTTGCACAGGCGGCGGCTGATCACCAGGCCCAGGCCCGTGCCGCCGTACTTGCGCGTGGTGGTGGAGTCGGCCTGCACGAACGCCTGGAACAGCTTGTCCACCTGCTCGGGCGTCATGCCGATGCCGGTGTCCCGGATGTCGAACACCATCTGCTCGCCGTGCTCCCCCACGGTCTCGCGGTGCACGGCCAGCGTGATGGTGCCTTGCTGGGTGAACTTGGCCGCGTTGGACAGCAGGTTCAGCAGCACCTGCCGCAGCCGCGTGGCGTCCGAGTGGATGAGTCCGATGTCCGCCGGCATCTCCACCACCAGCTGGTTGCCTCCCGCCGCAATCAGCGGCTGCACCGTCGACGTCGCATGGTCCACCAGCTGCGGCACGCTGACCTCCCCCATGTCCAGCTCGATCTTGCCCGCCTCGATCTTGGACAGGTCCAGCACGCTGTTGATCAGCTCCAGCAGGTGCCGGCCCGCCGACCGGATGCGCTCCAGATCCTCCAGCGTGGAGGCCGACGCGCCCTCCTCGGCCAGCTCCTCCAGCAGCATCTCGCTGTAGCCGATCACCGCGTTCAGCGGCGTGCGCAGCTCGTGGCTCATCATCGCCAGGAACGACGACTTCGCCGTGTTCGCGGCCACCGCCTCGTCCCGGGCCGACTGCAGCAGGCGCGTGCTCTCGATGTGGCGGGCTCGCAGATCGTTGAACGAGGACACCAGGGTGCCGAGCTGGTCGCCCGAGTGGAGCTGGATCGGCACGAAATCCTCGTCCGATTGGCGCGCGCTGGCCGAGACCTCCTCGATCGTCCGCAGGATGGCGCGGTTCAGCGCGAAGGTGATGCCCAGAACCAGCAGCAGCGCACTGGGCAGCGACGAGAGCAGCGCCCGGACAAGCACGGATCGGTTCTCGGCCACCAGGGCGGACAGGCTGTAGGTGATGCGGAGTTCGCCCACGGTCTCGGCGGGCGCCGAAGGTTTGTCCATCCGGATCGGGAACTGCACCGTCCTCAGGTGGTCCGCCTCGCCGTCCCCTGCCAGCGCCGGGTTCTTGTAGTTCAGGTTGAACGGGCCGTCCGGGACCGGGTTTCCTTGCACGAACTGCACACTGGACACGCTCACCACATTGGGGATCAGCATCAGTGACTGCACGATGGCGCCAGCCTGGGTCACGTTGTAGTTCCAGAACTCATGGGCCAGCGCCTCGGCAGACCGCCGGCCGACTTGATCGAACTGCCGCACCGCGCTGTCGATGACGCGGTTGCCGGCATTGGTCTGTCGCCAGGCATGGCCGAGGACCGTCAGGGCGATGGTCAGCGGCACGATGATCAGCAGGAACTTGGTCTGGACACCGGCACGGAACCAGAAACGGCCGAGCCGGGAGGCGGTCTTGTCGCTGGGCATCATGGGCGGTGGGCGACTGGACTACTTGACCAGCGTCGCAGTCCAGATGCCGCTGGCAAACCTGGAGACGCTGAAGAAGCCCGAGATGTCCCCGGCCTCATCGAAATCGACTGGTCCCGAGGCTCCGTCGTAGTTGATCCGAGTCCCCTGCTTGAGCAGCTTGCGGGCCTTGTCGAACTCCCCCGGGAAGATGCGCTGACCACTTGGCCCGGAGATGGCCCGCAGGCCCGCCGAGACCTTGCTGCGGTCGGCCGAACCGGCGGCCTCGATCGCCAGGGCCATCATGAACGCGGCGTCATACGCATTGGCAACGTAGGGGCCGTCCGCCTTGAGCTTGTGCGCCTCGGCGAAGGTGCGCCAGCGTCTGTAGCCCTCGCGCTCCTTGTCGGCCGCCGCGCTGACGATGGTCACGCGGGCGAGCTGCGCCACCTCCAGCGCCGTGGCCAGCTCCGGCGACATCAGGCCATCGGTGCCGACGACGTGGCGCATGCCGGACCCCTTGAGCACCTCGCGCAGGTACTGGACGCCGCCCGAGCCGTAGTAAGCGAACAGGGCGAGCGCGCTGCTGCCCGCCGTCACGGCGCCCGCTTCGCCGCTGTAGTCGGGCTTGCCGGGCTGGTGGACCTGCGTCACCGTCACCTTGCCACCGAGTTGCCGGAACGCCGTGGCGAACACCTTGGCCACGCCCGTGTTGTAGGCATCGCTGGCGTGGCTGACCGCGATCTCCTTGATGCCCATCTCGACGGTCACCTTGGCCATGGCCAGACCTTTGGCGTCATCGGACGGTGCGGTGCGGAACACGAGATCCTTGTCCTGCAGGGCCGTGATCAGGGACGACGCCGAGGCCACCGAGAGCGTGACCATGCCCGCCGGAATGGACACGGAACTCGCCTGGCGCAGCGTCTCGCCCGAACAGACCGGGCCGACCAGCGCCACGATCGCCGGATCCTGCGCCCACTGCGTGACCGCCTGGACCGCCTTGTTGGGGTCGCAGGCCGTGTCGACGAACTCCAGGCGGTACGGTTGGCCGAGTATGCCGCCCTGCTGGTTGACCTGCGCCATCGCCAGCTCGGCTCCCTGGCGCATGTCCTGGGCCAGGGCCGCCACGCTGCCGCTGAGCGCGAACGGGGCACCGACGCGGATGTCGGCGAGTGCCCGCCCGTGCAGCGAGACACCCAGCACGACCGCGACGACCACAGCCCCCCAGGCCTTGCCCGTGCGCCGTGATCCTGCCATCAGAGAATGATCCATTCCGGGATTATTTCATGCTCACCCAAGCGCATCCCATAGCAGTTTCCCCCCCGAAAGCACCATCCCCGCCATCACCAATTGATAAAACGCGGTCGGCTGGATCCGTGTGGCCAGCCGCACCCCCGCCCAGACCCCGGCGAGCACCACCGGCCCCAGCGCCAGCGAGGTGCCCAGGTTGGTCAGGTCGATCAGGCCGAGCTGCCAGTACGGGATCCACTTCGACAGGTTCACCACCGTGAAGAACACCGCCATCGTCCCGCTGAAGTGCAGCGGCTCCAGCCTGAGCGGCAGCATGTAGAAGCTGATCGGCGGCGCGCCCGCATGCGCGATGAAACTGGTGTAGCCCGACGCGGCCCCCAGCAGCCAGCCCAACCCGCGGTGCGGCGCAGGCACATCCGCCTTCGGGGGAAAGAACAGCCGCAGCGCGACGAACAGCAGCGTCACCGCCCCCACGATGCCCGCCACCGCCTTCACCGGCAGCAGCCCGAACGACACCCAGCCGATCAGGCTGCCCAGCAAGCCAGCCGGCAGCAGCCAGCGCAGCAACCGCCAGTCCGCGTGCCGCACCAGCGCCGCCAGGCCGGAAAAGTCCGCCAGGCACAACAGCGGCAGCATGATCGCCGCCGCCTGTGGCACCGGAATGGTCAGTGCCATCAGCGGCACCGCCAGCGCGCCGAAGCCGGCACCGAAGCCACTCTTGGACAGCCCCATCAGGAAGACCGCCGGCACGGCCGCGGCGAAGAACATCGGGTCAGTGATCACAGGGGCAGCCTCGGCGCGTCGCGGAACATCGGGAACGGGCGACAATTGTGGAATGTTTGCCCCCAGCCAGAACGACGTCCGGACCTTCTTTTGCGAAGCGTGGCGCAAGCACCGCGCCGGTGAGCCGCTGTCCGCGATGGACACGCTGGCCGCGCAGTGGATCGAGCGCCACCCCGAATACCACGCCGACCTCGCCGACCTGGACGCCGCGCTGGCCGCGGTCTACACGGTCGACGAGGGCCGCACCAACCCCTTCCTGCACCTGTCGATGCACCTGAGCATCAGCGAGCAGGTCTCGATCGACCAGCCCCGCGGCATCCGCCAGGTGGTGGAGCTGCTGGCGGCCAGGCGCGGCGACCTGCACGCCGCGCAGCACGAGGTGATGGACTGCCTGGGCGAGATGCTCTGGGCGTCGCAGCGCAGCGGCCAGCCCCCCGACCCACACGCCTACCTCGACCGCGTCCGCCGTCGCGCCACCGCATGACGGCGCCGACCCGGCAGCCCACTGCCCTGGTCGCGGCCGTCGCGCTCGCGCTGCTGCTCGGCCTGCAGCCGGTGACGACCGACCTCTACCTGCCCGCGCTGCCCGCCATCCAGGCCGAGCTGCACGCCTCGATGCACGCCACGCAGTTGACGATGGCCGCGCTGCTGCTGTCCTTCGGCCTCGGGCAGCTCGTGGCCGGGCCGGTGGCGGACCGGTTCGGGCGGCGGCCGGTGCTGCTGTCCACGCTGTCGGTCTACCTGCTGGCCAGCTTCGCGGCGGTGCTGGCGAACACCATCGAGGCGCTGATCCTGGTGCGCATCGTCCAGGGCGCGGTGATGGCCGGCGTGGTGGTCGTCGCACGGGCCATGGTGCGTGACCTCTACGCACCGCATGAAGGCGCGCGGATCATGTCGCTCGGCCTGTCCGGGCTGGGCGTCATCGCCATCACCAGCCCTCTGCTGGGCGGCTGGCTGGCCGGGCACCTGGGCTGGCACACGACCTTCGTCGCCGCGGCGCTGATTGCACTCGGCACGCTGGGCTTCGTCGCCACGCAGCTGCCTGAGACCCTCCGCCAGAAAAACCCGCAGGCACTGCACCCCGGCCCGCTGCTGGCCTCGTGGCGCACCGTGCTGCGCCATCCGACCTTTCTCGCCTGGGCCGGGCTGTCGGCGGCGACCTACGGCGGGCTGTTCGTGTTCCTCGCCGGATCGTCGTTTGTCTACATGCAGGTGCTCGGGCTGGACGCTGCCCAGTACGGACTGGCACTCAGCACCAGCTCGGTCTCCTACCTTGCCGGCACCTTCGTCTGCCGGCGCTGGCTGGTGCGGCATGGCATGGCCGGTGCCGTGCGGCGTGCGGCGTGGTTCACGCTGGTCGGTGGGCTGTCGATGGCCGCGCTGGCTGCGGCGGGCGTGCAGTCGGTGTGGGCGATCCTGGTGCCACAACTCTTCTTCGCCTTCGGACATGGCACCCACCAGGCTTGTGGGCAGACCGGCGCAGTCGGTCCGTTCCCGCAGCAGGCTGGCGTGGCCTCGGCGCTGTCGGGTTTCGTGCTGGCGGTGGTGGCGTTCTGCGTCGGGCAGTGGCTTGGCGTCGCGCTGGACGGCACCACCCGGCCGCTCGCCTACGGCGTCGCCACCGGTGCGGTGGTCACGGCGCTGATCGCCTGGACCACGGTGCAGCGCCACGGAGGTGGACATTGAACGCCGCCGCCCCGACCACCTTTGCCCTGGCCGGTCCGACCGCCAGCGGCAAGACCGCCGCCGCCCTGGCCATCGCCCGCGCCTGCCGGGAGCGGGGCCTGCCGCAGGTCGAGATCATCAGCGTCGATTCCGCGCTGGTCTACCGCGGCATGGACATCGGCACCGCCAAGCCCTCGGCCGCGGAGCTGGCCGAGGTGCCGCACCACCTGGTCGACGTGATCGAGCCCACCGCCGCCTACTCGGCTGCAGCCTTCGTCACCGACACGCGCCGGCTGATCGGCGAGGTCCATGCCCGAGGTGCCCGCGCACTGCTGGTCGGCGGCACGATGCTGTATTTCAAGGCGCTGTTCGATGGCATGGACGCCCTGCCCGCCGCCGATCCCGCCGTGCGCCTCGCACTCGACGACGAGGCCCGTGCCATCGGCTGGCCGGCGATGCACACACGGCTGGCGGCGGTCGATCCCGCCACCGCCGCGCGGCTCTCGCCCCATGACGCACAGCGCATCCAGCGGGCGCTGGAGGTGTGGCAGGTGAGCGGACAGCCGCTGTCGGGCTTTCACACCGGCCGCTTCGACCGCGCCACGACCGACCGGCCCGAATTCCCCCTGCTGTCGCTGGAGCCGACCGACCGCGCCTGGCTGCATGCCCGCATCGCGCAACGTTTCGAGGCCATGCTGGCGGACGGCCGGCTGGTCGAGGAAGTGCAGCGGCTGCGGGCGCGGGGCGATCTGCATCCCGGTCTGCCGTCGATGCGCTGTGTCGGCTACCGGCAGACCTGGGAGATGCTCGACGGCCTGTGGCCAGCCGCACAGCTCGCCGAGAAGGGCACCGCCGCCACGCGCCAGCTCGCCAAGCGCCAGATCACCTGGCTGCGCGGCATGGCGCAGCGCGAGGTGATCGCCTGCGATGCGGGCGATCCGGTGTCGGCGGTGCTGGCGCGGGTGCTGCCGGTGCTGGAGCGGGAAGCGCCATGACCACGATCGCCCCGACCACCCAAGCCCCGCTGCTGCGCATCACCGGGCTCGGCAAACGCTACGGCGACACCAGCGTCTTCCACAACGTCCACCTGGCGATGCAGCGCGGCGAGGTGGTGGCATTGGTGGGGGAATCCGGTGTCGGCAAGTCGACGCTGCTGAACTGCATCGCCGGGCTGGACCGGGCGGACACCGGCACGGTCGAGATCACCGGCCGCGACGTGGGCCGGCTCGGCGAACGCGACGCGGCGCTGCTGCGGCGGGCTTCGCTGGGCTTCGTGTTCCAGGCCTTCCATGTGCTGCCGCACCTGAGTGTCGCGGACAACGTCGGGCTGCCGCTGATGCTGCAGGGCTGGCGCGACCGGGGCGAGATCGCCGCGCGGGTGCAGGGCGTGCTGGCCGAGGTGGGCTTGCAGTCGCTGGGCGCGCGCCGGCCCCGTGAACTCTCGGGTGGTCAGCTGCAGCGGGTGGCCATCGCGCGGGCGCTGGTGCACCGGCCCGCCCTGCTGCTGGCGGACGAGCCGACCGGCAACCTCGACCCCGACACCGCCCAGCGCGTGCTCGACCTGCTGTGCACCCAGGCGCGGCAGCACGGTGCGGGCTGCCTCATCGTCACGCATTCCCACGCCGCCGCCGCCCAGGCCGACCGCACGCTGCGCCTGCGCGCCCACGGCGTGGAGGCCGGATGAGGCCACCGCCGCCCCTGCTGCCGGGATCAGACCTCGATCGGCGCCGGCATGGTGTGGACGCGGTCGCGGCCGGCGCGCTTGGCGTCGTAGAGCGCCTGGTCGGCCGCCTGGATGAGCAGGTCCAGCGTCGGCGTGCTGCGGCTCAGGGCAACGGCGCCCAGGCTGATCGTCACGGCACCGGGCCGCTGCGAATCGGGCAGGCGCAGGTCCGCCGACACCGCCATGCGCATCCGGTCGGCCAGCCGCACGGCCTCGCGCTGCCCCGTCTCGGGCAGCAGCACGATGAACTCCTCGCCCCCGAAGCGGGCCAGCAGGTCCGTCTTGCGCAGCGTGGTCTGGCACGAGCGGGCAATCTCGACCAGCACCTGGTCGCCGAGCTGGTGGCCGTGGCGGTCGTTGACGCGCTTGAAGTGGTCCACGTCGATCAGCACCACCGCCATCGGGCGGGCGTGGCGGATGGCACGCTCGAACTCCAGCGCGGCGGCCTGCATGAAACAGCGCCGGTTGCGGATGCCCGTGAGCGAGTCGGTCATCGCCAGGGCTTCGAGGCGGCGCATGGCATGCTCCAGCGCAACGATGAGCTGCAGCGTGTAGCCCGCGCCCAGCGAGGCGATCGGCACCGGCACCAGCGCGGCCATGATCAGCGACCGGCTGGCGAGCGGCCAGCCCGCCAGCCAATGCCAGCCCACCGTCAGCAGCACCGACGCCAGCACGCTCAGGCCCACCAGCACCACCGTGGCCCGCTGCACACCCGTGCGCTGCACCCAGCGCGCCACGGCCGCCAGAAAGGGGCTGATCTCGGGGAAATGGGGGGAGATGTCGGGCAGTGGAACCATACCGGAATCCATTGTGCCCGCCGGCAGACACGCCCCGGTACCACTCTGCACGCCACCCAGCGGCCCGTGCAAACGGTCACGCACAGAACGTCACCACCGGCCCGCCATGCACCCGCGTGACACCCTGCACCTGCTGACCCGCGAGGTCCGCCACCACCCCGGCCGGGTGGCGGTGGCGCTGCTGGCGATCGCCCTGGGCGTGGCGCTGGCGTTCGCGGTGCATCTGATCAATGCGTCGGCGCTGGCGGAGTTCGGGCAGGCGGTGCGCACCGTCAACGGCCAGCCGGACCTGGAGCTGCGGCCGGTGGGCGCGGCCGGGCTGGACGAGGCGCTCTATGCGCGGGTGGCAGCGCAGGCCGGGGTCGCACTGGCCAACCCGGTGCTCGAACTCGACACCTACGCGCTCGACACCCAAGGCCGCAAGCACGCGCTCAAGCTGGTCGGGCAGGACGCGCTGGTGGCCGCCGCCATCGCCCCGGCGCTGCTGCCGCAGGCCGATGCGGCGCTGCGGGGCGCGCCCAGGCTGGCCTTGCTCGACCCGGACCGGGTATTCCTCAACCCGGCGGCGCAGCGGCGGTTCGGCGTGGCAGCGGGCCAGACGCTGCGGGTGCAGTCGGGCAACCGGCTGGTGGCGCTGACGGTAGGGGGCAGCGTCGCGGCGGACACGGGGCCGCTGGCGGTGATCGACCTCGCGGGAGCGCAGGCGCACTTCGGGCGGCTCGGGCAGCTCAGCCGCCTCGACGTGCGCCTGCAGCCGGGCGCAGACCGGGCGGCGGTGCTGCGGGTCTTGGCGCTGCCGGCGTCGGTGCGCGCAGCGGCGCCGGACGAAGCGGCGCTGCGGGTATCGAATCTCTCGCGGGCCTACCGCGTGAACCTCACCGTGCTGGCCCTGGTGGCGCTGTTCACGGGGGCGTTCCTGGTGTTCTCGGTGCAATCGCTGGCCGTCGCCAAGCGGGTGCCGCAACTGGCGCTGCTGGGCGTGCTGGGGATGCACGCCCGCGAGCGGCTGGTGCTGGTGCTGGTCGAGTCGGCGCTGCTGGGTGTCGTCGGTGCGGGGCTGGGGCTGGCCTTGGGAACGGGGCTGGCGGTGCTCGCGCTGCGGGTGCTGGGCGGAGATCTGGGCAGCGGCTTGCTGGGGGGATCGGCGCCGGCCCTGCAGTGGTCGAGCGGCGCGGCGCTGGTCTACGGCGGGCTGGGATTCGCGGCGGCGCTGGCGGGCGGCTGGCAGCCGGCGCGCATGGCCGCCGCGCTGTCGCCCGCGCAGAGCCTGAAAGGCCTCGGCGGCGAGGACCAGACGCCGCGCCAGCCGTGGCGCGGGCCGGTGCTGATGCTGGCGGGGGTCGCGCTGGCGGGCGTGCCGCCGCTGGGCGAGCTGCCGCTGGCCGCTTACGGGTCGGTGGCCTTGCTGCTGCTGGGCGGGATCATGGCGGTGCCGCTGCTGGTCGGTGCGCTGCTGGGCCGGATCACGCCGCCGCGCCACCCGATCGCGCTGCTGGCCGTCGAGCGCGCGCGTGACCAGCGGGCCAGCGCGACCATCACGGTGGCCGGCGTCGTGGCGAGTCTGGCACTGTCGGTGGCGCTGACGGTGATGGTGGCGAGCTTCCGCGACTCGGTGACGCAGTGGCTGGACGAGGTGCTGCCCGCCGATCTCTATGCGCGCACGGCCACGTCCACCGCGCAGGCCGACAGTGCCTACCTCGATCCGGCGTTCGTGCAGGCGGCCGCGGCACTGCCCGGCGTGGCGCGGGTCCAGGCGCAGCGGGTGGTGGCGGTCTCGCTCGATCCGGCGCGGGCGGCGGTCGCGCTGATCGCCCGCGAGATCGGCGACCCGGCGCAGACGCTGCCGCTGGTCGGTGCGCTGCAGCCGCCCGCGGTCGACGGGCGGATCGACGTGTACGCCAGCGAAGCCGTGCTCGCGCTCTACGGCGTGCAGGCCGGACAGACGCTGCGCCTGCCGCTGCCGGACGGACGCACCGCCGATGTGCGCATCCGGGGCGTCTGGCGCGACTACGCCCGCCAGCAAGGCTCGCTCGTCCTCGACCGCCGCGACTGGCAGCGGCTGACCAGCGACGACAAGGTCAACGACCTCGCGCTGTGGCTGGCCCCCGGCGCGGCGGTGGCGTCGGTGCAGTCCGGGCTGCGGGCGCTCGCTGCCGATCCAGGCCTGCTGGAGATTGCGACGCCGGCCGAGATCCGCGCCGTCTCGCTGGCCATCTTCGACCGCAGCTTCGCCGTCACCTACTGGCTGCAGGCGGTGGCCATCGGCATCGGGCTGTTCGGCATCGCAGCGAGCTTTTCGGCGCAGGTGCTGGCGCGGCGGCGCGAGTTCGGCGCGCTGCAGCACCTCGGCACGACGCGCAGGCAGGTGCTCACCCTCGTCTGCGCGGAAGGTGCCTTGTGGACCGCCGTCGGCGCGCTGCTCGGGCTGGCGCTGGGCTTGGCGGTGAGCGTGGTGCTGGTGAAGGTGGTGAATCCGCAGAGTTTTCATTGGACGATGGAGCTGGCGCTGCCGTGGTGGCGGCTGGGGGCCTTGGTGCTGGCGGTGTTGGTCGCAGGGGCGGTGACGGCGTGGGTGTCCGGGCGGGCGGCGGCGTCGCATGACATGGCGCTGGCGGTCAAGGAGGACTGGTGATGGACCGACGGCACCTGATGCAGTGGATGGCCTTGTCCGCGCTGCCCTTGGCGGCAACGGCGCAGGGCGTGCGTCGGCGTGCGCTGGCCTTCCCCGCCGACTTCGGCAGCCACCCCGACACGCAGACCGAGTGGTGGTACGCCACCGGCTGGCTCGCCGCACCCGCACGCCCGGCCGAGCCGACGCACGGGTTCCAGCTCACCTTCTTCCGCTCGCGCACCGAGGTCGCTGCCAACCACCCGAGCGCGTTCGCGGCCAAGCAACTCGTCTTCGCGCACGTCGCCCTCACCGATCTGTCGGAGCGCCGCCAGCGCCACGACCAGCGCATCGCCCGCGCTGGCTTCGGTCGGGCGGACAGCGTGGTCGGCGACACGCGGGTGCATCTCGGCGACTGGCGGCTCCAGCGCAGCGGTGCCACGACCGCCAGCCGCTACGACGCGACCGTCGCCAGCCCCGCGCTGGGCGGCACGCTCGCGCTGTCGCTGCAGACCACCCAGCCGCTGCTGCTGCAGGGTGAGGCCGGCTATTCCCGCAAAGGCCCCGGCGCCGCGCAGGCCAGCCACTACTACAGCCAGCCGCAACTGGCTGTCAGCGCCACCCTCACCCCGACCGGCACAGGCCAACCCGCCCGCTCCCTGCGTGGCACCGCCTGGCTCGACCACGAGTGGAGCGACGCCGTGCTCGACCGCGACGCCGTGGGCTGGGACTGGATCGGCATCAACCTCGTCGACGGCAGCGCGCTGACCGCGTTCCGACTGCGGCGGGCGGATGGCTCGGCGCTGTGGGCGGGGGGATCGTGGCGGGCGACGGGGGGTGCCGTGCAGGCATTCGGCCCCGACGCCGTGCGCTTCACGCCACAGCGCGTGTGGGCGAGTCCGGCGACGGGCGGGCGCTATCCGGTGCAGTGGCTCGTCGAGACACCGGCCGGGCGGTGGACGGTGCGCGCACTGCTGGATGCGCAGGAACTCGACAGCCGCGGCAGCACAGGCACCGTGTACTGGGAGGGCTTGAGCGAGTTGCTCGACCCGCAAGGGACGCGGGTCGGGCTGGGGTATCTGGAGATGACGGGCTACGTGGGGCGGCTGACGCTCTGAAGCGCGGGCGCGCCTACACTCGCAGCCATGCCCGCGCCCACCACCGACCGCCCCCGCGCCACCACCCCGCGCTCCCTGTCCGGCCTGAAACCGTTCCTCTGGCCCTACCGCCTCCAGATCGCGCTGGCCGGCCTGTTCCTCGTGCTGGCCGCGGTGAGCACGCTGGTGTTGCCGATGGCGCTGCGCTCGCTGATCGACCAGGGCCTCGTCGCCGCCGATCCGGGCGAGCGGGTGATGGCGCTGCGGGAGCATTTCCTGGCGCTGTTCGCGTGTGGCGCCGCTTTGGGTGGATTCTCGGCGGCGCGCTTCTACATGGTGAGCTGGCTCGGCGAACGCGTCACCGCCGACCTGCGCAACGCCGTCTACGCCCACGTGGTGCGCCAGAGCCCCGCCTTCTTCGAGACGACTCAGACCGGCGAGGTGCTGTCCCGGCTGACCACCGACACGACGCTGGTGCAGAGTGTCGTGGGATCGAGCCTGTCGATGGGCCTGCGCAACACGGTGATGGGGCTGGGCGCGATGGTGATGCTCATCGTCACCAACCCCTACGTGATGGCGCAGGTGCTGGGCATCCTGGTGCTGGTGGTGCTGCCGTCGCTGTACTTCGGTCGCCGCGTGCGCAAGCTCAGCCGCGCCAGCCAGGACCGCGTGGCCGACACCAGCGCCATCGCGGCCGAGGTGCTCAACGCCATCCCGGTCGTGCAGAGCTACACCCAGGAAACCCGCGAGGCCGCCCGCTTCGATGCCGCCACCGAGGATGCCTTCGAGACCGCCCGCAAGCGCACCCGTGTGCGCGCCTTCCTCGTCGCCTTCATCATCACCGCCACCTTCGGCGCCCTGCTGTGGGGCCTGTACCAAGGGACCGAAGCCGTGGTGGCCGGCCGCATCAGCGCGGGGCACCTGGGGCAGACCGTCGTCTACGTGATCATCCTGGTGGGCAGCGTGGCGGTGCTGTCGGAGGTGTACGGCGACCTGCTGCGCGCGGCCGGGGCGACCGAGCGGCTGATGGAATTGCTGGCGACCCGCTCGCCCGTGGAGGAGCCAGCCAGGCCGCTGGCCCTGCCGATGGCCCAGGGCGGCTCGGCCGTGCGCTTCTCGGCAGTGAATTTCCACTATCCGTCGCGGCCGATGCAGCCCTCGCTGGCGGACTTCAGCCTGACGCTGCGACCTGGCGAGACCGTGGCGCTGGTCGGGCCGAGCGGGGCGGGCAAGAGCACGGTGCTGCAGCTGCTGCTGCGCTTCTATGACGCACAGTCCGGCAGCATCACGCTGGACGGGGTGGACGTGACGCGGCTGTCGCTGGCCGACCTGCGCGGGCGCGTGGGCATCGTGCCGCAGGACAGCACGATCTTCTCCGCCAATGCCATGGACAACATCCGCTATGGCCAGCCCGACGCCAGCGACGCCGAGGTCATCGCCGCCGCCAAGGCCGCCCACGCGCACGATTTCCTGAGCGCCCTGCCCGAGGGCTACCAGACCTTTCTCGGCGAACGCGGCGTGCGGCTGTCGGGTGGCCAGCGCCAGCGCATCAGCATCGCACGCGCCATGCTCAAGAACCCGCCGCTGCTGCTGCTCGACGAAGCCACCAGTGCGCTCGACGCCGAGAGCGAGCGGCTGGTGCAGGCCGCCCTCGAAACCGCGATGAAGGACCGCACCACCTTGGTGATCGCGCACCGGCTGGCGACGGTCCAGCAGGCCGATCGCATCGTCGTGCTCGACCACGGCAGGATTGCCGAGGAAGGCACCCATTCCGAACTGGTTCAACGGGGTGGTTTGTATGCCAAGCTCGCGGCCATGCAATTCAATTCAGATTGACGCCATGATGACCACCACACCCGTGCGCGGCTCGATGGAAAGCCGCAAGGAGCCCCGCTTCAACGTCACCTGGCGCGGGCGGCTGACGTTGCCGGACGGACAGGTGCAGGAGGTGCGGGTACGCGACATCTCGGAAAAGGGCGTCGGTCTGCTGGCGGACTTTCCTCTGCCGAGCCACACGGCGATGCTGCTGGTGCTGGGCGTGCCGGATCTGAAGGACATGACCCGCATCATGGCGGTGCCGGTGCGCATCAATTCGGCCTATGTGGTGATGCAGAGCCACGATTTCCGCATCGGGGGCACCTGGATCGACTTGAGCGATTCGGTGCGCGCCCTGCTGCAGGACTGGATCCGCAAGCTGAGCTACAGGGCGTGACGGACGCGCGTGGCGCGCAGCGTGGCGGATAATCGGCCGCTTTGCTCCCAGCCTGCTCCCAGCCGAACATGGACGCCACCCTCTCCCTGCACACCGAGCGGCCGATCCGCACGCAGTACGAAGATCTCATGCGCCATGTCCACCAGCATGGCGTCCTCAAGAGCGACCGCACCGGCACCGGCACCCGCAGCGTCTTCGGCCACCAGATGCGCTTCGACCTGCGCGAAGGCTTCCCGCTCGTCACCACCAAGAAGGTCCACCTGCGCTCGATCATCCTGGAGCTGCTGTGGTTCCTGCGCGGCGAGTCCAACGTGCAGTGGCTGCAGGACCGCGGCGTGACGATCTGGGACGAATGGGCCCGCGACGACGGCGATCTCGGCCCGGTCTACGGCGTGCAGTGGCGCTCCTGGCCCACGCCCGGTGGCGGTCACGTCGACCAGATCGCCGAGGTCGTGCAGCAGCTCAAGACCAACCCGGATTCGCGCCGCATCCTCGTCAGCGCCTGGAACGTGGCCGAGCTGAACCGCATGGCGCTGATGCCTTGTCACGCGCTGTTCCAGTTCTATGTCGCCGACGGGCGCCTGAGCTGCCAGCTCTACCAGCGCAGCGCAGACATCTTCCTGGGTGTGCCGTTCAACATCGCCAGCTACGCGCTGCTGACGCACATGCTCGCGCAGCAGTGCGACCTCGAAGTCGGGGACTTCGTGTGGACGGGCGGCGACTGCCACCTCTACAGCAACCACACCGAGCAGGTCGAGACACAGCTCGCCCGCACGCCCTGGCCCTTCCCGACGCTGGAACTCCTGCGCCGTCCCGACTCCATCTTCGACTACCAGTTCGAGGACTTCGCTGTCCACGACTACCAGCACCACCCGGCCATCAAGGCGCCGGTGGCCGTCTGAGACCAAGGGGACGGACCATGGCACAGCTTTGCCTGATCGCAGCGGTCGCCCGCAACGGCGTGATCGGCCACGACAACGGACTTGTCTGGCACGACCCGGTGGACGCGAAGCACTTCCGCACGACGACGATGGGCTGCCCCGTCGTCATGGGCCGCAAGACCTGGGATTCGCTGCCGGCGAAGTTCCGCCCGCTGCCGGGCCGGCGCAACGTGGTCGTCACGCGCCAGCGGGAGTGGGCGGGCAGCGCGGCGGCGCAAGGGGCGGAGGTCGTGTTCAGCCTCGACGCGGCACTGGCGGCGGTGGCGGACACCGAGGCGCCGCGGGTCTTCGTGGTGGGGGGCGGCGAGCTGTACGCACAGGCCCTGCCGCACGCCGAGGTGCTGGAGCTGACCGAGATCGATGCGGACCTCGATGGCGACGTGCGCTTCCCGGACTGGCCGCGTGACGCCTTCGAGGAAATCGCCCGGACAGTGCATCCGGGCTTTGCCTTCGTGACCTGCCGGCGCCGCTGAACCTCAGCCGAAGGGCCGCACGCCGATCAGCGGCCCGTGCAGCCACAGCGCGAAGATGATCCACGCGAAGATGCCGACGAAGGCGGTGATCACGTCGCGCCCGGAGTGCAGCGACAGTGCTGGATCGCCCGCCGCACGGTCCCGCTGGCGCGCCGCCCGGAACGCCAGCACCGCCCACAGCAGGACACTGCCAAACAGCACCACGTCCGCCAGCCGTCCGTTGGACAGCAGGTGCGCCAGCGCCCAGACCTTCATGCCCAGCAGCATCGGGTGCCGCACCTTGGCCTTCAGGCGCGAGCCGGGCACGTAGGCGGCGGTCAGCAGCACGAAGGACAGCAGCATCAGCAACGCGGCGACATGGCGCGTGGCGGTCGGCGGCGTCCACAGGTCGACGGGTGCGGCCCGTGCCATGCCGTAGCCCCAGACCACCAGGACCAGTCCGATCGCAGACACCAGCGCGTAGGCGGCCTTCCACTTCAAGGCGCCATGTCGCCTGATCTGTGCAGAACGCCAGTCATCGGCGAAGATCCGGATCGAATGGATCCCGAGAAAGCACAACAAGCCCAGCAACAGGGTGGTCACGGCGTCAGTCCTTGAAGTAGGTGAGGAACGGCCGCGAGTATCGCCCGGCCGACCTGCGGCATCATCACGCCATGAGCCTAGAGCGTGTTACTGACTCGCGGTTGATGCGGACAGGAGTGCACCTACATAGGCGTGATGAGCAGAAAGCCGTACCCCAGTGCTTTCAAGGTGCCTTCACCTTGCGCTGCTGAAGCGTTCTGGCCACGGAGAAGTGGGCGCGACCGGGATCATGCGTGCGCTTGACCGCAGGGGTTCGTGTGCTGCGTCCGGTCTTGCGGTAGCGGGCCAGATCGAGCCGCTTGGCCTGCTGTGCCAGCCAGGCCGCCATCGCCTGCGGACTGGCCCGCCGGAAGGGCTCCCAGTCCCCGGCATCGACGATCGTGTCCAGGCTCTCGCCGAGGTTGCGCATCTCGATGGCCATGTAGTAGCCCGACAGCGCGGCCTCGGCCTGCTCGGCGCTCAGCGTCGTCACCAGACAGATCGTGTCGTCGCCGTCGCGGGTCGGCTTGGGCAGCTGGATGCGGATGCGCCTGACCCGCAGCGCCTGTTCGTCAGCCTCCAGACCGAGTTGCACCCACTGCTCGCCGATCTGCGCGCCCTTGTCATCGACCCCGACCTCGCGCAGCGGCTCCAGCGGTCGGTAGCGCAGCATCCCGTGCTCCCGGATGAGTACGTGCCCGGCTCCATCTGCTGCAGCTTGTTGTACACCGAGGTCACCGACACCCCGATCGCATCGCCCGCAGCCCGCGTGGCCGCATGCACCGAGGTCTGCTCGGCAAACCGCCGTGTCACGGACGAGGGCGAAGTGCTGTTCTGAGCGCGGCTGACCTGCACGACACGCGGTGACGACGCAGCGTATGACCGCAGCCTGATCTGCTGGAGAGTCCGCAGCGGCGCCATCCGGTGATCCTGTTCTCGGTGCCGGAAGGCGTGAACGACATCACCCAGGTGGCCGCCAATGCCAACTGGGTCACTGAGAAGACGCTGGGCGCCGCGCATGTGTTCGTGCTGACCAGCGATGCCAGCTTTGCGTTCACTGAGGCAGTCGGTGCGGCTCTACCGGCCGGGTTTTCGGCGCTGGAAGGACGACGCCTATGACCACCCCATCACACGGATTGAGGGCATCCAGGCATTGCGCGACCAGCATCCCGAGAAATCGAAGTTCTTTGAACATTGGCTGGTGTCCCAGGCGCTGGCGGTGACGGCGTTCCGGGCTGACCGGGAACAGCTCCTGCCGAGTTTTGAGACGGTGCGCCGCATGGCCGCACAGCTACAACGCAAGGCCGCTCGGGCAGAAGGGACGAGAACAGATCGAATCAGCCCGCAACAACGCTGTGGCGGAGGGCCCCGCTTTGCGGGCGCGCATCGCGTTGCTGGAAAAACAACTGGCCGAGGTGGGCGCCAGGCCGCCCATTCCCGACCATCTGAACGACTTCCAGACTTGGTGCGAACAGCACCTGACCGGCTCGGTGACCTTGCACAGCCGGGCGTTCCGTGGCGTGAAGCAGTCGGTCTACGAGAACCCGATTCGAAGCCGAGCGGGCACGCTGCGTCCGCCTGTACTGCTTCTGGGACGATGAAACCCAGACCGCCGTGGTGGGCTGGTTGCCATCGCACCTCGACAACGCGATGCCCTGAAGGACACCAGTGTCTTGGTTCGCTTCAATGTGCTGGCCACCCTCGCGCCGCCGCCACGGTGCCCAGCGGCAGAAACAACACCAGCGGCGACTGTGGCAGCGTGATGAACCCCTGGTGTCGGTAGAAGGCCGCTGCGGTGTCGTCCTTGGCATCGACCATGAGCGCATGGGCGGCGATCTCCGAGCGGATCGCCCGGTCCAGCGCATCGGCCACCAAGGTGCCGCCCAAGCCCTGTCCCTTTAACGCCTGATCGACCGCCAGCCGGCCCATGCGCACGGCGGGCACGCTCGGATAGCGCGGCAGCTTGCGGGCGGTGGCGGCCGGCAAGTCCGCCAGCAGCAGACTGGCCGAGGCGAGCGTGTAGTAGCCCGCCAGGCGTGGCACCGGCTCGGTGGTCAGCGCAACGAAGCAAGCCGCCACCCGACGCCGGACATCCTGGGTGATCTGCTCGCGCAGGTAGCGGTCCAGGGGTTCGGCGCCGCTGCAGAACGCCTTGCGGTCGAGGTCGGCGGGGAGCGGCCGGACTTGGAACAGGGGCGAAACAGTCGTCATCGCCGGCCGTCAGTCCGTGCCCAGCAATTGGCGGCGGCGGGCGAATGCACGCACCAGGGCTGGCGATGGCTCGGGCGGCGAGAGCAGGGCCTGGGCAAAACACTGCTGGTCCTCCAGCGACAGCCGCACCACTTCGGCTTGTGCGATGGCCTGCTGGGCAGCGTCCTGGACCGCGGCGATCACGAAGTCGGTCATGGTGCGGCCCTGGAGTTCGGCAGCGCGTTTGAGCATCGCGTGCAGGTCGGTGCTGATGCGCGCTTCGAGACGGGCCGTTGCAGTGGATGAAGAGGCTGGCATGGGTATTCTCCTGATATGAATGTACGGCAATTGGCCGGATCATATGCAGCGACAATGATTGGTTTTTTTGTTTGATGCATCCGAGGCCCGTTTTGAATCGCAGGAAACTCATCGAAGTCGCCCTCCCCCTGGAAGCGATCAACACGGCCTCGGCCCGCGAGAAGTCCATCCGCCACGGCCACCCGAGCACCTTGCACCTGTGGTGGGCGCGTCGGCCGCTGGCGGCGGCGGATCAGCAGGGCAGGCTGGGCGAGGACTGGACGGGGACGAAGGGGCTGGCGGAGGACGTGCGGCGCTATGGGGCGTGGATGCGCGCCGAGGCCGAGCGGCGCATCGGGGCGCTGTACCCGAAGATCACCGTCACGCCCGAGATGGTGGCCGAGCGGCCCGAGAATGGAAGCCCTGCGCAACACGTTTTCGCGCCAAGCATTGCCAATGACCTGGGATTTCGCCCATGTGTAGTCAGGTGCGCAGCCAGATGCCATCAATGAAATTTAAGTCATTGATTTAAAAGGATTTAATCTAGCAATGAACATTGCCACCTGGAACGTGAACTCCCTCGCCGTGCGGCTGCCGCAGGTGCTCGACTGGCTCGCGCTGGAGCAGCCGGATGTGCTGGTGCTGCAGGAAACCAAGCTCACCGACGACAAGTTTCCGGCCGACGCGCTCGCCGCCGCGGGCTACCAGAGCGCCTGGTTCGGGCAGAAGACCTACAACGGGGTGGCACTCCTGTCGCGGCAGGGGCTGCAGGTCGCCGACGTGGTGCGCAACATCCCCGGTTTCGACGACCCGCAGGCCCGCGTGATCGCCGCGACGGTCGAGGGCGTGCGCGTGGTCGGCGCCTACTTCCCGAACGGACAGGCGCCGGACAGCGACAAGTTCGCCTACAAGATGGCGTGGCTGACGGCGCTGGAGCAGTGGATCGGCGCGGAGCTGCAGGCCCACGCGGCGCTGGCCTTGATGGGCGACTACAACATCGCGCCCGAGGACCGCGACGTGCATGACCCGGTGGCCTGGGCTGGGCAGATCCACTGCACGCCACAGGAGCGCGGCCACTTCCAGGCGCTGCTCGACCTAGGCCTGCGCGACGCCTTCCGGCTGTTCGAGCAAGCCCCGAAGAGCTGGAGCTGGTGGGACTACCGCAACCTGGCCTTCCGCAAGAACCAGGGGCTGCGCATCGACCACATCCTCGTGAGTGCCGCACTGGCCGAGCACACCACCGCCTGCCGCATCGACAAGGCGCCGCGCAAGCACGAACGGCCCAGCGACCATGCGCCGGTGGTCGCACGGACAGCGCCACTGGCCGGACCGGGATGAGTCAGGTCAGGCATGGCGCAAGCGGCGCCGGCTCGCCAGACCGAGTGCGCCCAGACCGGCCAGCGCCATGGCAAGACGCTCGGGTGCGGGAGCGGCAGCAGGTGTCGGCACTGCCTTCGAGCGGTCGGGCTGCAGGGACAGTCCTCTGCCCAGCACCTCGAAGCGCAGGCCATGCCCGCCCCCGGCAGCCGCAGCCGCAAAGCTCGTCCGGGTCGCCTCACCGCTCAGCCAGCGCCCATGAGGCGGATGCCAGCCGATGTTGGCCGTCGTGTCGGACAACCCGGTCGCAGGCAGCGGCGGGGCCGTGTCGCGGCCAGTGGCGCCTGCCTTGGCTTGAACGCTGCCAGCCGCCAGCATCACGGCAGTCACCAAGAGGAGAGACTTGCGCACGCATGCTCCGTGACAACTCAATAAAATGGGAACGCATCGTGAGGTATTGGTCATGTATCTGTTCGGCAATTGAGATTCAGTCCATATCGCACAACATGACTGCAGCGCAATATTATTCCAACAGCAACCCGATGCACCCGGAATCATTCACGCACCCCCCCGACAAAAGGTATTCACACATCACGCCCATGTGGGCTGGAGAAAATACCGCGCCATATTACCGAGCCTGTCGGGAAACCTCCACGACCCCATGAATTTCGTCACCAGTCGCCCGTGTCGTCCTGGCCGTGTCGCCGCGGCACTGTCCACCCTGCTGCTGCTGGCCTGCGGGAGCACGCCCGAGCGCCACCGCTGGTCCCACGCCGAGCTGATGCAAGTCCCCGATGCCGTCCCGCGCGTCGAGCCGCTGCGGGTGGGGGGGCCCAACAAGCCTTACGCCGTGCTGGGACGCCGCTACGCGCCGCACACCACGGACGTGGCACTGCGCGAAAGCGGACTGGCCTCCTGGTATGGCGACAAGTTCCACGGCCGCCCGACCGCCAGCGGCGAGGTCTACGACATGCACGCCATGACGGCGGCACACCCGACCATGCCGATCCCGAGCTATGCGCGGGTGCGCAATCCGGTCAATGGGCGCGAGGTGGTCGTGCGCATCAACGACCGCGGCCCGTTTTCGCCGGGACGGGTCATCGACTTGTCGCTGGCCGCAGCGGTGCGGCTGGGGGTGGCGCACGCCGTCTCGCCAGTCGAGGTGGAGCGGCTGACCCACGAGGCCATCCGCAGCGGCGACTGGCGGCGCTGAGGTGTCGTCAGCCCACCACGATCGGTTCCGGCTCCAGCCGGATGCCGAAGCGACCGTAGACGCTTTCCTGGATGGCGCGGGCCAGCGTGATCACCTCCGCGCCACGCGCCTCGCCCCGGTTGACCAGCACCAGCGCCTGCTTCTCGTACACCGCCGCGCCGCCCACCGACTTGCCCTTCCAGCCGCAGGCGTCGATCAGCCAGCCGGCCGCCAGCTTGAACGAGCCGTCGTCCATCGGGTAATGCACGACATGCGGGTCGCGGGCGATGATGTCGCGGCACTGCTCGGGCGTGACCACCGGGTTCTTGAAGAAGCTGCCCGCGTTGCCGATCACCGCCGGATCGGGCAGCTTGGCGCGGCGGATGGCGCAGACCCAGTCGAAGATCTGGCGCGCATCGGGCTGGGTCAGACCGCTTTCTTCGATCTTGCGCAGCAGGTCCAGGTAACCCAGCACCGGCTGCCACGGACGCGGCAGCCGCAGGCGAACACGGGTGATGACGCTCTTTCCCGCCAGTGCCTGCTTGAAGACGCTGTCCCGGTAGCCGAAGCGGCACAGGCGGTGGTCCAGCGTGAAGCCGCGGCCCGTCACCAGATCGACGCCGTCGAGCGACTCGAAACGGTCGGCCAGCTCCAGCCCGTAGGCGCCGATGTTCTGCACGGGAGCCGCGCCGACCGTGCCGGGGATGAGCGCCAGGTTCTCCAGCCCGCCCAGGCCCTGCTCGATGGTCCAGGCCACCAGCCGGTGCCAGGTCTCGCCCGCACCCGCCTCGACGAGAACGGCATCCGCACGCTCTTCGACGATGCGCAGCCCTGGAATCTCGACCTTGAGCACGCAGGCCGTCACGTCGCGCGCCAGCACGATGTTACTGCCGCCGCCGAGGATGAACTTCGGGGCCGGGCCGAACTCCGGGTGGTCCACGACGCGGCGCACATCGGCTTCCTCCTCGATGTGGACCAGGGTCTGGGCGGTGGCAGGCAGGCCGAAGGTGTTCCAGGCCCGCAGATTGACGGCAGTTTCGATGCGCATGGCAGAATTTTCCCCCATCCCTCCGATCATCCCGTCTGACCCCCTCCAAGAAAGAACACCATGCCCAGCTTCGACACCGTGCTCGAACCCGAACTCACCGAAGTCCGCAACGCCCTCGACCAGTCCAACAAGGAAATCGGCACCCGCTTCGACTTCAAGGGCAGCGACGCACGCGTCGAGCACAAGGACAAGGAGCTGACGCTCTACGCCGACAGCGATTTCCAGCTGCAGCAGGTCACCGACGTGCTGCTGGGCAAGATGGCCAAGCGGGGGGTGGACGTGCGCTTCCTCGACCTGTCCGCCAAACCGGAAAAGATGAGCCACGACAAGCTCAAGCACAAGGTCCTCATCAAGGCCGGCATCGAGAGCGACCTGGGCAAGAAGATCCAGAAGGCACTCAAGGAAAGCAAGCTCAAGGTGCAGGGCAGCATCCAGGGCGACACGGTGCGCGTGACGGGCGCCAAGCGCGACGACCTGCAGGCGGCGATGGCCCTGCTGCGCAAGGAGATCACCGAGGCGCCACTGAGCTTCAACAACTTCCGCGACTGAACACGCTGCCCCCAGCGTCGGATCAGAGCCGGATGTAGGGCTGGTCCGGCGTGCGGGAGGGGGCCGTGGGCCGCATCGGCTGGCGGGCGCTGCGGGCCGGTGCGATCGGCGTGACTTCGTCGCTCACGTCGATGACCCCGTCCGTGAGGTGGTCGCGCACCACGTTGGCCATCAGGTCGCTCTCGCTGAAGCCCAGCTCGTCCACGGCAAGGAAGCGCGAGGAATACTCCCCCAGCTCGCCATCGGTGTTGCGGATCTTCCAGCCAGCGTGGCGGTAGGACTGCGCCACCATCTTGTTGACCACCAGCGCGCTGATGAGCGTGGACATGCCCGACGACATCAGCGCCAGGGCCACCGAGCCCACCACCGGCATCGTCAGGGCATGGCGCCACAGCCGGCCGTGTGCCAGCACCCCCACCCCCGCCCACCAGCTCCACGGCACACTTTCGCCACTGAGCGCCGTCCAGCCCTGCACCAGCACCGCCACGGCCCCGGCCAGCAACAGCACAGGATCCGTGCCGACACGCACCTCGACGCGCCGGTACACATGGGGATTGACGAACGTGATGGACTTTTTCATGGGACGGGCCTCGGCTGCACGCTGCACGGGATGTCCGCTCGGATCTGAAACGGGCTTCCCACGGCCCAATTTCGGCCATTGCACGGCAGACTTGAGCGCGCTGTGAACCCCGGCGGATGTCGCAGCAGGGACAAGCCGCCGTGCGGACCCCGTGCTACAAAACCTGACAGAACACCGCCCGGAGACACGCCCCATGGACCTGAACTTCACCGCCGACGAGCTGGCCTTCCGCGCCGAGGTGCGCGCCTGGGTCGCCGACAGCCTGCCCGCTGACCTCTCGCACAAGGTCCACGCCGCGCTGCGCCTGACACGCGACGACCTGCAACGCTGGGCCAAGATCCTCGGCGCCAAGGGCTGGCTCGGCTGGGGCTGGCCGACGCAGTTCGGCGGACCCGGCTGGAACGCGGTACAGCGCCATCTGTTCGAGGAAGAATGTGCACTGGCGGGTGCACCTCGGGTCATCCCGTTCGGGCCGGTGATGGTGGCGCCGGTCATCATGGCCTTCGGCAACCGGGCGCAGCAGGAACGCTTTCTCCCCGGCATCGCCAGTGGCGACGTGTGGTGGAGCCAGGGCTACTCGGAACCGGGTTCAGGCTCGGACCTCGCCAGCGTCAAGACCCGCGCCGAGCGGGTCGGCGACCACTATGTCGTCAACGGCCAGAAGACCTGGACCACGCTCGGCCAGCACGGCGACTGGATCTTCTGCCTCGTGCGCACCAGCACCACCGGCAAGCCGCAGACCGGCATCAGCTTCCTGCTGATCGACATGACATCGCCCGGCGTCACCGTGCGACCCATCATCACGCTGGACGGCGAGCACGAGGTCAACGAAGTCTGGTTCGACAACGTCGAGGTACCGGCCGACCAGCTCATCGGCGAGGAGAACCAGGGCTGGACCTACGCCAAGTACCTGCTCGCCCACGAGCGCACCAACATCGCCGACGTGAACCGGGGCAAGCGCGAGCTGGAGCGCCTGAAACGCATCGCCAAGGCGGAAGGGCTGTGGGACGGCGACCCGCGCTTCCGCGACCAGATCGCGCTGCTGGAGGTGGACCTCGTGGCGCTGGAGATGATGGTGCTGCGGGTGCTGTCGGCCGAGCGCGGCGGCAAGAAGTCGCTCGACATCGCCGGTCTGCTGAAGATCCGGGGCAGCGAGATCCAGCAGCGGTACACCGAGCTGATGATGCTGGCGGGCGGCCCGTACAGCCTGCCGTTCCTCCACGAGGCGATGGACGCAGGCTGGCAAGGCGATCAGGCGCTCGGCGGGCTGTGGCCGGGTGCGGCGGCCCACTGCGCGCCGCTGGCCTCGACCTATTTCAACTACCGCAAGACGACGATCTACGGCGGCAGCAACGAAGTGCAGCGCAACATCGTCGCGCAGACGCTGTTCGGTTGAACCCGGCCATCGCCGATCTGGCACCAGGAGACAGACATGGATTTCGATTTCAGCGACGACCAGGAACAACTGCGGGACGCGGTGCGGCGGTGGGTGGACAAGGGCCACGGCTTCGAGCAGCACCGTGCCATCGTCAAGACGGGCGGGGACAGCCGCGAGGTGTGGCAGGCGCTGGCCGACCTCGGGCTGACCGGGCTGGCGGTGCCGGAGGCGCATGGCGGCATGGGCTGGGGCGCGACCGAGGCGATGATCGTGATGGAGGAACTCGGCCGGGGGCTGGTGCTGGCGCCCTACGCTGCCGCCGCGCTGGTGGCCCCGACGCTGCTGTCGGCGGCGCCCGAGGCGGTGCAGGTCGATTGGCTGCCGAAGATCGCGTCGGGCGAGGCGCGGATCGTGCTGGCGCAGCAGGAACGGGCGTCGCGCTACCGGCTCGACCGCGTGGCCACGACCGCCACGCGGGCTGGCGACGGCTGGCAGCTCAGTGGCACGAAGAGCTTGGTGCCGGTCGGTGACGTGGCGGATGCCTACATCGTCAGCGCCAAGGCCGGCGACACGCTCGGGCTGTGGCTGGTCGAACGCGCTGCGGCCGGCGTCGCCACCCGCGGCTACCTGACGCAGGACGGCGGGCGGGCAGCCGAAGTGCAGTTCGACCACGCCACCGCCACGCTCGTCACCGACACCGACGCGCTGGCCGTGCTCGAACACGCTGCCGATGTCGGCATCGCGGCGTTGTGTGCGGAGGCGGTTGGCGCGATGGACTTCCTCGTCAAGCTCACCGCCGACTACATGAACACGCGCAAGCAGTTCGGCGTCCCCATCGCCAGCTTCCAGGCGCTGCGCCACCGTTTGGCCGACTGCAAGATGCAGCTCGAACTCGGCCGCTCGATGGCCTACCTCGCCACGCTGCGGCTGGGCGACGCGCCGGACGTGCGGCGGCGGGCCGTGTCGCAGGCCAAGGTGCAGCTCGGCCAGTCGATGCGCTTCGTCGGGCAGCAGTGCGTGCAACTGCATGGCGGCATCGGCGTGACGGACGAATACGTCGGCAGCCACTACTTCAAGCGGCTGACCTGCATGGAAATGCAATGGGGCGATACCCACCACCACCTGGGGGAAGTGAGCACCCGGATGCAGGACACGGCGGGCGTTTTTGCATGACGGGCAACGGGCGGCTGGCATCATCATCGGCATGAAGCTCACCCGCCCCGCCCTGCTGGTCGCGCTGGCCTTGCTCGCCGTACCCACCGCCTACGTCGGTCACCTCGGCTACCAGCGCTACCTGAAACCCGACCCCCCCGGCCCCTATGACCGCCGCGCCGATGCACAGGCGGACCTGGGCCGAGCCGTCGATCAGGCGCGGCGCGAGAACAAGCACGTCCTCGTCGTGTTCGGTGCCAACTGGTGCCCGGATTGCCGCAAGCTGGCGTCGGACATGGCCGAACCGGCGCTCGGCACCCCGATCGCCGAGCGTTTTGTCGTCACCAAGGTCGATGTGGGCAACTTCAACCGCAACGGCCGCATCGTGAACCAGATGGGCAACCCGGTGGACCTCGGCATTCCGGCGGTGGTCGTGCTCGACGCCAAGGGCCAGCAGCTCGGCACCGCCACCGGGCCGCAGCTCGCCGCCATCCGCAAGGACCGTGCGCACGCCACGCTGCTGGCCGCGCTGGACCGACTGACCACACCGAGCGCACCGGGCACGCCGGGCACGCCGAAGTGACCGCGTGCATGGGCGCCCTACACTGGCGGCCTCATGTCGAAGAAATCCTCCAAGAAATCCGCCACCACCCGCGACATCACGCTGTCGCACGCGCTGTTCACCCAAGGCTTCGGCACGCGCCGTGACTGCGACGGGCTGGTGCTGAACGGGCTGGTGTCGATCGCCGGCCGTGTCGCCGACGACCCCGATGCACTCGTCTCGCCCGAGGGGCTGGTGCTGAACGTCGAGGGCCGCGACTGGCCGTGGCGCGAGTTCGCCGTGGTGATGCTGAACAAGCCGACCGGCTACGAGTGTTCGCAGAAGCCCAAGCACTGGCCGAGCGTGATGACCTTGCTGCCCCCGCCGCTCCGGTGGCGCAGCGGCGGTGACGTGCAACCGGTCGGGCGGCTGGACCAGGACACCACGGGCGTGCTGCTGCTGACCGACGACGGCGCGCTGATCCACAAGCTGACGCACCCGAAGAAGCATGTGGACAAGGTGTACGAGATCACCTGCGCCCGCCCAGTGACGGACGAGCAGGTGCAGCAGTTGCGAGCCGGCGTGGTGCTCAACGACGATCCGCAGCCGGTGCGCTCCGAGGAGTGCGCGGCGACGGGCGAGTTCACGCTGCGCATGATGCTGACCGAGGGCAAGTACCACCAGGTCAAGCGCATGGTCGCCGCGGTCGGCAACCACGTCGAGTCGCTGCACCGGCGCTCGTTCGGCCGCATCACGATTCCCGAGGGGCTGGCGCCGGGGCAGTGGTGCTGGATCGACCCGGCTGATATCTGAACCCCTGATGGAGGCGGTTGGCAATGATCAATCAAGTCAAACTCGACAACTTCGGGCCGCTCGCCAGCGTCCACTGGCCGAATCTGAGCACGATCAATTTGATCATAGGAGGCAATGGCAGCGGCAAGACATTCTTGCTCAAGGCCATCTACAGCAGCCTTCGCACCCTGGAAGAGTACAAACGCGGCCACGAGCAACGTTCGACCTCGGAAATTCTGGCCGCCAAGCTGTACTGGACATTTCAGGCTGACAAGATTGGTGAACTGGTCAGCAAGGGAGCGGATGCGCCCTTGTCAAGCGCCATCACCATGGACAAGAAAGTATTCTCGTTCAGCTTTGGCAAAGACACCAGCAGGCAGATTTCCAGCTTGGAAAACCATGTCCCGCCACGGGCGAGTCGGTCTGTTTTCCTGCCGCCAAAGGAAGTCTTGTCACTGCAGCACATCATCCTCAAGTCGAGGGATGAAGACAAGGCATTTGGTTTTGACGATACTTATTATGATCTTGCCTTGGCCCTGCGCAATTTGCCAAGCATGGGCAAGAACTACAAGGAGTTCGCCCAGTCGCGCACGCAGCTAGAAACCATCCTGGGAGGAAAGGTCGAATATGACAAAACCACAGGCCGCTGGCTCTTTGCTAAAGGCAGACACAAGTTCCCGATCGGAGTGACAGCGGAAGGCATCAAGAAGATTGCCATTCTGGACACACTGCTGGGCAACCGATATCTTGACACCAACTCGGTCGTGCTGATCGATGAGCCGGAATCCGCGCTTCACCCCATCGCCATCTCGCAATTGCTCGATATCGTGGCGATGCTGGCCGATCGGGGCATCCAGTTCTTCATGGCCAGCCATTCCTACTTCGTGGTGAAGAAGCTGTTCCTGATCGCACAGGAACGCGGTTGGTCGATCCCGGTGATCTCGGCCATCAATGATGCCTGGGTCTGCGACGACCTGAAGAACGGCATGCCGGACAACCCCATCATGGCCGAGTCAATTCGGCTCTACCAGCAGGAAGTGGATCTGTCCCTGACATGAGTACCCACCCCATCGTCGAATCGGGGATGACGTTCGGTCCCTTTCCCGAAGGAACGTGCTTCTACATCGAAAAGAGCGCCTGCTACTCGGAAATCCAGAACGGCGTGCCCATGGTGGAGTTCCTGTTGCTGCGCGAGCAGAAACAAGGACCGACGATCTGGATCGTTGAAGCCAAATCCAGCAGTCCGAGGCCAGTCACTCGGCCCGGTTTTGACGAATTCATCGACGAAATCCGCCGCAAGCTCACTCACGGCTTCCTGCTGGCCCTCGCCGCATGCTTGGGGCGTCACCCCGCTACGGACACCGAATTGCCGGAGCAATTCAAGGCAGCCGATCTGAAAAAAATGGGGTTTCGCTTCGTATTGATCATCAATGGACACCGGACAGATTGGCTCCAGCCGTTGCAAGATGCGCTGTCGCTCGCGCTGAAGCCAGTCATCAAGACTTGGGCACTTCCGCCCACAGCCGTCGTGGTCATGAACCATGAAATGGCACAAGAGCGCGGATTGATTTTTTCGTCAGCAGCAGAACCCCTGGTCTCACCATGATGGGGTCAGATAATCGCCCCCCTATGCGAATCTTCCGTGGCATCCACCACCCCGATCTGGCGCCGGCCTGCGCCCTGACGATCGGCAATTTCGACGGCGTTCACCGCGGGCACCAGGCCATGCTCGCGCTGCTCAACAACGAGGCACGGCACCGGGGCTTGCCGAGCTGCGTGATGACGTTCGAGCCGCACCCGCGGGACTTCTTCGCCAGGAAAGCCGGCACGCCCGAAAAAGCCCCTGCCCGCATCGCCACACTGCGCGACAAGCTGGAAGAACTGGAACGCTGCGGCGTTGATCAGGTCGTGCTGATGCGCTTCGATGACGCCTTTGCCAGCCAGTCGCCGCAAGCCTTCATCGACGAAGTGCTGGTACGCGGGCTGAGGGCGCGTTATGTGCTGGTGGGCGACGATTTCTGCTTTGGTGCCCGGCGTGCTGGCGACTACGCGATGCTCGACGCGGCGGGCGACGTGGCCGGCTTCGACGTGGCACGGATGATGAGCTACGAGGTCCACGGGCTGCGCGTGTCGAGTTCGGCCACCCGCGAGGCGCTGGCGCAGGGCGACATGGCGCGCACCGCAGAGTTGCTCGGCCGGCCCTACAGCGTCAGCGGTCATGTGACGCATGGGCGCAAGCTTGGTCGCGGTCTGGGCGCCTCGACCGAGGACGGCGATGACGGGTTTCGCACGCTGAACCTGCGCTTCCCGTTCAGTCGCTCGGCGGCGGCGGGGATCTACGTCGTGCGTGTCCACGGGCTGACCGGGCCGAACGGGCGGGCCATCGATGGCGTGGCGAGCCTGGGCGTGCGGCCAACCGTAGAGGACGCCGGGCGCATCCTGCTGGAGACGCACTGCCTCGACTGGCCGGCCGAACTCGGGCGCGAAGGGGGCTACGGTAAACTCGTGCGCGTGGAACTACTGCACAAACTGCGAGACGAGGCCCGCT
>JAAFKB010000043.1 GCA_013299055.1 Sphaerotilus sp.
CGCGCAGCGCGCTCATGTTGCCAAGGTACAGACAGTCCTGCAGCCCCAGCGCAATGCGGGCGATGGCGCGGGTGATCTTGCGGGTGACGAAGGTTTCGCCGCGCAGCGGGCTTTCGTGGTTGAACAGGATGCCGTTGCAGGCGTACATGCCATAGGCTTCGCGGTAGTTCACCGTGATCCAGTAGGCGTACATCTTGGCGACCGCGTAAGGGCTGCGCGGGTAGAACGGCGTGGTTTCCTTCTGGGGGATTTCCTGCACCAGGCCATACAGCTCGGACGTGCTGGCCTGGTAGAAGCGGGTCTTCTTTTCCAGGCCCAGGATGCGGATGGCTTCCAGAATGCGCAGTGTGCCGATGCCGTCGGCGTTGGCGGTGTACTCCGGCGTCTCGAACGATACGGCCACGTGGCTCATGGCGGCCAGGTTGTAGATCTCGTCCGGCTGCACCTGCTGGATGATGCGCACCAGGCTGGTGGAGTCGGTCAGATCCCCATAGTGGAGCGTGAACTGGCGGTTGTCGACATGCGGATCCTGGTACAGGTGGTCGATGCGGTCCGTGTTGAACAGGCTGCTGCGGCGCTTGATGCCGTGGACCTCGTAGCCCTTCTTGAGCAGCAGTTCGGCCAGATACGCGCCGTCCTGGCCCGTCACGCCCGAAATCAGGGCAACCTTCTTGTTCGTCGACATAGCTTCGGTACTTCCGTTGAAAAAACTTGAGTGAATGGGAATGGAGGAGGAGGAGCAGCAGAAAAAGCGTCAGCCGCGGTAGAACGGCGCCGCCTCATAGGCCAGGCGAATGCCGTCGCGCAGACCGGTCTTCGCGGTCCAGCCCAGGCCAGCCAGGCGGCTGACATCGAGCAGCTTGCGGGGTGTGCCGTCTGGTTTAGTGGCATCAAAGGTGATGCGGCCCTCGAAACCGACCACTTCCATGACAGTCTCGGCCAGCTCGCGGATGGTCACGTCCGTGCCCGTGCCGATGTTGACCAGCGACCCGTCATAGCCTTGTTCCATCAAGTGGACACAGGCGTCGGCAAGATCGTCGACGTAGAGGAACTCCCGCATCGGCGTGCCGCTCCCCCAGACGACGTATTCATCGTCGCCGCGCAGCTTGGCGTCGTGGGCCTTGCGCAGCAGCGCGGGCAGCACATGGCTGTTGGCGAGGTCGTAGTTGTCGTTCGGGCCGTAGAGGTTGGTGGGCATGACGCTCACGTACTGGCGGCCATACTGCTGGTTGTAGGCTTCGGCGAGCTTGATGCCGGCGATCTTGGCGATGGCATATGGCTCGTTGGTCGGCTCCAGCGGCCCGGTCAGCAGGTAGTCCTCCCTGATCGGCTGCGGACAGTCACGCGGGTAGATGCAGCTCGACCCCAGGAACATCAGGCGCTGCACCCCGGCAAGGTGGGCGCCCTGGATCAGGTTGGCCTCGATCAACAGGTTCTGGTAGAGGAAGTCGGCGCGGTAGAGGTTGTTGGCGTGGATGCCGCCCACCTTGGCCGCCGCGATGAAGAGGTAGTCAGGCCGCTCTTCCGCCAGGAAGGCATGCACCGCACGCTGGTCCAGCAGGTCCAGCTCACTGCGGCTGCGGGTGATGACCTGGGTGTAGCCCCCGGACTGCAGGCGCCGCACGAGCGCGCTGCCGACCATGCCACGGTGGCCGGTCACGAAGATCTTGGACTGCTTGTGGGGAGAGGTGTTCATCACTTGTCTATAGAAAGATGGTGGGCGCGCCCACGGTGCCACTGGGGCACGCCATGCGAAATTGAATCTATTGGTAATCTTTGTAAATCACAGAACGAGGGCCCGCTGCTGGGGCGCCCAAGCACGCAATACCCTGTCGACCTTGATCTTAGTAGATCGGATCCACAGCACAGCCGTCTAGCCCAAGCCACAAGAGAAGAACTGGAAACGAGTCGTTTTTCTCACGGTCAATGCGGATTGACCCGTGATCGCGGTGAAGCGTGCGTTCCGCCCGGAGAACGCCCTGCTTCCTCGACTACACTCCGTCGTCGTTTGAATGCGACATCTGACGCACATCTTGTCAAGCCAAGACACCACACACTAGACGCAGCGGGAGAGCTGAAGCGATGCGGATTCTGATCCACGGGATCAACTTTCACCCAGAGCCGACCGGGATCGGCAAGTACTCTGGGGACATGGCGGCCGGTCTGGTGGCCATGGGACACCAGGTCCGCGTCGTGGCCGCACCGCCCTACTACCCAGACTGGCGGGTCAACGACGGCTGGTCGAACCGCTATCGCCGCCACACGTGGCAGGGCGTGGACGTGTGGCGCGTGCCCCTCTGGGTGCCGCAGACACCGTCCGGGCTCAAGCGCATCGTGCACTTGTTGAGCTTTTCCGTCGCGGCGCTTCCGGTGCTGGCCCTGCAGCTGTTCTGGCGCCCGCAGGTCGTCATGGTGGTGGCGCCGGCCTTGACCTCGGCGCCCGGCGGCTGGCTGACGGCGCGCCTGTCAGGGGCGCGGGCGTGGCTGCACGTGCAGGACTTCGAGGTCGATGCCGCCTTCGAGCTGGGGTTGATCAACGGCAACGGGCTGGTGCGCAAACTCGTGACCGGCATCGAGCACTGGCTGCTGCAGCGTTTCGACCGGGTGTCGACCATCTCGTGGCGCATGCTGGACCGGACCCGCTCCAAGGGCGTGGCGCGCAACCGGCTGGTGTTCCTGCCCAACTGGGTCGGAGACCAGGCTGTCGAGGACTATGCCGGCCAAGGGCGCTACCGCGAAGAACTGGGGATCGCGGACGACGCCGTCGTGGCCCTGTTCTCGGGCACGCTGGGTGGCAAGCAAGGGCTGGATCTGCTGCCGGAGGTGGCCAAGCTGGTGGCCGATCATCCGCAGCTGGTGATGGTGATCTGTGGCGACGGCGTGATGAAACCGCAGCTGGAGGCCGCCTGCGAAGGCATGGTCAATGTGCGCATGCTGCCGCTGCAGCCGGCCGAGCGGCTGGCGGAATTGCTGCACATGGCGGACATCCACCTGCTGCCACAGAACCCCGGCGCGGCAGATCTGGTGATGCCGTCCAAGCTGTCCGGGATGCTGGGCAGTGGTCGTCCGGTCGTGACCACGGCCGAGCCGGACACGGAGCTGGCCCATGTCGTCGCGGCGTGTGGCCGCGTGGTCCCGCCGGGCGACGCCCCACAACTGGCACAAGCCCTGATCGACCTGGCGGAGAGGCCCGAGCTGCGGGCCGAGCTGGGCCTCAAGGCCAACGAGTATGCGCGGAAGCACCTGGTGCGCTCCGTGGTGCTGGGTCGGCTCAACGAGTGTCTGCAGGCGTGTACGGACCACACGACTGCGGGGGTTGAGCTTCCATTGGAAACCACTCAAACTTCCGGTAGGGGTGGATAATTTCACTTCGGTCCTTCATTCAATTCAGGAGCAGAAGCATGACTTCGCAGTTCAAAATCCAGGGATCCATCAAGATGCTGATGGTCGCCGTCGTCGCCGCAGTGCTGTCGCTGCCTTCGATGGACGTCAGCGCCCAGCGCGCAGTCAAGAGCGGCGGCCGCGGTCAAGCCACCACCGGTCGCACGATGACCCCGCCGCCGGAGCGTACGGTCGTGGTGAAGCCGCCGTGCAAGGTGGGCGGCCCTGGCATCACGCCTTGCTGATCCAAGCGGTCTCCCCACAACAGGTTCTTCCTTGAGAACGTTGGTGTGGGCCCGGCAGGCTGAGCGCAGCCTGCTGGGCCTTTTTGTATTGGCGCTCGTCTGGCTGCCCCTTCCCCTGGGTAGCAACCGGCATTGGGCGGTCGCCCTGTTTGCCGCCATCGTCTGGATCTTGCTGGCCCTGTCGGGCTTGCTGCGGCTGATGACCGCGCCGGCGCCAGTCGAACCGAGCCAGGGCGGCGCACGCCCCAGCTGGGGCGGCCACCTCGTGCTGGCCCTGCTGGTGCTGTTCACCGCGTGGACCGCGCTGCAGCTGACCCCCTTTGGCTACACCGAAGACGCACACGAGACACGGCTCTACGTGCTGCGCTGCATCGGCTACGTGGGCGCCTTCTGGCTGGTGCTGCTGCTGGTCACGTCGGACCGCAGGCGCACGGCGCTGCTGTGCGGCATGCTGGGCGCGGGAGTGCTCCAGGCGCTCATCGCCATGGTGCTGTTCTCGGCGAGCAGCCAGTACGAATATTTCGGCTTTGCGTTCAGCCAGGGCGTGCGCGCCACCGGCACCTTCCCCCAGGCGGACGCCCTGTCCAACTACCTGCTGCTGTCGTTCGCAGCCGGACTGGCGGTGATGCTCGCGCAGATGGGCCAGCAGGGCAAGCGCGCCCCGATGCGCAACAAGTGGCAGCAGCGGCTGCAGGCCTCCCTCGAATTCCTGCTGTCCACCAAGATGGTGGTGCGCCTGATGCTGGTCACGCTGGTGATCGCGCTGGTGCTGACCCGCTCGCGCATGGGCAACGGCGCGTTTTTCCTCGGCCTGTTCGTCGTCGCGGTCTGGGTCATGGTCCGGTCCCCCAGCCTGCGCAAGTCGGCGGGGATCCTCGTGGTGAGCCTGCTGGTGGTCGATCTGATCATCATCGGCCAGTGGGTGGGGCTGTCGAAGGTGCTCAGCCGGATGGAAGCGACCGAGATCGCCGCAGAAGCCGCCTCGGCCGCACAGTCCGCCTCCACCACGGCACCGACCGCCGCACCGAAGCCCTACAAGGAAGAAACCTTGCATGAACGCACCCGCCCGGTGCGGGACGCCATGGCGATGCTGCAGGAGCGCCCCTGGACGGGCTTCGGTGGCGGCGCGTTCTACAACGCCTTCACCCGCTACAAGGTCGAGTCCACCCTGTACTCCTACAACCATGCCCACAACGACTACGTGGAAATCGCGGCGGATGTCGGACTGGTGGGATTGCTGCTGCTGGCCACGGCGGTCCTGATGACGGCATGGCGGGTGTTCCGGTTGATGCAGGACGGCAGTTCGGCCCATGCGCGTGGCGTGGCGGCGGGCGTGGGCATGGGATTGTTATGCGCCCTCCTACACGCACTGGTGGATTTAAATCTCCAGATAAACGCCAATGCCATGACGCTCACCGTACTATTGGCCGTGGTCTGGAGCGTACCTACAAAGCGCGCAACCACGTCTAACAGGTCTAGGTAGTCCAATTCATGAATCACATTCAGGTTGCTGCGCAGAATCCCCCTGCGCAGATCGCTCCTCCCTTTGCGCCGGTGCAGTTGGGCTTGTCCGAGGAAAGCAAGCTCGCACTGCTGGACCACTGGCGCAGCATCAAGAAGCGCAGGTGGCCTGTGCTGGGTCTGGCGACCGCCTTGGCTGCCCTTGGTGCAGCCGTCGCGTTCTCGATGACGCCGGTCTACCGCTCGACCGCCACCGTGCTGATCGAGCCGGGCAAGCCCAAGTTCCTGTCGATGGAAGACATGCTCGGCGGCGCCATGCAGACCAAGGAGCACTACCAGACGCAGGTGGAGATCCTGAAGTCGCGGGATGTGGCCCTGCGCACCGTCACGGCAATGAAGCTGTGGAACGACCCGCAGTTCGACCCCCGCAAGGGCGACGACAGCGTGAAGGCCAAGCTCAAGTCCATGGTGGGCCTGGAAGAGTCCACCAAGGAATGGACCGACGAAACGCTGGCGGAGTCGGCAGTCAAGCCGTTCATGCAGAACATCAGCGTCGAACCGGTGCGCCTGAGCCAGCTGGTCAAGGTCAACTTCGACTCGCCGGACGCCAAGCTGGCGGCGCGCATGGCCAATAACCTGGCGGCCAACTACATCGAATCCGACCGCGACGCCAAGTTCAAGCTGGCCCAAAGCCTGAACGGCTGGCTGGAAAAGCGCGCAACCACCCTGCGCGAGAACCTGCTGGAGTCCGAAAAGGCGCTGCAGGCCTACCGCGAGGAGAAGGGCCTGATCAACCTGAGCGGTTCGGCGCAAGGTCTGGCTGGCATGCAGATCGGTGAAGTGAGCCAGCGCCTGGCCGAAGCCCGCGCCAAGCGGATGCAGCTCGAAGGCACCCACAACATGGTGGCCAACGTCGGCAACGGCGACTACAGCAACGTGCCGTCGGTGGTGAACAACCCGACCGTCCAGGACGCGCTGCGTCAAGAGGCCGCCGCTGAAAAGCTGGTCGCCGAGCTGGCGGAGAACCTCGGCCCCAACCACATCAAGATGCAGGAAGCGCAGTCCTCGCTCGCATCGGCCCAGCGTTACCTCGCGCAGCAGCGCCGCTCGGTGGCCCGCAGCATGGTGCAGGAGTACAACATCGCCCGCCAGGCCGAGAAGTCGCTGGAGACGGCCCTCGCCTCCGCGACCGGCGGCGTGCAGGACGTGAACCGCAAGGAATTCCAGTTGCAGGTGCTGGAGCGCGAAGTCTCGTCCAACAAGCAGCTCTATGACCTGTTCATGAGCCGCGCCAAGGAAATGGACGCCGGCAGTGATCTCCAGGCTGCCGTGGCCCGCGTGGTCGATCCGGCTGTGGTGACGACCGTGCCAGTGCGACCCAACAAGGGACAGATCATCATGGTCGGTTTTGTGTTGGGTCTGATGCTGGGCGCGATGGGGGCCGTGCTGCTGGAGCGCATGGACAACACCATCAAGGGCAGCGAGTCGGCCGAGCAGAAGCTGCAGCAGCCGGTGCTGGCGGTGCTGCCGGCGCTCACGGGCGATGCGCTGGAGAACGTGGCCACCATGTTCATCCGCGAGCCGAACTCCCACCACGCCGAGGCCATCCGCACGGCGCGCACGGGCATCCAGCTCTCGGATGTGGACCAGCGCCACCGCCTGATCATGGTCACGTCCAGCGTGCCAGCCGAAGGCAAGACCTCCACCTCGATCAACCTGGCGCTCGCGCTGGCCCAGACCAAGCGCACGCTGCTGATCGACGCCGACATGCGCCGCCCGCAGGTGGGCACCCGGCTGGGCATGGCCGCCAACGCCAAGGGGTTGTCCAACCTGGTGACGGGCTCGGCTTCGCTCAAGGACTGCGTCCACCAGATCGAAGGCAGCCCGCTGCTGGTGATGCCCTCGGGCGACATCCCGCCCAATCCGCTCGACCTGCTCGTGTCGCAGCGGTTCAAGGACGCGATCCGCCACCTGCAGCCGCAGCTGGACTTCATCATCATCGACACCCCGCCGGTGGAGCTGGTGAGTGACGCGATGGTGGTGGCGCCGATGGCCACCAGCACCATCTACGTGGTGCGCGCCACCGAGACGCCGGTGCCGGTGATCCGCAAGGGCCTGAGCCGCCTGCAACGCTCGGGTGCCAACATCATGGGCGTGATTGTCAACGGTCTGGATTTCGCCGACGCGCAGCGTTACTACGGCGAAACCGTCAATGGTGGTTACGGCAATACGTACTATCACGGGTATTCTCAGGAATCCAAGGCCTGAGAGACACCGCGCCCATGCTAGACCTGCACGTACACGTACTGCCCGGCATCGACGATGGTCCGCGCACGCTGGAAGACGCCCTCGCGCTGGCACAGGCGCTGGCCGACGATGGCATCGAGCACATCGTCGCCACGCCCCACATCTACCCTGGCGTGTTCGACAACTCCGCCGCCCGCATCGGCGAGACCTTCGACGCATTCCAGGCGGCCGTCACCGAGGCGGGCATCGAGCTGACGATGACCTGGGCCGCCGAGGTGCGCATCTGCCCGGAGATCCTCGACTGGATCGAGCTGCGCCGGCTGCCCATGCTCAACGGCAGCCTGGTCGGGCCTTCCACGGCGTTGATCGAACTGCCGGACGGACAGATTCCCGTGGGCACCGACAAGCTCATGGGCATGATGCTCGACCGTGGCATCACACCCCTGATGGCCCACCCGGAGCGCAACAAGGCGGTGATGGAACAACCGTCGCGGCTGGAGGCGCTGCGGCGGCTGGGATGCAAGTTCCAGGTCACGGCGGGTTCGCTGCTGGGGGATTTTGGCTCGCGGGCCCAGACGACCGCGTGCAAGCTGCTGGACAGCGGCTGGGTGGACGTGATCGCCACCGACGCGCACAACCGCTCCAGCCGCCGACCGCGCATGGGGGCGGCCCGCCAGTGGCTGGTCGAGCAGTACGACGAGGCGCTCGCGCTGCGCCTGACCCTGACGCAGCCGACGGACATCGCGGGCGTGTCGAGTTTCAGTGTCCAGGCGGGTGCGCAGCGGCTGGTGTTCCGGGATCTGCCCGCAGCGCAGCCACTGGAGACCACGTCCGACTGGTCCGTGGGCCTGATGCTGGGGGAGATTGACTCTGCACCGCCCTACAGCGCCGCCTCCCTGTCGTCGCAGCCTGAGCCCGGTGTGGTCAAGAACGCCACCCCGCAGGAAGACTGGTCGCTGATCGACTTCCGGATCGACGCGGTGGTGAGTGCGCTGGAAAGTGCTTCGCTGGGCCACGGTGCGCTGGACAGCACGGACGACGCCCCGGCCCCCACCACCCTGACCGCCCCGGTGCCGGCCGATGCCGCGCCGCAGGAAGACTGGCAGCTGCCAGTCTTCGCCACAGCCACACGCTCGGCAGCCCCCCCTGCCGAACCGCCACGCAGGACACCGCCGAAACCCCCCGAGCCCGCGCCGCCGCTCCCTGCGCCCGCGGCGGTGGTACGCGTGGCCCCTGCGCCGGCCGTGCTGCAGCCGGTCCCCGCCATGGCGGCGGTGGTCGAGCGTCCTGCACCAATGCCCCAGGCACCCCCCAAGCCTGCCCCCGTCCACGTCCCCATCCCAGCCCCCGCCGCCGCTCCGGTCCTGCAGGTCAGCGCACCGCCAGTCCCCGTCCTGACGACCAGCCCCGCGACACCACGTGGGATGCGTCTGAGCGACATGGCCCTGAACAGCGATGTGTCCGTGGTGCAGGTCCAGGCGCCTGTGCAACGACCGGTCGTCGTGGGCTCCGGCTTCGCCCGCCAAGGCTCGCTGGCCCAGGCTGGCCCCCAGAAAGCCGCGCAGGAGGCAACCTCCGCACTGCCCCTGCCCCTGCCTGTGCTGTCCCGGCGCCTGCCCGAGCCTGCCCCGTCCACGGACCCGCCTCGGGGTCTGCGGCTGAGTGACCTGGCGCCATTGCCAGAGCGTCGTCAACGCTGAACGGCCGAGCACCATGGCGATTTCGACACGACACCGGTGGCTCAATGGCCTGCTGGCAGGCACCCTCTGCGTGATGGCCGCCTGTGTCGTCCAGCAGGCGTCGGTGCTGATGGTCGCGGACTGGACCGCCTCGCTGGCCCGCCAGGACATCGTCAAGTGGAGCAGCAAGAAGGCGGACCACACGCCTGAACAATGGGAAAACGCCCGCCGCGCACTGGAGGCGGCCAGCGCCCGCCTCCCGCAGGACGCCACCTTGCACGACGCGCTGGCGCAGCTCCACAGCCTGCGCGGTCAGCAGCTCTGGACCACGGGCGCCGTGGACTCTCCCGAGGTGGCCGCCTACGCAGCGGCAATCGTCCACCAGAAAACCTCGCTGCGCGTGCGGCCGACCCATGCGATGGCGTGGGCGAACCTGGCCCTGATGCAGTACGCCGTCTACGAGGAGACGGATACGCTGTTCGCCTCGTGGCGCGAGGCCGCCCGGCTCGGGCCGCGTGAAGACGACGTGATCGAGACGCTGGTGTATGTGGCCACCGAGATGTGGTCCGTGGCGCCGGACGACGTGCGGGCGTGGGTCGAGGTCCGCAAGCCCGGCCTGTCCGCCCAGCTCGACGCCAAGCAAGCCGCACAATGAGACAAGCCGCCTGGGACACAGGCGGCTTGCGGTTTGCCTGACGGCGTCTTACTTGGCCTTGCGGCGACGGGCGACCATGCCCAGCACACCCAGACCAGCCAGCATCATGGCGGTCACGTCGGCCTCGGGCACCGGCGAAGCAGCGGCGTAGTCGATGGCGACAACGGGGCGGTTGTACAGCTCGTAGCCCGTCTGGTAGCCCGGTGCCGTCACGTCCGCACGGTTCTCGACCTGCACGCCGATCGAGTTGGTACCGGTCGGCACGGCGAACGCCGCCCAGCCAGAGTCCCAGTAGCCACCGGTCTCGACCCAGTACGGATCCGCCGCATTTTCCTTGAACACCGACACGCGGTCCACGCCCAGGGTACCGGCCAGGCCGTAGTACGTGACCGTGACCTTGTCGTTGAACTCCTGCTCGTAGTCGGCCGTCATCAGGCGAACCAGGAAGTAATCGCCATACGTCGATTGCGGTCCACCCAGGTTGAAGGTGTAGCCCTGGTCTCGGTTGGCGCAGCCCTGGACCTTGATGCTGGCAGGGCAGGTCTCGATCAAGCCAAAGCTGGAACCGACACCGATCGAGCCGGGCAGATCGACCGTGGGCGTGGCGCCGACGACCACGTTGGCCACGAGACCGCCGTAACCGTCAGCCTGCATGTCGTAGGCGTCGTCACGGACCGCCACGTTGGCGCCAGGCGTACCGTATTGCACACGGGTCAGGCCACCGATCGGCGTGACCCAGTTTTGACCTGCTTCGAAACCGGGATCCGTCAGTGCGAATGCCGGGGATGCTGCGCAGGCTGCCAGCGCGGCAGCGGAGAGAATCTTCCTGATCATTTATGACTCCTAGACATGAAAAAACGCGGTGGACCACGAGGGTGATCGAACTGTTCCCACGCCAAGCCATGGTATCGAGCGCAAAGGTACTTACAAGAACCACCCTTGGTTCTGGGGTCGCCACAAATGAAAAAAGCACCTACTCAAGTAGGTGCTTCTGGAGGATTCACCACACAGACCCGCACGGCGCGGGCCTGCGCAGCGGTCCGGGGCCGATCAGGCAGCGCGCTTGTTGCGGCGGCGCGCCACCATGCCCAGCACACCCAGACCGGCCAGCATCATGGCGGTCACGTCCGCTTCCGGCACCGGGGAGACGGCTGCAGCGTAGTCGATGGCGACGATGGGGCGGTTGTACTTCTCATAGCCCGGCAGGTAGCCCGAAGCCAGCGGATCTGCACGGTTTTCGACCTGCACGCCGATCGAGTTGGTGCCAGTCGGCACGGCGAACGCCGCCCAGCGGGAGTCCCAATAGCCACCGGTCTCGACCCAGTACGGGTCAGCCGCGTTTTCCGTGAACACCGACACGTGGTCCGAGCCCAGATTGCCGGCCAGGCCGTAATACGTGATCGTGACCTTGTCGTTGAACTCGGGCTCGTAGTCCGCCGTCATCAGGCGCACCAGGAAGTAGTCGCCAGCAGCAGAGGCAGGGCCGCCGAGGTTGAAGGTGTAGGCCTGGGCGGTCGAGGCGCAGTCGTTGATCTTGACGCTGGCGGCGCAGGTCTCGATCAGGCCGAAGCTGGAGCCGACACCGATCGAGCCGGGCAGATCGGCCGTGGCCGTGGCGCCGACGACCACGTTGGCGACGAGACCACCGTAGCCGTCCGGCTGCATGTCGTAGGCGTCGTCACGGATGGCCACGGTGGCACCGGGCGTGCCGTACTGGACACGGGTCAGGCCGCCAGACGCGGTCACCCAGTTGTTGGCGACCTCGAAACCGGGATCGGTCAGGGCAAAGGCTTGACCACTGGCCAGTGCCGTCAGGGTCAGTGCATAAGCGAGTTTCTTGAGCATGGAGGTTCTCCTGAATTTCGACTTGCCATCGTCGGCTGTGTTGGGTGGCAGATTTCATTTTTACTATAACGATCATTTCAGGAAAATCCCACCTCACCCCCCATGAACCAGGGGAATGACAGTCTGCAATCACCCCGTATTTCCACCGATCACCTGTCCACAAGGCTGGCTCTCCGCCACAAGATATCTCGACTGGCGTGACACCAAATCCTTCAAACCTTGTGGATGCACGAGTTTTTCACATGCGAATTTCCACGATTACCCCCCATTCGAGGGATTGCAGGGAATTGCACCAATCCGCCAATGAAAAAGGCGTGTCGCTCTCCACTGTCGAGGGAGGGCGACACGCCTTGTCACACACTGACCCGGCCCGAAGACCTGATCCGTACCGCCGCATCTCCGCGGCGCAACACTCACCAGCTGGCTTCGCGGTCCGGGGTGGAACCGATCTTGTGGATCGACAGGTCTGCGCCGTCGAACTCTTCTTCCTGGCTCATGCGCAGGCCCATCACCGCCTTGATGCCGCCGTAGACGACGAAGCCGCCCACCAGCGCCCACACCACCGCCATCAGCGTGCCGATGGTCTGCGCGGCCAGGCTGACACCGCCGAGGCCGCCCAGCGCCGTCTGGCCGAAGAGGCCGCAGGCGATGCCACCCCAGGCGCCACACAGCCCGTGCAGCGGCCACACGCCCAGCACGTCGTCGATCTTCCAGCGGTTCTGCGTCAGGGTGAAGAGCTGCACGAAGATGGCCCCGGCGATGCCGCCCACCACCAGCGCGCCAGCCGGGTGCATGAGGTCCGAGCCCGCACACACGGCCACCAGACCGGCCAGCGGCCCGTTGTAGGCAAAGCCCGGATCGTTGCGGCCCATCAGCACGGCCACCAGCGTGCCGCCGACCATCGCCATCAGCGAGTTCACGGCCACGAGACCCGAGATCTTCTCCAGCGTCTGCGCGCTCATGACGTTGAAGCCGAACCAGCCCACCGCCAGGATCCAGGCACCCAGCGCCAGGAAGGGGATGCTCGACGGCGGGTGGGCGCTCATGCCGCCATCCTTGCGGTAGCGGTTGCTGCGCGCGCCCAGCAGCAGCACGGCCGCCAGCCCGATCCACCCACCCACGGCATGCACGACCACGCTGCCTGCGAAATCGTGGAACTCCGCGCCGAACGACGCCTTCAGCCATGCCTGCACGCCGAACTTCTGGTTCCACGCCACCCCTTCGGAGATCGGGTAGATCAGGCCGACGATGATGGCGGTGGCCAGCAGCTGCGGGTTGAAGCGCGCCCGCTCGGCGATGCCGCCCGAGACGATCGCCGGAATGGCCGCGGCGAAGGTCAGCAGGAAGAAGAACTTGACCAGCTCGTAGCCGTTCTTGGCCGCTAGCGTCTCGGCGCCGGTGAAGAAGTCCACGCCGTAGGCCACGCTGTAGCCCACGAAGAAGTAGGCGATGGTCGACACCGCGAAGTCGACCAGGATCTTGACCAGCGCGTTGACCTGGTTCTTCTTGCGCACGGTGCCCAGTTCCAGAAAGGCAAAGCCCGCGTGCATCGCCAGCACCATGATGGC
Source organism: Sphaerotilus sp. (assembly GCA_013299055.1). Taxonomy (GTDB): domain Bacteria; phylum Pseudomonadota; class Gammaproteobacteria; order Burkholderiales; family Burkholderiaceae_C; genus Sphaerotilus. Next base: position 13,082 of record JAAFKB010000043.1, read on the forward strand.
GCCCAGCAGGATGAAGAGCGCGTCCGCGCCCTGTTTCAAGGTTTCCATGGAGTCTCGTCAGGATTTTGGTGAATCGAAGGGGGTTGATCGCACCGCAGCGAGGCAGTTGTCACCCACAAGGGCACCAACAAAGCACGTTCTGTGCCGAGTTGGTGCATTTGTTCACGGGCTGGCGCGCACCAAAATCACCCGACCGTGCTGACCTGCCCCCGCCACACCGCACAACAAGTGTGCGCAAACAGCACCAGATCAGTGCGCTGCTCACCAGCGGCGCTGCATGACCCTGCGAGATACCCGGCTGTTCGCCGCGGAACCGCACAGCCCCGCCGCTACAATCGCATTGCAGCATTCGCACCAGTCAGAACGCTGCAGTCACCTCTGACGCACTCTCCAATCCCGCGCCACCCTCGACTGGCCGCCTCGCCCGAGGCGCTGCAGGCGGCGCGACAAGCACCCCGACACGGGTGCCACTCCATGACGTTTGATGATCTGGGCCTGGCCCAGCCGATCCTTCGCGCCATCCGCGAACAAGGCTACGAAATCCCCACCCCCATTCAAGCGCAAGCCATCCCGGCGGTTCTCGCCGGTGGTGACCTGCTCGCCGGCGCGCAGACCGGCACCGGCAAGACGGCCGGCTTCACGCTGCCGCTGCTGCACCGCCTGGCCGCCGGCCAGCCCGCCAAGGACAGCCGTGGCCGCTACGCGATCCGCGCCCTGATCCTCACCCCCACCCGCGAACTCGCCGCCCAGGTCGAGGAAAGCGTGCGCACCTACGGCAAGCACCTGAGCCTCAAGAGCATGGTGATGTTCGGCGGCGTCGGCATGGGCCCGCAGATCGCGCAGCTCAAGCGCGGCGTGGACATCCTGGTCGCCACCCCTGGCCGCCTGCTCGACCACCACCAGCAAGGCATGCTCGACCTCACCCAGGTCGAGTTCTTCGTGCTGGACGAGGCCGACCGCATGCTCGACATGGGCTTCGTGCACGACATCAAGAAGGTGCTGGCGATGCTGCCGGCCAAGAAGCAGAGCCTGCTGTTCTCGGCCACCTTCAGCCCCGAGATCAAGGCCCTGGCCGACCGGCTGCTGAACGCGCCGCAGGTGATCGAGGTCGCCCGCAGCAACGCCACCGCCGAGAACATCGCCCAGCGCGTGATCAAGGTCGGCCGCGAGAAGAAGAAGGATCTGCTGATCCACCTGATCAAGTCGCAGGACTGGCACCAGGTGCTGGTGTTCACGCGGATGAAGCACGGCGCCAACCGCCTGTGCGAACACCTCGTGAAGGCCGGCATCACCGCGATGGCGATCCACGGCAACAAGAGCCAGGGCGCGCGCACCAAGGCGCTGGCGGAGTTCAAGACCGGCGAGCTGTGCGTGCTGGTGGCGACCGACATCGCGGCCCGTGGCATCGACATCGACCAGTTGCCGCACGTCATCAACTTCGAGCTGCCGAACGTGTCGGAAGACTACGTCCACCGCATCGGCCGCACCGGCCGGGCGGGCGCGCAGGGCGAGGCGCTGTCGCTGGTGTGTCTGGACGAGGAAGCCTTCCTCGCCGACATCGAGAAGCTGATCAAGCGCAGCATCCCGCGCGAGTCGGTCGCCGGTTTCGAGGCTGATCCGGGCGAGCGGGCCGAGCCGATCCAGATCGGGCGGCGCACGCTGGGCGGCGGCGGCGGCGGTGGCAATGGCCGTGGCGCGGGCGGCGGCGGCGGTGGACGCGGTGGCGATCAGCGCCGTCCGTCCGCACCGGCGGGCCAGCCGCGTGGCAATGCGCCGGCACGTCCCGGCAGCGCCCCGCAGCGCCCCGCACAGGCAGCGCCGCGTGGTGGTCGTCCGCAGGGTGCAGGCGGCAACGCGGGCGGGGGCAATGGCGGTGGGGCCAAGCGCCCTGCCCTGACCTCCGGCCGCCGCAGCGGCTGAGTGTGTCTGCTGCGGGTCGCGGCAGCGGCCCGCCTGCCTGGGGTCAGGGACGCGAGCCGTCGTTGGCCGTCGGAACCACGGTGCTGGCGCGGGCCTTGCGCGCCGCCAGACGTTCGGCCTTGGCCGCGGCGGCTTGCTCGGCCTTGTCCGCCTTCTCCTGCCGAGCGGCCTTGGCGCTGGCCTTGCGCTCGGCCAGCTTCTGGGCCTTCAGGTCAGCGGTCTTGCCAGCCTTGTCGGCCTTGCCAGCCTTGCCAGCCTTGGCGGCTTTTTCCGCCTTCTCCGCTCGGGCGGCCTTGCGGGCAGCCAGCCGCGCCTCGCGTCGCTCGGCCGCCGTCTTGCCGGATTTTTCGGCCTTCTCGGCGCGCTCGCGCCTTTCGGCCTTCTCGGCCTTGCGGGGCTTGTCGCCCTGTTCCGCCTGGCGCGCCTGGACCGGGCGGGCACGGCGGGCCTCCAGCGCCTTGTCGAGCTGCTCCACCTTGCGTTCGGCGGCGCTGGTGCCCGCCGTCGCGGCAGCGGGCACGGCAGCGGCGGCCGGCTCGCGCAGCGTCGCAGGATCCGGGGCCGCCATCGGCGCGGCGGGCATCGTGATGGGCTTGGGGGTCTGGCCGGTGCTGGTCTGGGCCTGCGCAGCAGCACAGGCGGTGAGCATCACGGCCGCAAGGGCGGCAATCAGCGGTTGCATGGACGGGTGTCTCCAGGTTGGATGTGCGGAACTGTAGCCGCAGGCAGCAGGGGCGTCGATTTTTTCAGCCTTGCGTCGGGCCTGGGGCCACCCGTCAGTCAAAACGCCGCTCGCGCAGCCACTTGGTCGCCACCCACTTCTCGCCTGCGATCACCGGCGCGCCGCCGTGCAGCGAGCGCGTGCCGGGGTGGGCGCAGTCGTAGCTGAAGAAGACGGCATGGCCCTGGACCGGTGCGACTTCGAGCTGCACGTCGGGGAAGATGGTGCCGCCGCCAGCCTCGGGCGTGTTGAGGTACACCACCAGCGTGCCCACGCGCTGGCCACCGCGCTGGAGGATGGTGGCCGAGCCGGGCTGCGCGGGGTCGAAGTAGTCGTAGTGGGGCTTGTACTCGGCGCCGGGGCGGTAGTGCAGCACCTGCAGGCCCTCGCCGTTCTCCACCGGCCAGCGCAGCAGGGCCGCGATGCGCTGCTCGATGCGTGCGATCAGCGCCGTCTCGCCGCGGCCGAAGAACATGCCGGCGCTGGTGCGGGCGGCGTTGACCTCGCTGCCGCCGGTGGTGTTGTCCACCGTCTCGGAGCGGGCCAGGCGCGGCGCGGCCAGCTGCCGCAGGGCAACACACTCCTCGTCCGTCAGCAGATCGGCGAACACGACCACGCGCGGATCGCGCATCGACACCACCACGCGCACCACCTGCCCGTCCGGCAGCCGCAGCGTGGCCGGCGACTGCGCCAGATCGGGCTCCGGCACCGGCACGGCGGGCGGGCGCTGGGCGGTCTGCGCCGGCTGCGCAGGCACGCTGGGCTGGGGCGACGGGTGCACGCGGCTGGCCAGGAAATCCTCCAGCGTCTGCTCCAGCGCGGCCAGCGCCACATCCTCGTCCCAGCCGGACTGCTGCATGGCCTGCAGCACGGCGTCAGGGGAATGGCCGGCCTGGGCCTGCTCCAGGATCCAAAGCCGCAGTTCCGGGGTGGCTGTCTGGGTGCTCATGGTGCTCATCGGGGTGGTGCTCGTGTCACGAAGGGTCAGGCGTTCTGACGTTCAGGCGGTCAGGCGGTCAGGCGGCGGCGGAAGACCCAGCGGTCACCCTCCGACACGGCCGGGTCGAAGCGGTAGCCGCCGAGGTCGAAGCCCTGCAGCGCCTCGGGGTCGCGGGCGCGCTGGGTGATGGCGTGGCGGGCCATCTGGCCGCGGGCCTGCTTGGCGTAGAAGCTGATGACCTTGTAGCCCGTGTCCTTCCAGTCCTCGAACACGCACTCGACCACCCGCACCTGCCGCAGCAGGGCCGGCCGCAGCGCCACCTTGGCGTATTCCTGCGACGCCAGGTTGACGATGACCGGTGCGCCGCCGGCCGACGTGGCGCGGGCGGGTCGGCTGGCCAGGCGGTGCAGCAGCGCCTCGGCCACGCGGTCGCCCCACCAGGCGTAGAGATCCTTGCCGCGCGGGTTCGGCCAGCGCGTGCCCATCTCCAGCCGGTAGGGCTGCAGCGCGTCCAGCGGCCGCAGCACGCCGTACAGGCCGGACAGGATGGCGACGTGGTCCTGCGCCCAGGCCAGGTCGTCGCCCGTGAGCGTGGCGGCCGCCAGGCCGTCGTAGACATCGCCGTTGAAGGCCAGCACCGCCGGCTTGCTGTTCACGGGCGTGTTGCGCGGGCGCCAGGCGGCGTAGCGGGCCACGTTGAGCGCGGCGAGCTTGTCCGACAGCGCCATCAGGGCCGCGAGCCGGGCGGGCGACTGGGTGCGCAGCTGCTCGACCAGCGCGGCCGCCTCCAGCATGAAGACGGGGCGGGTCGGCTCGATGGCGGGTGGCGTCGGGGTCTCGAAATCCAGGGACTTGGCGGGCGAAAGGAGCAGGAGCATGTCGAACGGACGCGGGGGCACGGCGCAGCGGGAGATCCCGCAAGCGTACCAGCGCCGGGCGGTGCCTGAAAATGCGGCCATGACGACACCCCTGGCTCCCGATTCCGCCTGCCCCTGCGGCAGCGCGCACCCGCTGTCGGCCTGCTGCGGCCGCTACCACGCCGGCCCGCTGGCCGGACAGGCGCCCACGGCCGAAACCCTGATGCGCTCGCGCTACAGCGCCTTCGTGCTCGACCGGCTCGACTACCTGCTGAGCACCTGGCACCCCAGCACCCGCCCGGCCACGCTGGCGCCGAACGAACCCGGCCTGCGCTGGCTGGGCCTCACCGTGCGGCACCACCGCCTGCACGACCCGGACCACGCCGAGGTGTCGTTCGTGGCACGCAGCAAGCTCGGCGGGCGGGCGCACCGGCTGGAGGAGGTCAGCCAGTTCGTGCGCGAGGACGGGCGCTGGCACTACGTCACGGGAGTGCTGCGGTGACGCCGGGCCAGATCGGGCGCTTCTTCACGACCCTGCGGGCCGCCAATCCGCACCCCGCGTCGGAGCTGGAATACACCTCGGTGTTCGAGCTGCTGGCCGCCGTGCTGCTGTCGGCGCAGGCCACCGACACCGGGGTCAACAAGGCGACGCGGCGGCTGTTTCCGGTCGCCAACACGCCGGGCAAGATCGTGGCGCTGGGCGTGGCCGGACTGGAGGCCCACATCCGCACCATCGGCCTGTACCGCAACAAGGCGAAACATCTGTACGCGACCAGCCAGATCCTGCTGACCGAGCACGCCGGGCAGGTGCCCCGCAGCCGCGAGGCGCTCGAAGCCCTGCCGGGTGTCGGGCGCAAGACGGCCAACGTCGTGCTGAACGTGGCCTGGGGCGAGCCGACCTGCGCGGTGGACACGCACCTGTTCCGCGTCGGCAACCGCACCGGGCTGGCGCCGGGCAAGACGCCGCTGGCGGTCGAGCAGCAGTACCTGCGGCGCATCCCGGCCGAGTTCCGCGTCGAGGCCCACCACTGGCTGATCCTGCACGGGCGCTACGTCTGTCAGGCGCGCAAGCCGCGGTGCTGGGACTGCGCGGTGGCGGATTGCTGCGATTTCCAGCCGAAGTCGGTGCAGGCGTGATCAGGCGTGCAGCGCCGCCCAGTCCAGCAAGCGCCGCTGGATCTGCCGCACGCCGTCGGTGAGGCACGCCGGGCCGGGCTGCAGGATCTCGCTCGACTTGATCTCGAACACCTGCCCGTCGACGACCGCCGGCACCGGCTCCCAGCCCGGCCGCGCCATCACCTGCTCGGGCCGGAACTTGCGTCCGCACCACGAGCCGAGGATCACGTCGGGCGAGCGGCGCACCACCTCCAGCGGGTCCGCGACGATGCGGTTCTTGCCCAGCGACTGCCCCGCCAGCTCCGGAAAACACTCCTCGCCGCCCGCGAGCGCGCTCAGCTCGCTGACCCAGCCGATGCCGGTGATGATCGGGTCCATCCACTCCTCGAAATAGACCTTCGGACGCCGGGGCAGCGTCCGGCCGATCGCGGCCACCTCGTCCAGTCCGCGTTGCAGGTCGGCCAGCAGCAGCGCCGTCTTCTCGTGCGCGCCGACCATCGCGCCGACCATGGCGACCATGCGCAGGATCTCGGCCACGCTGCGCTGGTTGAACACATGCACCGACACGCCCGCGCGGATCAACTGGCTGGCGATGTCGGCCTGCAGGTCCGAGAAACCGAGCACCAGGTCGGGCTCCAGCGCGAGGATCTTGTCGATCTTGGCCGTCAGGTAGGCGGAGACACGCGGCTTCTCCTGCCGGGCACGCGGCGGGCGCACCGTGTAGCCGGAGATGCCGACGATGCGGTGCTCCTGGCCGAGCAGGTAGAGCGTCTCGGTCGTCTCCTCGGTCAGGCAGACGATGCGGCGGGGGAACAGGTCGGGGGCCATGGGCTGCGCCGTCCGGTTCAGCGCAGCGGCGAGGTCTGCGGCGGGTTCTCGGGGTGGGCGCGCAGCTGCTTGATGCGGTTGGCCTCGTCCATGAAGACCAGCTTGGGTTCGTGTGCGGCCACCTGGTCCTCCTGCACCTGCGCGAACGCGGCGAGGATGACCAGATCGCCCGTGCTGGCGCGGCGGGCAGCCGAACCGTTGAGGGAGAGGATCCCGCTGCCCCGTGGCGCCTTGATCACGTAGGTGACGAAGCGTTCGCCGTTGTTGATGTTCCAGACGTGGATCTGCTCGTTCTCGCAGAGGTTCGCGGCGTCGAGCAGGTCTTCGTCGATGCCGCAGGAGCCTTCGTAGTGCAGCTCGCAGTGGGTGACGGTGGCGCGGTGGATCTTGGATTTGAGGAGGGTGCGGAACATGGGCTGAGGGCTTTCGGGGTTTGTGGTCAGCGGCGGCATCATAATGTTGAAATCTTCAACAACTTGACAGGCATCACCATGGCCACCGTCAACTTCAGTGTGCCGGACGACTTGAAAGCGGCCTTCAACGCCACCTTCGCCACGCAGAACAAGAGCGCCATCATCGCCGCCCTGATGCGCGAGGCCGTGGAGCGCGCACAGCGCAAGCAGCGCCACCGGCAGGCGATCGAGCAGATCCTGTCCGCCCACGCCACGGCGCCGCAGGTCAGCGAAGCCCAGTTCCACGCTGCCCGCGGCGAGGGTCGGCCGTGATCTGCGTGGTCGATGCCAGCGTGGCCGTCAAGTGGTTCGTGCAGGGCCTGTGGGCGCAGCGCGAAGAACACGTCGATCAGGCGATCGCGCTGCTGCAGGCCATCCACGCCGATCGCGTGACCATGCGCCAGCCGCCGCATTTTCTGGCCGAGGTGGCAGCAGTGCTGGCTCGGCTGGACCCACAGGGCGCAGTGAGGCATGTCGCATGGCTCGACTGCCTCGACATCGACCATGCCGATCCGAGAGAACACCTGACCACGGCGCTGGAGTTGTCACTGAGCCTGAACCATCACCTGTTCGATACGCTGTACCACGCTGTGGCCCTCGACACACCGGATGCACTGTTCATCACCGCCGACCGCCGCTACGTCGACAAGGCCGCATCAAGGGGTCGCATCGTCTGGTTGCCCGACTGGGTGGACACCACGGCCAGCCACTGACCGTACCGCAACGGTGCCGGCCAGTCCGCCGCGCCGATCTCTGCGGTGTCGCGCGTGCGCAGCGCGTTGATCCAGCCCGCATGCCCCACCGCCAGCACCGGCCGATCCCGCGCCAGCACCGCCTCGACCCGCCCGCGCAACCACCGCAGCGACTCGCCGCCGCCCGGCGCGTGGTCCATGAAATCCGCTTCCCAGGCGCGGAGGGCATCCCAGGGGATGTCGCGCCAACGCTGACCGTCCCAGTCGCCGAAGTCGAGTTCGATCAGCCGTGCATCGACCCGGTGCGTCCAGCCCCAGCGCCGCAGCCAGCGGCCCACGTCGGCACAGCGGCGTAGCGGCGACGTGACCACCGCGTGCGGCAGGCCGTGGCGGCGGGCGTGCTGGCGGATCCGGTGGGCCAGGCGCTTGGTGCGGCGCGGATCGACGGGCAGGTCGGTGCGGCCGATGCAGCGGCCGGCCGCGCCGATCGGTTTCGGGTGGCGCCAGATCCGCAGGTCGACCGATGCCTCAGCCATGCAGCACCGCCAGCCAGCCCAGCAGCGCCGCCAGTTCGCTCAACTGCTGCGAGGCACCCAGCGTGTCCCCGGTGAACCCGCCCAGCCGGCCCTGGAACCACCGCCCGCACCACAGCACCATGCCCGCCAGCCCGAGCAGGCCAGCCAGCACCGGCCGCCAGTCGCCCAGCCCCCACACCGCCACCCCACTGACCACCACCGCCCAGCCCAGCACCACCACCAGCCCGCCGCCCGAGATCTGCTGCGCCATCGGCTTGGCCTTGGCGTGCTCCAGATCGCCCGCATACGGCAGCCACCACAGCAGCACGACCGGCGCCACCCGCGACAGCGCATGCGCCCAGACCGTGGCCACCACCGCCGCCAGCAGCCCGGCCGAGACCACGCCGTGCAGCGCCGCCGCCTTCAGCCCGAGCACGCCGACCAGCCCGAGCGCGCCGTAGCTGCCCAGCCGCGAGTCCTTCATGATGGTGAGCGCCCGCTCGCGGCTGACCGTGCCACCCAGGCCGTCGCAGGTGTCGGCCAGACCGTCCTCGTGGAAGCCGCCGGTCATCCAGACCGTGGCCGCCATCGACAGCCCGACCGCCACCGGCAGCGGCCAGACCTGCGCCGCGCCCCACAGCACCGCCGCCCCGACCGCGCCGATGCACAGCCCGACCGCCGGGTAATGCCGCGCACTCTGGTGCATCCACTCCGGCGACCAGCCGACCCAGGCCGGCACCGGCACGCGGGTGAAGAACTGCAGCGCGATGCAGAACAGCCGCAGCTCGTGCAGCACGGCGCTCACGCCACCGCCCCGCGCAGCGACTCCAGCGCCCGTGCCGGCACGCCCAGGTCGCGCCACAGCTCCGGGTGGCACGTGAACAGCAGCACCTGGTGGCGCCGGGCGACATCGAACAGCACGCGCTTCATCTGCGCCAGCCGGCCAGCGTCGCTGTGGACCAGCGCGTCGTCGAGGATCAGCAGCGTCGGCCGACCCGCCGCGCGCAGCAGGTCGGCGTAGGCGAAGCGCACGATCAGGCCGAGCTGCTCGCGTGCGCCGAAGCTCAGGGCGTCGAACTCGCCACTGTCGCCCACGGGCAGACCGGGCCGGTTGAGCGCGGTCGGCAGCAGCTGATCGCTGAGCGAGAGCGTGGCGTTCGGGAAGAGCAGGTGCAGGTAGTGCTGCAGGTGCTGCTGCAGCGGCGCCTGCAGGTGGGCCAGCGTCTTGCGCCGTTGCTCGGTCAGGCGCTGGCAGAGCCAGTCGAGCGCCGCGGCGCGGCGGCTCAGCTCGGTGTGGCGGCGCTGGGTGCGCTCGCGTTCACCGGCCAGCGTGGCGCGGCGTTCCTCCAACCCCTGCGCGCCAGCCTGTTCCAGCGTGCTTTCCAGCCGGGCGATGCGCAGCAGGCGGTCTTGTTGCGCCTTGGCGTGCAGCGCCAGGCTGCGGGTCAGGCGCTCGATGTCCTGCGCCACGTTGTCGGGTCGGGCATCGCGCAGCGTCTGGCCCGTGTGCGCGATGCGGGTGGTCAGCTCGCTGGCTTGCGTGGACAGGCGCTGGCGCTGGGCCTCGGCCTCGTGCTGGCGCTGCTGGCGGGCGGGGTCGTGCAAGGCGGCTTCGGCGGCGGCCAGTTCGCGGGTGGCAGCGTCGAGTTCGCTGCGGGCCAGCGTGTGCTGCTGCGTCGCGTGGGCGAGGGCGGCCTGCTGCTGGCGATCGAGGGCCAGTGCGGCCTGGGCCACCGGCTCGGCTTCGGACAGCCCGCCGTCCGTCGCCGGCAAGTCGGGGAGCGCCCCGAGCCGGGCGTCCACCAGCCGCAGCGCCTCCTCGGTCTGGGCCAGCAGCAGCCGCAGCGCATCGACGCCCTTCGGCGCCAGAAGCTTGACCTCGCGCTCGGCCACCCGGAGGTCGGCCTGCAACGCGGTGTGCTGGAGCAGACGGGCTTCCGCCGCGGCCAGATCGGGCAGCCCGAGCGCCTGCAACTGCTGCTGCAAGGTCTGCTGCGCAGCGGCGTGCGCCCGCTCGCGCTCGACCAGCGCCTCGCCACCGGGCTGGATGTGGAAGGTGCCGACGCCCGGCACGCGCAGCCATGTCGGCGCCAGCAGCAGCCGCTCGCCGCGGCCCTCCAGCCGTCCGATCACCTGGCCCTCGGCCTGCAACTGCTCCACCGACTGTGCCGGCTCCAGCGTGTAGGCCAGCCGCGTCGCCGCCGCGTCGCGCTGCAACCCCGCCTCGCGGCAGGCGCGCTCCGCCAGGCGCAAGGGCTCGACCTGCGCGGTCGTGATGGCGCAGCCGGCCGCTTGCTGCTGCAGCATGATCAGGCGCTGGCGGGCGGCTTCGGCCTCGGCGAGCTGCTCGCGCTGTTGCGTGGCGTGGCGGGCGGTGGTGTCGCGCTGCGTCTGGGCTTCGGTGCGCTGGGCGCGCTGACGGGCCTGCTGCAAGCGGGTGTCGGCCTGCGTCCACTGGGCGCGGGCGCTGTCGGCGTGCTGGCGGGCGGGTTGCAGCGCGGCCTCGGCGGATTCGAGCGTCTGAACCGCCGCCTGCTGCGTGGCGCGGCGGCGCAGGACGGCGGTTTCCTGCTGCACGGCATCGTCGCGCTGCTGGTCGAGCAGGCGCTGCTGGCCTTGCAGCCCCGCAAGCCGGGCGCGGTCTTCGGCGAGGGCCCGTTCGATCTGCGCCAGCCGCTCGCGTTCCGTCTGCGCCTGCTGCAGGTCGCGGCGCAGCGTGTCCTCGGGGCGGTCGCGTGTGTCCTGCTGCTGTTCAGCCCGCTCGGCGGCAAGCTGATCGACCTGCTGCCGGTAGGCGAGGATCTGTTCGTCCAGCGTGGCGAGCTGCGCCGTCTGTGCCTCCAGTGACTCCTGCGCGGCCAGGTAGTCGCCGCGCGGGCGACCCGTGCCGGTGAGCAGCAGGTCACGTGCCTTGGTGAACTGCGCCAGCAGCGCGTCGCCGTCGGTGGCCGCCAGCGTCGCAGCCCCCTGCTCGGCCTCGCGGCCATGGATCAGGCCCTGCAGCGCGTCGTGCAGGTGCTCGCGGGCGTGCTGGGCCGGGCCGTGCAGCTCCTGGCCGGTGCCCTGTTCGATCCACAGCAGGCCGGGAATGCCCCAATGCTCCGGCTTGGCTGCGCCCTTGCCGGCGTAGGCGAACCCGAAGATGTGCGCCAGCCGGTCTTCGGCGTCCACGCCGTCGAGCCGCTGCGCACCGAGCTGCAGGCTGCACCGCTTGTGCTTCAGGAAGGTCTTCACCAGCCGCGCCGGCGCCCCGTCGAGCACGAAGTCCAGCTCGACCGTCGGCGCGGCGGCTGGATCGCTCCACGGCCGCAGGTCATCGACGGTGCTGGAGCGGTGGCGCTCGAAGAAGGCGGCGCGGATGGCGCGCACCAGCGTGCTTTTGCCCGCCTCGTTGGCGCCGGTGAACAGGTTGAGGCCGGGCTGCAGGTCGGGCAGCTCGAAGGGTCGGCGGAACTGGCGGAACTGCTCGACGCGCAGGCGGGTGAGCTGCAGCGGGAGCGGGATTGGCATGTGGTCCATGGTTCAGGCTCCCTGGCCAGCACGGCGGGTGGCCAGCGCCGCGGCCACCAGCGCCAGCGCCTCGCGGGCCAGCTCGGGCGATGGCACGGTGGCGGTCGAGGTGGATTGCTGCGCCGCGTGCAGCTCGTCGATCAGCGCACCGAGGTAGCCGTCGGCGCGCAGGGCCGCGATGTCGTCGGCCGTGGGCGCCAGGCGCAGGGCGCTGCGGTCCACGTCCAGGTGACGCACCCGCGCCTCGGTCTGCGCCAGCACGGTGTTCAGCCGCTGCTCGCCGGCGAGGTCGAGCTGGCCGCGCAGGCGCAAGTCCACCACGTCGGCCTGGCCCAGCGCCGCCAGCGTCTCGGCAGCGGCATCCAGATCCGACTCCACCTGCAGCGCCAGCACGAGGCGCTGCCAGCGGAACTGGCCGACCGGCAGCGGCGTGACCTGCGGCGCGGGATCGGCGGCCGTGTCGGCGCAGGTGCGGGGCGCCAGCTCGACCAGCAGTGCCTGCCCGGCCCCGTTGTCGCGGTCCTTGTGGCGGTCAGGCTCGGGCGTGCCGCTGTACCAGGTGCGCGCGTCCAGGCGGCGGCAACCGTGCCAGTCGCCCAGCGCGAGGTAGTCCAGCCGCGCCCGCTCGGCCCGGTCGGGCGCGATCGGGTTGGCCGAGTCGATGTCCTCGGCCAGCACGCCCTGCACGCAGCCATGTGCCAGACCGATGCGCGCCAGCCCCGGCGGCGTCTCGGCGTGGTCGAACCAGTCGGTCAGGTCCGCGTAGGTGTGGCGCTGGGTCAGCGGCGCCGGCAGCACGGCCACCCCCGCCTCGGCCAGCACGATCGGCTCGGGCTGGAGCGCCAGATGCACCCGCGCCGGCACGATCCCGAGCCGCACCGCCCGCTGCCAGACGCTTTCGCTCAGCGCCGCGTCGTGGTTGCCGGGCAGCAGCACCCACGGCCCCGCGTAGCCGGCCAGCGCATCGAACAGGCGGCGCAGCGTGCGCTCGGACACCGTCTGGGCGTCGAAGACATCGCCCGCCACCAGCACGGCGTCCACGCGGTGCGCCGTGGCCAGCCGCGCCAGCCGCTCGACGGCGGCAAAGCGTGCCTCCATCAGCGGCATGGCGCTGTCGGGCGGGAAGGTGGTGTACTGGCGGCCGATCTGCCAGTCGGCGGTGTGCAGCAGGCGCGGCATCGCGGTCAGCCCGCCCGGCCGCTCACGCCCGCCGACGCGAAGCTCGCCATCTCCGCCAGGATGCGGCAGGCCGAGTCCAGCAGCGACCAGGCCAGCGCCGCCCCCGAGCCCTCGCCCAGCCGCAGCCCCAGGCTCAGCAGCGGCTCGGCCTCCAGGCGCGCCAGCATCAGCCGGTGGCCGGATTCGTCCGACTGGTGCGCGAAGACGCAGCGTTGCAGCACGTTGGCCGACAGCCGCGACGCCACCAGCACCGCGCTGCTGACGATGAACCCATCGACGACGATCACGCGCCGCTGCGCCGCCGCCTCCAGCACCGCGCCGACCAGCATCGCCACCTCGAAACCCCCGAAGGCCGCCAGGGCGTCGAGCGGATCGGTCGCGGCGGCGTGGCGGGCCAGCACCTTGCGCAGGATCTCGGTCTTGCGCACCAGGGCCGGGCCGTCCACGCCGGTGCCGCGCCCGGTGCAGCGGTCGATGGCTTCCCCGGTCAGCCGCGCCATCAGCAGCGAGGCCGACGAGGTGTTGCCGATGCCCATCTCGCCGAACAGCACCACGTTGCCCGGCAGGCTGCGCACGACGCCCGCGCCCGACTCGACCGCCGCCGCACACTCCGCCGCCGTCATCGCCGGACCCTCCAGCGCGTCGGCCGTGCCCCAGCCGATCTTGCGGGCCAGCAGGCCGGGACGCGGCGCGAAATCGTGCTTCACGCCAGCGTCGACCACCGTCAGCGCCAGCCCGTGCTGCCGGGCGAGCACGCTCACGGCCGCACCGCCGGCCAGGAAGTTCTCGACCATCTGCCACGTCACGTCGCTCGGGAACGCCGAGACGCCCCGCGCCGCCAGCCCGTGGTCGCCCGCGAAGACGACCATCTGCGGGTGTTCGAGCGCGGGCAGGTCGCGGCCCTGGATCTGCGCGAGCTTGAGCGCCAGCGCCTCGATGCGGCCGAGCGAGCCTTGGGGCTTGGTCTTCTGGTCGAGCGCGGTCTGCACGCGGGTGGTCAGCGCCTCGTCGCGCAGGTCGGCAATCTGGGGGATCCGGGGGATCTGGGGGATCGGGCTCATCAGCGGTCTTTCAGCAAGTTCATCAGCACGCTCTCGGGCACATGCTGGTCCAGAAAATCGGCGAGTCCGTCGAACACGGCATCCAGCGTGCACACCTCGACGCCGAACAGCGCGCGCAGCACGGCGGGCGACTCGAACAGGCCATGCGCGTACAGCCCGAGCACGTTGCCCTGCTGCCAGCCGAGCACGTCGCCAGCCGCGTTGCGCACCGCGGCGGTGGCGGTGGGCAGGTCGGGGTGCTGGGCGGTGCGGCCGTGGTGGATCTCGTAGCCGTCGAAGGCCACACCCGACAGCGCCGACCATGGGCCTGTCGCCACGCTCGGCTCGGTCAGCGTGGCGAACCGGGCTTGCGTCGGCCGCAGCAGTTTCTCGGGCTCGAACACCGTCACCAGCGGCAGCAGCCCCAGCCCCGGCGCGTTGCCCCCGAGCGGATCGTCCACCGCGTGCAGGTCGATCAGCGCCTCGCCCAGCATCTGCAGGCCGCCGCAGATCCCGAGCACCGCCCCGCCCTGCCCCGCGTGGCGCGCCACCGCCAGATCCAGCCCCTGCGCACGCAGCCAGGCCAGATCCGCCGTCGTGTGCTTCGAGCCGGGCAGGACCACCCAGTCCGCGCCGTCCAGATCGCTCGGGCTGCGCGCCCAGACCAGCCGCACGCCGGGCAGGTTGCGCAGGGGCTGGAATTCGTCGAGGTTGCTGATGCGCGGATACGCCACGACGGCGAGGCGCAGCGGGCGGGTGGACGTGGCCGAGGCTCCCCCCGTGCTGCGGTCGTCGAACACGCCGTCTTCCTCGGGCAAGCCGTGCTCGCGCCACATCGGCAGCACGGCGACCGTGGGCACACCGGTGAGGGCTTCGAGCTGCTCCGGGCCGGGGGACAGCAAGGCCGCGTCGCCCCGGAAGCGGTTGAGCACGAACCCCTGGATCAACGCCCGCTCCTCCACGGGCAGCAGCTGGTGCGTGCCGTAGAGGTGGGCGAAGGCGCCGCCGCGGTCGATGTCCGTCACCAGCAGGCAGGCGGCGTCCGCGGCCAGCGCGGTGCGCATGTTCACGTAGTCGCTGGCGTGCAGGTTGATCTCGGCGGGCGAGCCGGCGCCTTCGATGATGACCACGTCGTGTTCGGCCATCAGTGCGTGCAGCGCGTCGCGGGCAAACGGCCACAGCACTTCGCTGCGTTCGCGCCACGGCACGGCGGCCAGGTCACGCCGCACGGCGCCCAGCACGACCACCTGGCTGCGCGTGTCCGCCTCCGGTTTCAGCAGCACCGGGTTCTGGCGCACCTCGGGCGTGGCGCGGGCGGCCAGCGCCTGGAAATACTGCGCGCTGCCGATCTCGCCCACCGTGCCGTCCGGTGCAGGCACGACGCGGGCGTTGTTGCTCATGTTCTGTGCCTTGAACGGCGCGACCCGGTAGCCGCGCCGCGCATACCAGCGGCACAGCGCCGTGACCAGCCAGCTCTTGCCGGCGCCGCTGGTGGTGCCCAGGACCATGATCGCGCGTGCCACGCAGCACTCCTCAGTAGGTGGACAGGGACTGGAAGCCCGTGGAAAAACCGGACTGGCGCACCGTCGGCACAAACGCCCCGTCCCCCACCGTCTGGCGCCACAGCAGCGACAGCGCCTGCTGTGTCGGCGGCGGCTGCACGCTCACGCGCACCCAGCCGGGCAGGCCCATCGCCGTGCAGTCGCGCAGCTTGAGGCCCGCCGTCCGCAGCGCCGGCAAGACCCGCGACGGGTGCAGCGGATCGGACGCGGCCTCGTCACCCGCCGACCACTGACCCCAGCGGGCGATGTAGTAGGGCGTGACGCTGGTGAGGCAGGTCCAGCCCAGGCGCTTCTGGCACAGCTCGATCTGCTGCCGGCGCCAGCTCCGCAGGATGTGCAGGCTGGAGCGGACCCAGCTCTGCGCCTCCTCGCTGGCCCAGCACGACAGCAGCGCCACGCCGTGGGCGCCCAGCGGCCAGGCGGGCGCCAGCACGGCCAGGCGCTCCAGCAGCCAGTCCGTCAGCGTGGCACAGGCAGGCAGGCGGGCCGGGGCGATGGCATAGGCAGCGCGCACGCCGACCAGCCCCAGCGCGGCACAGGGCGACCAGAGCTGCCACGCATGCTCCGGAACCGCCGGGGCCTCGCCGTCCAGGCGCAGCGGCGCGCTGGTCCGGTTCACCACCAGCACCGACTCGCCCGGCTGGAACGGCGGTGCTGCACGGGCGTCGCCGATCGGGCTGCCCGGTTCGGCATGCCAGATCAGCCACGGTGGATCCTGCGCGTCCACATCGTCGATCTCGCGCACCACTGGCAGGCCCAGCGCACGGGCCGCAGCAGCGTAGACATGGCCGCCGTAGTCCGGCACGCGCACGCGGGCACCGGGGTGGATCAGCGCGATGGCCAGGCTCATGCGGTGGATGAACTCGCTGGCGCTGGCGGCCACGACGATGCGCACCGGGTCCACGGCATGCAGGCGGGCCAGTTGCTGGCGCAGCACGGTGTAGCCAGGGTCGGGGCTGCGGCGCACATCCACCTGGCGCACCTGCTCCAGCGCCACCGGTGCAGGGCCGCACGCATTGGCCGTGGTGGAGAAATCCCAGCGCGGCACGCCCAGGGCGTCCGGCCCGCCGTGGGGCCCCGCAGCGGGGTGGTCGTGGATGGAGGTGGTCATGGTCTGGCGGTCGTTGTGGTGGTGCGGTGCCCGGCGGCCGGGCCGCGAAGCATAGACGTGCGCACCCTCCCGGTCGATGTCCAGACGTAACGCATGCCGCTCACACGAGCCGCGGCAAGGCCGCCCACTGGCCCTCCACCTGCACGATCCGGATTGCGCCGCCGAACACCGCCACCAGCGCCGCTTGCACGTCCGGCGCATCACAGCGGCCCACCGCCCGTACCCGACCCGCCGCCAGCACCACCAGCCGATCCGCCGCCAGCGCGAGGCCCAGATCGTGCAGCACGCTGACCACCACCTGCGTGTGGCCGAGTCGGGTGGTCTGGCGCATCAGCCGCACGAGGGCGACCTGGTGCGGCGGGTCGAGGTGGGTGGTGGGTTCGTCCAGCAGGAGCACCGGCGCCTGGACGGCGAGCGCACGCGCCAGCAACACCCGCTGGCGCTCGCCACCGGAGAGTTCGGACAGGCGGCGGTGTTGCCAGGACTGGCATTCGGTGTCGTGCATGGCTTGCTGGACGATGGCTTCGTCCAGCGGGCCGGGGGTGGCGAACAGGCCGAGCTGCGGCAGCCGCCCAAGGTGCACGACATCGCGCACGGCGAGTTCGCCGCTGGAGTCGGCCTGCTGCGCCAGCCAGGCGAGCTGGCGGGCGCGGTCGCGAGCGGACCACTGCGACAAGGGGCGACCAGCCAGCGTGACCTCGCCGCCGTGCAGCGGCTGCAGACCGGCCAGGGCGCGCAGCAGGGTGGACTTGCCGGCGCCGTTGGGGCCGACGATGGCGGTCCAGCCGGGCGGGAACTCCACGGTGATGCCATGCAGGACCGGGCGGTCGCCCAGACGGACTTGCAGCGCGTGGGCAGCGATCATCCGACGATCTCCCGCCGCCGCAGCAGCCACAGCAGGTAGCAGCCCCCGAGCACCGCGGTCAGCACGCCGACCGGCAGCTCCTGCGGCGCGATGAGCGTGCGCGCCAGCACGTCGGCCACCAGCAGCAGCGCACCGCCCATCGCCGCACTGGCCACCAGCCGGTAGCCGTGGGTCGCGTGGACGAAGCGGCGCACCAGATGCGGCGCCACCAGCCCGACAAACGCCACCATGCCCGCCTGCGCCACCGCCGTCCCCGTCGCCAGCGCCATCAGCACGACCAGCACCAGCCGCAGGCGCGGCAGGGGCAGCCCGAGGCTGGTGGCACTGTCCGCGCCCAGCGTCAGCGCGTCCAGCACCCGTGCCAGCCGCCACCCCAGCGGCAGCACCAGCAGCAGCGCCGCACCCAGCACCGCGCAGCCCGACCAGCCCAGGAACCCGGTCGTACCCAGCAGGAAGGCCTGTTTGCCACGCAGCGCGTCCGGCGCCAGCGTCGTGAGCAGATCGTTGAGCGCCCCCAGCACCACGCCGACCACCACGCCCGCCAGCAGCAGCCGCGTCGTGTGCTGCGCCCCGCGTGCCAGCGACAAGGTCAGCCCCACCCCCACCAGCGCACCAAGGAACGCGGCAGCGGCCAGCCCGAGACGCGACAGCCATTCGGCCGCGGCCAGGTCCATCCCGACACCCGCCAGCGCGCCCGCCGCCAGCACGAGCACGACCCCCAGCGACGCCCCCGCCGCCGACCCCAGGAGGTAGGGGTCGGCCAGCGGGTTGCGGAACAGCCCTTGCGCGATGGCGCCCGCCAGTCCGAACAGCGCACCGGTCAGCCACGCCCCCAGCGTGCGCGGGGCACGGATCTGCCAGAGGATCAGGTCGGCGGCGCCATCGGCCAGCAGGGTGCGCAAGGCGCCGAGGCTCCAGCCTTCGCTGCCGGCGACCAGCCCGGCCATGCCACCCAGCAGTGCCACCAGCGCCAGCGCCCAGGCCAGACCGGTGCGGCGGCGCTGTTCGTGCCCGCTCACGGCGCACTGCGCTCCACGGGCAGCGCCTGCAGGCAGTCGGCGATCCGCTCGGCCGCTTCGCCCAGGCGCGGGCCAGGGCGCACCAGCATGTCGTGGTGGCTGGACGCGAACGCGCAGGTGCGGCCGGTCTGCAGCGCCTTCAGGGTGGACCAGCCGGGACGGCGCGGCATCTCGCGCAGGCGGTGCTCCACGGCCATGACCAGCGCAGGTTGCGCACGGACGATGAATTCGGGGTTGAGCTTGGGAAAGGGCCCGAGCGCGGGCGGGACGATGTTGCCCAGCCCCAGCTGGGTCAGCAGCTCGCCGAGGAAGGAGGTGCTGCCCGCGGCGTAGGGCGCCGAATCGACCTCGAAGTACACCGTCTGTCCGCGCCATGCGACCGGCACGCGGGCCGCGGCACGCTGCACCTGCTGGTCGATGCGCGCCCACAGCACGGCGCCCTGCTCCGGTCGCCCCAGCAGCGTGGCGAGCGTGGCGACGGTGCGGCGGGTCTCGGCCTGGCTGTCCGGCTCCAGCACGACCACGCGCAGCCCGAGCGCCTCCAGCCGCTCCACCGCCCGCGTCGAGCGGGCCGCCAGCACCACGTCGGGCCGCAGCGCCACGATGCGTTCGAGCTGGGCATCGTCCATCCCGCCGAGCTTGGGCAGCGCGGCCACGCTGGCGGGCCAGTTCGAGTGGCGGTCGGTGCCGACGAGCCGCTCGCAGAAGCCGAGCGCACAGACGGATTCGGTGAGCGACGGCAGCAGCGAGACCACCCGCTGCGGCGGAGCGGACAGCCTCACCGTCGCGCCACGGTCATCGCGCACGCTCACCTCGGCACGGACAGCCCCGGCCAGCAGGCACGCCAGCGCGACGGTCCAGCGCATCCAGGTCATCGCTTCACCGCCATTTCCAGCCCCGCCACCATCAGCGTCACCCGCGGACAGCGGGCCGCAACCTGCTGGTGCAGCCGACCGAGTGCGTCCACATAACGCCGCGCCTCGCGGGACATCGGCGCCAGTCCGAGGCCGATCTCGTTGGAGACCAGCACGACCGGACCGGGCGCCACCCGCAGCGCGGCGTCCAGATCGGCCTGCACGGCCAGCCAGGTGGCGTCCTCGACGGGCGCACCCTCCAGCGGCATGAGCCACTGGGTCAGCCAGAGCGTGAGACAGTCCACCAGCACGAGGCAGTCTGGCGCACTGTGCCGGCGGAGGGCGTCGGCGAGGTCACGGGGCACCTCGTCGAGCGCCATCGCCGGCACCCGCATGGCACGGTCGGCCTGGTGGCGCTGGATGCGGGCGCGCATTTCGTCGTCCCCACCCAGCGCGGTGGCCAGCAGCACGGCACGGTGACCGGGCCGCGCCAGCCAGTCGGCTGCACGCGACTCGCCGCAGCGCGACTTGCCGCTGCGCTGGCCGCCGAGGATGAACTCGTGCATGGCCACTCAGGTCACAGCACCGCGCCGTCGAAGCGCACGCCCAGCCAGCCCTGGCGTCCGAGGCCCTGGTAGTCGCGCGCGGGTTCCACGTCGCGGTCGGTGGCGTTGAGCAGCCTGGCCTCCAGGCGCCACTGGGGTGCAAACCGCCAGTGGGCTTTCAGGTCCAGCGTGGTGTAGCCGTCCAGCACCTTGCCACCGTCCGGCCGTGCGCCCACCCGCAGCAGGGCGGCACCGACCGTCCAGTCACCCAGCCGGTAGTCGCCCGCCAGGCTTTCCTGGTGCGCAGCGCGGCGCGTCAGGCGGGTGTCCGTGACCACGTCCATGGCATCGAGGAAGTCGACCGTGCCGCTCAGGCTCAGGTCACCCCAGCGGTGTTCGCCGCTGAGCGTCAGGCCGGTGAGGCGGGCGCGGTTGACGTTGCGGGCGCAGCCGTAGTCGTAGGCCGTGCCAGCGGGGCAGTAGCTGCGGTCGGACTCGTAGGCGATCAGGTCGCGCATCCGGTTGCGGT
>JAAFKB010000044.1 GCA_013299055.1 Sphaerotilus sp.
CAGCGTGTGGGCGTGGCTGAGCTGTTCGTTCGACAAGCCGGCGGCCATGTTCGTCAGCAGCGACAGCGCCAGCACGCGCATCCCGGCGTGGCGGGCGATGATCGTCTCGGGCACGGTGCTCATGCCCACCGCGTCGGCGCCGAAGCCTTGCATCATGCGGATCTCGGCCGGCGTCTCGAACTGCGGCCCGAGAAACCAGGCGAACACCCCTTCGTGCAGCGGCGTGCCCAGCGATTGCGCGACGGCCTGGGCGTGCTGGCGCAGCGCGGGGTCGTAGGCATCGACCATGCTGACGAAGCGTTCAGAACCCGCTTCGCCGACCAGCGGCGAACGCTGCGACAGGTTCAGGTGGTCGCTGATCGCCATCAGGCTGCCGGGTGGCATCAAAGGGCGCAGGCTGCCGGCCGCGTTGGTCTGGACCAGCACTTCGCAGCCCAGCGCCCGCAGCGTGCGCAGCGGGGTCTTCATGCCGTCCGCGTCGCCGGTCTCGTAGACATGCTTGCGCCCGCTCATCACCGCGAGCCGGTGCGCGCCGAGCCGGCCGAGCCACAGTGCGCCGTCGTGGCCCGCCACCGTCGAGACGGGGAAGCCGGGCAGCTCGGCGTAGGGGATGCGCTCGGCGTCCTGCAGCCGCGCCGTCAGCCCGCCCCAGCCGGAGCCGAGCACGACGGCGATGCGGGGCGGCTGATCGGCGCAGCGGGTGCGGAGTCGGTCGAGGGCGGTGTCGGTCATGTCGGGGTCACGGATGCGGGGAAAGGTGGTCCGGGCCGAAGCTGTGCGGCAGCAGGTCATCGAGGGTGAACCGGGCCAGCGCCCGTTGCGGATCGGCGATCAGGATCGGCAGGTCCGCCGCGCCGAACTCGCGCAGCTTCTGCCGGCAGCCGCCGCACGGCGTCACCAGCGCGCCGCCCGCATCGCCCAGCACGACCACCGCCCGCAGCCGCCGTCCGCCCGCCAGCACCATCGCCGACAGCGCCCCCGCTTCGGCGCAGACGCCTTGTGGATAAGCGGCGTTCTCCACGTTGCAGCCCGCGTGCAGCCGGCCGTGTTCATCCAGCACCGCCACGCCGACCAGGAAGCGCGAGTAGGGCGCGTGGGCTTGCAGCCGCGCAGCGCGGGCGGCGTCCATCAGCGCGTTCCACGGGAAGTCGTTCAGTTCCAGCAGGTTCAACTTGTTCGGCGCCATGCTCAACGCTCCTTCAGATACGCCCGCCCCAACGCCTGCGGCGCCACCGACTTGCCAATGAACCCCGCCAGCAGCACAACGGTCAGCAGGTACGGCAGCGCCTGCACCGCCTGCACCGGCACCTCGCCGACCATCGGCAGACTCACCCCCTGCAGCCGGATCGCGATCGCGTCCAGCGCCCCGAACAGCAGGCAGGCCCACAGCGCCCGCACCGGGTGCCACTGGCCGAAGATCATCGCGGCCAGCGCCATGAAACCGCGTCCCGCCGTCATGTTTGGCACGAAGGAGGCGTTCTGCGCCAGCACGAGGTAGGCGCCGGCCAGCCCGCACAGCATCCCGTTCAGCGTCAGCGCCGCGTAGCGCAGCCGCGTCACCGACACGCCGGCCGCGTCCACCATCGCCGGGTTCTCGCCGACCGCCCGCAGGCGCAGGCCGAAGCGCGTGCGGTAGACCATCCACCAGACGGCCGGCACCAGCGCGAGCGCCAGGTACACCAGCGCGTTGTGGCCGAACAGCGGTGAATCGGCCATCGACGGGAACACCGCCCGGATGCGCACCGCGTCGCTGACGGGCGGCGTCTGTCCACCTTGCTTGAACCACGCGATGCCGAGCACGGCGGTCAGCCCGGCGGCGATGATGTTGATCGCCACGCCCGACACCACCTGATCGCCCTGGTGGCTGACACAGGCCAGCCCGTGCAGCCACGACAGCACGATCGCCACGCCCATCGCTGCCAACAGCGCCACCGCCGTCGAGCCGCTCCACACGCCGACCGTGCCCGCGGCGAAGGCGGCGAAGAGCATCTTCCCCTCCAGCCCGATGTCGATCACCCCGGCCCGCTCGGACAGCAACCCGGCCAGCGCACACAGGATCAGCGGCGCCGCAACCCGCAGCGTGGAGGCGACCAGCGCCCCGATCAGCGCCTCATCCATGGGCGGCTCCCTGCTTCTGCACCATCCGGCCGAAGAGCAACCGCGCCACCCGAGGCGCGATCACATACGCCATCGCGCCCGAGAACAGCACGATGAAGCCCTGCAGCGTCACCACCATCTCGCGGCTGAAGCCCGAGACCTCGAACGCCACCTCGGCCCCGCCCTGGAACAGCGCCCCGAACAGCAGGCTCGCCAGCAGGATGCCGACCGGGTGGTTGCGCCCCATCAGCGCGACCGCGATGCCGGTGAAGCCCGCGCCGCCGACGAAGTCGAGCTGCAGCCGCCCGGCCACGCCCGCGATCTCGTTCATGCCGACCAGTCCGGCCAGCGCGCCCGACAGGCCCATCGCGACCAGCACCTGGTGCTTCGGCTCGATGCCGGCATACGCGGCGGCCCCTTCGCTGGAGCCGACCGCCCGCAGCCGATACCCCGCCCGGCTGCGCCACAGGAACAGGTAGACCGCGCCCGCCGCCAGCAGCGCCAGCACCACGCTCAGGTTCAGCGGCGACGACGGCCACGCGATGCCCAGCGCACCCAGCAGTTCGTGCATGGCCGGCAGCTTGGCCGACGCGGCAAACGACTGGCTCTCGACCGACATCGACCCCGGCGGCTTGAGCTTGTTCACCAGCAGGTAGACCAGGAGGCTGCTGGCGAGGAAGTTGAACATGATGGTGGTGATGACGACGTGGCTGCCGCGGTACGCCTGCAGGTAGGCCGGCACCGCCGCCCACACCATCCCGAACAGCGCCCCGCCCACCAGCATCAGCGGCAGCACGACCACCGCCGGCAGGTGCGGCCCGAGCCACAGCGCCACCAGCCCGGTGCCCAGCCCGCCGAGGATGGCCTGCCCCTCGCCGCCGATGTTGAACAGCCCGCCGTGGAAGGCGACCGCGACCGCCAGCCCGGTGAAGGTGAAGGTCGTCGCGTAATACAGCGTGTAGCTCAGCCCGCGCGGCGTGCCAAACGCGCCGCGGATCAGCACCGACAGCACCTCCCACGGACTCTGCCCGACCAGCGCCACCACCACGCCCGCTGCGATCAGGGCGACCAGCAGGTTGATCGCCGGCATCAGCGCGACATCCGCCCAGCGCGGCAACGGTGCATTGGCACTTCGACTCGCGCTCATGCCGCCGCTCCTTCGACCATCAGCATCCCCAGCCGTGCCTCGGTGCAGTCGGCGATCGGCAGCTCCCCCGTCACCCGCCCCTGGTTCATCACGAGCACCCGGTCGGCCAGCGCCAGGATCTCGTCCAGCTCGCTCGACACCACCAGCACCGCGCAGCCCGCGTCCCGCATCGCCCGCAGCCGGCCGTGGATGAACTCGATCGCGCCGATGTCCACGCCGCGGGTCGGCTGGCCGACGAGCAGGATCTTCGGTGCCTGACCGAGTTCGCGGGCCAGCACGAGCTTCTGCTGGTTGCCGCCCGAGAACTTGCCGCTGACCAGTTGCGGGTCACGCGGGCGCACGTCGAACTTGTCCATCATCTGCGCGGTGGCGAGCTTCATCGCGGCGCGGCGCATCCAGCCGCCCTGGCTGTAGCCGGGCAAGCCTTCGTAGCCCAGCACGGCGGACTCCCACGCCTCGAAGCCCATCACCATCGCCCGGGCGTAGCGGTCCTCGGGCACATGGGCGATGCCGAGCGTGCGGGCGGTGCGTGGATCGAGCCATTTGGGTGCGGCAAACCGGCGCTCGCCGACCTGCAGCGTGCCGCCATCCGACGCCCGCAGCCCGGACAGCAGCTCCAGCACCTCGCTCTGCCCGTTGCCCGACACGCCGGCCACGCCGACGATCTCGCCCGCGTGGAGGTCCAGCGAAAACTCCCGCAGCCGCACCACGCCCAGCTTGTCGCGCAAGCCCAGCCCACGCGCCTGCACCAGCACCGCGCCACGCTTCACCGCGCTGTCCACCTGCCGCCCCATCGCCACCTTGCGCCCGACCATCGCCTCGGCCAGCGACTCGACGCTCGCGTCGGCGATCTCGCAGTCGTGCACGACCTGCCCGGCGCGCATCACGGTGACGCGGTCGCACAACCGCATCACTTCCTTGAGCTTGTGCGTGATCAGGATGATCGTCGTGCCCGCCTCGCGCAGCCGGGCGAGCACCTCGAACAACTGCAGCGTCTCCTGCGGCGTCAGCACGGCGGTCGGCTCGTCGAGGATCAGCACGCGGGCGCCGCGGTACAGCGCCTTCAGGATCTCCAGCCGCTGCTGGTCGCCCACCGGCAGGTCGCCGACGAGGGTGTCGAGGTTCACGTTCAGGCCCGTGCGCTGCATCAGCTCACGCAGCCGCTCGCGCACCTGGCCTTCCGCCTTGTGCAGCAGCGCGTGCGGCTCGGCGCCGAGCATCACGTTGTCCAGCGCACTGAGCGTGTCCACGAGCATGAAGTGCTGGTGGACCATGCCGATGCCGCGGGCGATGGCGTCCTGCGCGTTGCGGATCGTCGCCGGCTCGCCGAAGACCTCGATCGACCCGGCATCGGCGGTGTAGAAGCCGTAGAGGATCGACATCAGCGTGCTCTTGCCGGCGCCGTTCTCGCCGACTAGGCCGTGGACTGAGCCGGTCTGCACGGTGAGGGCCACATCCTGGTTCGCCGCGACCGCCCCGAAGCGTTTGCAGACACCGGCCATGCGCACGGCGATGGCGGCGGATGTGGCGGGGACGGTCATTTGCAGGCGTTGGCCGCCATGTAATCGACCACCTTGAGCTTGCCGCTGACGATGTCCGCCTTGGCCGCATCGACCTTGGCCTTCATGTCGGCGCTGACCAGCTTGGCGTTGTGCTCGTCCACCGCGTAGTCCACGCCGCCTTCGGCCAGACCCAGCGACGCGATGCCCGGCGTGTGGTTCTTCGCCACGTTGTAGACGGCGACATCGACGCGCTTGAGCATCGAGGTCAGCATCGTGCCGGGCTGCAGGTGGTTCTGGTTGCTGTCCACGCCGATCGCCAGCTTGCCCGCGTCCTTGGCCGCCTGGTAGACGCCGATGCCGGTGCCGCCCGCCGCCGCGAAGACGACATCCGCGCCCTTGGCGAACTGCGCCTTGGTCAGCTCGCCACCGCGGGCCGGGTCGTTCCAGGCCGCGCCGGTCGTGCCGGTCATGTTGGCGAAGGTTTCCACCTTCGGATTGGCGAACTTGGCGCCTTGCTCGTAGCCGCACTGGAACTTGCGGATCAGCGGGATGTCCATGCCGCCGACGAAGCCGACCTTGCCGGTCTTGCTCGCCTGCGCGGCCATCATGCCGACGAGGAAGCTGCCTTCATGCTCCTTGAACACGACCGACTGCACGTTGGGCGCGTCCACCACCATGTCGATGATGGCGAACTTGAGCTTCGGGAACTCCTTGGCGACCTTCTCGATGCTGGACGCCTGGCCGAAGCCGATGCCGATGATCGGGCTGGCGCCCCGTTCGGCCATGCGGCGGATGGCCTGCTCGCGCTGGGTCTCGTTGGCGATCTCGAATTCGAGGTAGGGCTTGCCGGTTTCCTTCTTCCAGCGTTCCATGCCGCGGTAGGCCGCTTCGTTGAAGGACTTGTCGAACTTGCCACCCATGTCGAAGATGACCGCCGGATCGGCCAGGGCGGGCAGCGCGGCGGCGAGGGTGACGGACAGGGCGGTCAGGCGCAGGAGGTGCTTCATCGGGGGTCTCGCTGAGGTGTTGACGGGGGTCGGAGTTCACACCATCCTAACGGCTGCCCCGCCGTTGCGGCAGCCGACAGATGCTTCACGTTTTCCCTAGACATCAGGGTCCGACGCCATGCCAGACAAGCACGACCCATGCCCACCAGGGCCGACGGACCTCCTCGATGCCTGGTGCACCCGGCCCAAGGTGCTGCTCCACGAACACCTCGACGGCGGTCTGCGGCCTGAGACACTGCTGGCGCTGTGCCGCGCGCGGGGCCTGACACCACCCGCCGACACCGCGGACGCCTTGGGCCAGTGGTTCACGGCGAACGCGCACGCGGGCAGCCTGGAGCGGTACCTGGCCGGCTTCGCGTTGACGGTGGGGGCGATGGCGAGTGCGGCGGCGTGTGAGCGCGTGGCCTTCGAGGCGGCGGAGGATGCGCGGCTGGACGGCTGCGTGCTGGCCGAGTTCCGCATGGCGCCGAGCCTGTTCGCGCCGCTGGGCCTGCGGCCGGACGCGGCGATCGAGGCGCTGCTGGCAGGGCTGGCCCGCAGTGACCTGCCGTGTGGCCTGATCGTCTGTGCGATGCGGATGGACGATCCGCAGCGCACGGCGGCGGTGGCGCGCATGGCGGGGCGCTATGCCGACCGCGGCGTCATCGGCTTCGACCTGGCGGGTGCCGAGCGGGGCTTTCCACCGACGCTGCACCGCGAAGCCCTGCACCTGGCGCATGACGCCGGACTCGGCCTGACCTGCCACGCCGGCGAGGCCGACGACGGGCAGCGTGTCATCGAGGCGATCCGGCTCGGCGCCACCCGCATCGGCCACGGCGTGCGGGTGATGGACAACCCGGTCTGGGTCGAGCAGGCGCGGGCGGCGGGTGTGCATTTCGAGGTCTGTCCGTCGAGCAATGTCCACACCGGGGCGGCGGCGAGTCTGGCCGCGCACCCGTTTGGCGCGATGACCGTGGCGGGGCTGAACCTGTCGTGCTCGACCGACAACCGGCTCATCTCGCGGGTGACGCTCAGTGGCGAGCTGGCCGCGCTGCAAGTCCACCAGGGCTTGACGGTGGACACGCTGGTGCAGCAGCAGCGGGCGGCGGTGCGGGCGTCCTTCCTGGGGGATGCGGTGAAGGCGGCTGCGCTGGCGCGGATCGACGCGGCATGACGGCCGTCGTCTGCCTTGGTGGCGCCAACGTGGACCGCAAGCTGCGCGTGGCGGCGCCCGTGCGGCCGGGCAGCTCCAACCCGGCCACGGCGTGCGAGACCTTCGGTGGTGTCGCCCGCAATGTCGCGGAAAACCTCGCCCGCTGCGGCGTCCCGGTGCAGCTGCTCGCCGCCGTGGGGCAGGACGCCGCCGGCCGCGCATTGCTGGACGATGCGGCGCAGGCGGGCATCGACGTGCAGGCCGTGCACGCGATCGGCGGTGCGCTCACCGGCAGCTATACCGCCGTGCTGGACAGCGATGGCGACCTCTACGTGGCGCTCGCCCACATGGACCTGTGCGAACAGCTCACGCCGGACTGGCTGGCGCAGCACGCGGACGTGTGCCGTGGCGCGGCGCTGGTGGTGGCCGACCTGAACCTGCCGGCGACGACGCTGGCCGCGCTGGTGACAGCGGCGGCCGAGGAGGGCGCGCCGCCGCTGGTGCTGGTCGCCGTGTCCGAGGCCAAGATGGCGCGCCTGCCACCGCGGCTGCATGGCGTGCGCTTGCTGGTGCTCAACCGTGGTGAACTCGCGGCCTGGGCGGGCACCGAGGCGCTGGCACCGGGTGTGGCGCGTCTGCAGGCGGCGGGTGTGCGCGATGTGGTCGTCACGCTGGGCGCGGCGGGCTTGTGCCACACCACGGCGGCGGCGGGCGCGCTGGTGTTTCTGGCCGCGCCGGTCGTGCCCGCCGAGGCGGTGGTCGATGTGACCGGGGCGGGCGATGCGCTGGCCGCCGGCCTGTGCCACGGCCTCTGGTCCGGCGCCGTCGCGGACCACGGCTGGTCACCTGCCTGTGCGCGGGCGCTGGCGCGGGCGGCGTGGACAGTCCAATGTGCCGAGACCGTCGCACCGGATGCCTGGCCGTTCTCTTCGATTTCCGTTTTCCGTTTTCCGCTTTCCGATTGATGCCCTCTGACAAGGAACCCCGATGTCCGATCCCCTGATGCGCTTTTCCGATGAAGTGCAGGCCGCGCGCGACGCCGGCCGCCCGATCGTCGCCCTCGAATCGACCATCATCGCCCATGGCATGCCCTGGCCGCAGAACGTCGAGACGGCCCGCGAGGTCGAGGCGATCATCCGCGCCCGTGGGGCCACGCCGGCGACGATCGCGGTGCTGGGCGGGCAGATCTGCATCGGCCTGTCCGACGCGCAGCTCGAACAGCTCGGCCGTGACCCGGACGTGATGAAGCTCAGCCGGCGTGACCTGCCGTATGCGGTGGCGATGGGGCGGGTCGGTGCCACCACCGTCGCGGCGACGATGGTCTGCGCGGCGCGGGCGGGCATCGAGGTGTTCGTCACCGGGGGCATCGGCGGAGTCCACCGCGGGGCGGCGGAGAGCTTCGACATCTCGGCCGATCTGCAGGAGCTGGCGCGCACGCCGGTGGCGGTGGTCTGTGCGGGGGCCAAGTCGGTGCTGGACCTGCCGCTGACGCTGGAGTATCTGGAGACGCATGGCGTGCCGGTGGTCGGCGTGGGACAGGACCGGTTCGCGGCGTTCTACAGCCGGGACAGCGGGCTGCCGTGCGATTTCCGCATCGACGATCCAGTGGACCAGGCGCGGTTCGTGCGGACGAAATGGGCGCTGGGGCTGGGCGGCGGCGTGGTGCTCAGCAACCCGGTGCCGCTGGCGGACGAGATCGCGCCGGTCGAGATCGAGGCCATCACGCGGCAGGCGCTGGACGAGGCCGCAGCGCAGGGTGTCAGCGGCAAGCGGGTCACGCCCTTCCTGCTGGGGCGCATCAAGGAGCTGACCGCTGGCCGCAGCCTGGTCACCAACATCGCGCTGGTGAAGCACAACGCGCAGGTGGGCGCCGATCTGGCCATCGCGCTGGCACGAAGCTGATGGCGGCAGAGGCCGGTGCCGTGCAGGGAAGTCGGGGGAAGAAAAAAGACGGGAGGCGGGACGCGACTCCGGGGGCTCGCTCTCAAAAGCCCGGAACGCCCGCCTCCCGGGGACATGGGGCAGCGCCCAGTCCCGAAGGCTTCCCTGAGGAGGGGTCACGAGAAGGCTTCATGATGGAACGGCACAGCGAAATTGTCATCTCCAGCTGTGCCACGTACCGCACAGTCAGCGCGTTTCGGCGATGACCGCCGTTTGCTCGGAGGCGTCGGAGGCGGCAAAGGCACTGAAGGTGAGGACCAGTGCTGCAGCGGTGAGCCATTCGGACCAGCGAAACTTCATGTCAGTCTCCGTTTGGACAGTGGACAAAAACACAAGGACAAGGCGCAGTGCGTGGTGGCAGCGTAAGCCGAGTTCTTGAGGCTCTTTCCATGCTGTTGCAAGTGGAATGCGCTTTTTGCGCACTACTGCACGCGGTGGTACTGATGGTATCCGTTGGTTACGGATTTCAGCGGCAGTAGAGGACGGGCTGCAGGTCATCGGCCACGCTGGTGGTGGTGCCGATGGTCAGCGTGAAGGCGATGGCGGCGGCGGCCAGCCAGTCGATCCAGCGGGGTTTCATGGTGGTGCTCCGCGGGCGGTGGGCCGGAGGTGGCGGTGCCTGGATCTTCGCAACATTGCCCTTCGGACATCCCGTGAACAGCGGCAGGATCACCACGCACTCGCACTCAGCGGATGGTGTAGCCACGGGGGATCGCCCCGAGCAAGCGGCGTGTGTAGTCTTGCCGAGGCGCACTCAGCAAGGTCCGCGCGTCGGCCTGCTCGACCACCTGCCCGTTCTGCATCACCAGCACTTCGTCTGCCATGCTGCGCACCACCGCCAGGTCGTGGCTGATGAAGACGTAGGCCAGCCCGAGTTCGTCCTGCAGCTCTCTGAGCAGCGCGAGCACCTGCGCCTGCACCGAGACATCCAGTGCCGACACCGCCTCGTCGAGCACCAGCACCTCGGGCGACAGCGTCAGCGCGCGGGCGATGGCGATGCGCTGGCGCTGGCCGCCGGAGAACTCGTGCGGGTATTGGCCGAAGGCGTTCGCGTCCAGCCCGACTCGTTCCAGCAAGGCCAGTGCACGGGCTTCACGTTCGCGGTCGTCGGCGCCGATCCGGTGGATCTGCATCGGCTCCAGCAGCGTCTGGCCGATGGTGAAACGCGGGTTGAGCGAGGCATACGGGTTCTGGAACACGATCTGGATGCGCCGGCGCAGCGCCTGCCGCTCGGGGCCGTCCAGCGCGAACAGGTCTTGGCCCTCGAACAGCACCTGCCCGGCGGTGGCCTCGTGCAGCCGCAGCAGCGTCAACCCCATCGTCGTCTTGCCCGAGCCGGACTCGCCGACGACGCCCAGCGTGTGCCCGCGCCGCAAGGTGAAGCTCACGTCCTGCACGGCGTTGAACTCACGCCGGCGAAACAGTCCGTCGCGGATCGGGAACGACTTGCACAGCCCTCGGGCCTCGATCAGCACCGGGGCGTCGGCCGCACGGTGTCGCTCGGGCAGCGGATCGTCCAGGCGCGGCCGGCTGGCGAGCAGGGCTTGGGTGTAGGCGTCCTGCGGGCGGGTGAAGATGTCCGCGACCGTGCCGGTTTCCCGGATCTGGCCGTGGCGCATCACCACCACCTGGTCGGCGATCTCCCCGACGACGCCCAGGTCGTGGCTGATGAACAGCAGGCCCATGCGCCGCTCGGCCTTGATGCGGGCGAGCAGTTCGAGGATCTGGCGCTGCACCGTCACGTCGAGCGCGGTGGTCGGCTCGTCGGCGATCAGCAGGCGCGGCTCGCAGGCCAGCGCCATCGCGATCATCACCCGCTGCTGCTGCCCGCCTGACAGTTCGTGCGGGTAGCTCGACAGGCGCCGCTTCGGCTCG
Organism: Sphaerotilus sp.; assembly: GCA_013299055.1. Lineage (GTDB taxonomy): Bacteria > Pseudomonadota > Gammaproteobacteria > Burkholderiales > Burkholderiaceae_C > Sphaerotilus. Next base: position 10,702 of record JAAFKB010000044.1, read on the forward strand.
GGCAAGCCGACCTCGACCAGCAGCTCCTGCGCACGGGCCAGCGCGGCGCGGCGACCGAGGCCCAGGTGCAGCCGCAGCGACTCGGCGATCTGCGCGCCGACGGTGAAGACCGGGTTGAGCGACCCCATCGGATCCTGGAACACGCAGGCGATCGAGCGACCCCGCAGTGCGCGCAGCTCGGCCGGTGTCGCCTGCAGCAGGTCGCGGCCGTCGAACAGGATGCGCCCCGACCGCTCGGCGTTGTCGGGCAGCAGGTTCACGATCGACATCGCCGTGACGCTCTTGCCCGAGCCGGATTCGCCGACGAGGGCGACGGTGGTGTTCTCGGGGATGTCGAAGCTGACGCCGCCGGTGTCGTCGCCGACGGCGCGGCCCCAGCGGGTCTGGCCTTGTGCGCGGCCCAGGCGGAAGCGGACCTTCAGGTCTTCGATGCGCAGCAGGGTTGTCATGGCCTCAGTCCTCCAGCCCGCGCAGCTTCGGGTCGAGCGCGTCGCGCAGCGCGTCCGTCATCAGCGAAAACGCGGTCACGAACACGGCCATGAACAAGGTGGCCGTCGCGAGCTGCCACCAGTAGCCCAGGATCATTTCGCTCTGCGCCTCCGCCAGCATCGTGCCCCAGCTCACCTGATCGACGCTCACGCCCAGGCCCAGGTAGGACAGGATGACCTCGTACTTGATGAAGCCGACGACGTGGATGGAGAGCTGCACCAGCACGACGTGGCTGACGTTGGGCAGGATGTGGCGAAACATGCGCTGGGCGGGACTCGCGCCGATCGCTTCCGCCGAGCGCACGTAGTCGCGCACTGCGTGTTTCATGAACTCGGCGCGCACCAGCCGGTAGATGCCGGTCCAGCCGGTCAGCCCGAGGATCAGCACCACGCTGGTCACGCCGCGCCCGGCCACCGCCGCGAATGCGAAGATCAGCAGGATGCCGGGGATGGACGTGAAGACGTTGTAGACCCACTCCAGCAGGTCGCCGACCCGGCCGCCGAAGAAGCCGCCGAGCGCGCCGAGCACCGTGCCGATCGCCGCCGCGACCACCGCCGCGAGCACACCGACCAGGATGGAGATCTGCGAGCCCTTGATCGCCTTGTCGAGCACGCTGCGGCCGAGCCGGTCGCCGCCGAAGGGCAGGGTGGGCGACTGGACCGTGGTCTCGATGGACTGCTTTTTCGTGGCGGCGTCCCACTCGGCGTAGCGTGGCGCGAGCGGATCGACCGAGGTCAGGTCGAGCAGCGGCTGGGCGGGACTGGAGGCGGACGCCGACGAGGCCGCGCCGGGCATCGCGGCGAACTCCGGCGCCGGGCCGAGCAGCGTCGGCGGCGCATAGGAGACGCCGAGTTCGGCCTGCCAGCGCGACGCGACCAGCCCGCCGACGGCGGCCAGCACCAGCAGCGCATACAGCAGCACGATGCCCATCGACACCATGCCCACGCGGTCGCCTCGCAGGCGTTTCCACGCGAGCGCCCAGACGCCTTCGGAGCGCAGCGCGGGGGCGTCCAGCTTCACGTTCACGGCGTTCATTTCAGCGTCACCCGAGGATCGACCGCCTTGTACAGCAGGTCCGTGAGCAGGTTGATGGCCATCGTGATCACCGCCAGGTAGACCGTCACCGCCTGGATGACGGGGTAGTCGCTGCGGTTGACCGCCAGCATCACCTCGCGCCCCAGGCCAGGGATCGAGAAGAAGACCTCGATCAGGAAGGAGCCGACGAAGATGCCCGGCAACTGCATCGACACGTTGGTGAGGATCGGGATCAGGGCGTTGCGCAGGACGTGCTTCAGCAGGATCGCCCGCTCGCTCAAGCCCTTGGCGCGGGCGGTGCGCACGTAGTCGTGGCCGATCTCGTCGAGGAAGAAGCTGCGGTACAGCCGCATCTGCGGCGAGATCCCCACCATCACCGCCAGCAGCACCGGCAGCGGCGCGTAGGTGGTCAGGTTGGTCCAGACGCTCGCGGTCCAGCCCTGCACCGGGAACCAGCCCAACTGGAACGCGAACAGCCACTGCCCGACGATGACGTAGACGAGGAAGCTGATCGACAGGGCCAGCGTCGTCGCCACCATGATCGCGCGGTCGGTCAGCGAACCCCGCACCGCCGCCACCGCCAGCGCGAACGGCACCGCCAGCAGGACATCCAGCACCAGGATCGGCACCATCACCGTCAGCGTCGCCGGCAGCCTGGAGGCGAACAGGCTCGCCACCGACTCGTTGGTCGCCCAGCTCTTGCCCCACTCGAAGCGCAGGATCTGCTGGACGAAGATCCAGAGCTGCTCCCAGACCGGCTTGTTCAGGCCGAGCTGTTCGCGGATCTGGTCCACCTGCGCGGCGGAGGCGTTCAGGCCGGCGAGGATCTCCGCAGGATCGCCGCCGAAGGACTTGAACAGGAAGAACACCAGCAGCACGACGCCGACGAGCGTCGGCACCATCTGCCAGAGGCGGCGGAGCAGGTAGGCACCCATCAGAGTCGGTCTCCATCGACGAACACGGCCAGCTCGCCCGGCTTGAGCGCGGTCCAGTCCTCGTTGCAGGTCAGCGGCTCGGTCACGACGATGGCGACGCGGTCCTGCGGCGTCGTCAGGTCGGCGAAGTCCACGGTCATGTCGGCGTCCTGCAACTGCGCACAGGGGAAGGGGTGGCGGCGTTGCACGTAATGCAGCTTGGTCGAGCAGTGCGCCCACAACGCCTCGCCCTGGCTGAGCAGGAAGTTGAAGGTGCCGTGGCGGGCGATCTTCGGCGCCAGTTCGGCCAGCGTCTGCGTCAGGTCCGGGATGCTGGGCATGCGGGCGTGGTTCTTGGCGAGTTCCTGCAGCAGCCAGCAGAAGGCGCGCTCGCTGTCGGTATCGCCTACCGGGTGAAAGTTCGCGTGCAGCTTCGGGTGGAAATCCACCAGGTTGCCGTTGTGCGCGAACACCCAGTAGCGGCCCCACAGCTCACGCATGAAGGGGTGGGTGTTTTCCAGCGCGACGCGGCCCTGGGTGGCCTTGCGGATGTGGGTGACGATGTGGCGGCTGCGGATCGGGTAGCGGCGCAGCATCTCGGCCACGGGCGATTCGGTGGCGCTCTGGTGGTCCACGAACAGGCGCACGCCCGCGCCCTCGAAGAAGGCGATGCCGAAGCCGTCCTTGTGCTCGGCGGCGCGGTGGGCGAAGCCGGTGAAGCTGAAGACCAGATCGGTCGGGGTGTTGGCGTTGAGGCCGAGGAGCTGACACATGGCGCGAGACACTACCATGCCGCCTTGCATTTTCGGGAGTGGGTCGATGGAGGTTTTCCTGTCGCAGCTCGGCCGCCAGCTGGCCGACCGCTGGAGGGCACGGCGCCAGCCGCGCACGCTGCGGGCGTTTCGCTGTCTGTGCGGCGCGCCGGTGTTCTTCCGCAACAGCGCGTGCCTGTCGTGCGGTCGGGCCTTGGGCTACGACCCGGTGCAGCGGCGGCTGCTGGCGCTGGACGTGCGGGGCGAGGCGCTGGTCGAGGCCCGGCCGGCGTCGGCGCTGCACCTGCGGCCGGGCCGCGTGTTCCACCACTGCGCCAACGCGGTGTCGGCCGCCGCGTGCAACTGGCTGGTGCCAGACGAGGAGCGCACGGGCTTCGGCCAGCGCCCGGTGTTCTGCGTGGCCTGCCGCCTGAACCGCGTCATCCCGGACCAGACCGGATCCGACAACCAGCGCGACTGGGCCTGGATCGAGCAGGCCAAGCGGCGGCTGGTGTCGCAGCTGCTGGCGCTGGGCCTGCCAGTGCAGTCACGGCTGGCGGGTGCGGGGGGCGAGGACACGCAGCGCGGGCTGGTGTTCGACTTCCTGCGCCCGCTGGACGGCCAGCCGGTGCGCACGGGCCACGCCAGCGGCGTCATCACGCTCAACGCCGACGAGGCCGACGACTCCACCCGCGAGCGCATCCGCGCCAGCCTGCGCGAACCGTATCGCACGCTGCTGGGGCATTTCCGGCACGAGGTCGGCCACTACTACTGGGACCGGCTCGTCGCGTGTACCGACGACGACACTGACTGGCTGCCTGCGTTCCGCCAGTGCTTCGGTGACGAGCGGGCCGACTACGCCGCGGCGCTGGAGCGGCACTACCGACTGGGCCCTGCGCCGGACTGGGCCGACTGGCATGTCAGCGCCTACGCCAGCAGCCACCCGTGGGAGGACTGGGCCGAGACCTGGGCGCACTACCTGCACATGGTGGACGCGCTCGACACCGGCCTGAGCTTCGGGCTGGACGCCGACGATGTGGAGGTGGAGGTCGTCCCCTTCGACGACACGGTGCTGACGCAGCCGGACCCCGAGTTCCTGCGTCTGGTCAACGCCTGGGTGGAGCTGACCGCGCTGCTCAACGAACTCTCGCGCAGCATGGGCCAGCCGGATTTCTATCCCTTCGTGCTCAGCCAGGCGGTGGTGCGCAAGCTGCACCTGGTCCACCGGGTGGTCACGCGGTCGGCGTGAGGGCGGCGGGGCTGCGGCTGCGCAGCAGGGCTGCGAACTCGTGGCGCGGCATCGGCCGGCCGAACAGCCAGCCCTGCGCCAGCTCGCAGCCCTGCTCGCGCAGGAAGGCCGCCTGCTCCGGTGTCTCCACCCCTTCGGCGACCAGCCCGAGCTGCAGGCTGTGGCCCATCGAGATGATGGCGCGCACGACACCGGCCTGGTCGCTGCGCGTGGTGATGTCGCGCATGAAGGACTTGTCGATCTTGAGCGTGCTGATCGGGTACTTCGTCAGGTAGCTCAGGGCGGAGTGGCCGGTGCCGAAGTCGTCGATCGCCAGTGTCAGGCCCATCGCGCGCAGGCCGTCCAGCGTCTCGCCCGCCTGGCCGCGCTCGTCCAGCAGCAGTCGCTCGGTGATCTCCAGCTCGATCCACTCGGCACGGCAGCCGGTGCGGGTCAGCGCGGTGGTGACGGTGCCGACGAGGTCATGGTTGAGGAACTGGCGCGGCGAGAGGTTGATGGCGATGCACAGCGGCGGCTCGCCGGGTGGGCGGCGGCGGTTCCAGTCGGCGGCCGCCGCGCAGGCGTCGCGCAGCACCCAGGCCCCGATGGCCACGATCAGACCGCTGTCCTCGGCCACCGGGATGAATTCCTCGGGCGAGACCGATCCGCGCTCGGGGTGGTTCCAGCGCAGCAGGGCCTCGGCGCCGACGATGCGGCCGTCGGCCAGCGCGACCTTGGGCTGGAAGTGGACGACGAACTGCCGCTCGGCCAGGCCGCGCCGCAGATCGCCCTCCATCGTGACACGGTCGCGGGTGCGCTGGCTGAGGTCTTCCGAGTGGAACTGGTGGCGCGATCGCCCGCTGGCCTTGGCGGCGAAGAGGGCGGTGTCGGCCTGCTGCATCAGGGTGTCGGGGTCGGGTTCGGTCTCGGCCGCGTGTCCGCCACGCATGGCGATGCCGACGCTGGCCGAGACGAAGATGTCGTGGTCGTCGATGCGGCACGGAGTGGACAGCGCCTCGACCAGCCGCCGGGCGATGCGCTCCAGCTGGGCATGGTCCACCGCGTCGTGGATCAGCACCGCGAACTCGTCGCCACCGAGCCGCGCCACCGTGTCCTGGCTGCGCAGGCAGGTGCCCAGGCGCTGGGCCATCATCACCAGCAGGCGGTCGCCGGTGGCGTGGCCGAGCGTGTCGTTGACGTACTTGAAATGGTCCAGGTCCAGCATCAGCACGGCCTGCACCGGGCGCTCGTGCAGCCGCTGCGTGAAGCCGGCGCGGTTGACCAGCCCGGTCAGCACGTCCCGGAAGGCCAGCGTGTGCAGCTCGCGCTGTGTGTCCTTCAGCTCGGTGATGTCCTGCGTGGTGGTCAGCGTCTGCACGTGCCGGCCCTGCGTGTCGTAGTCGAAGCGTTGCACCACGCGCAGGTCACGGGTACCGAACGGACCGCAGATCGTGGTGTCGAAGCGCAGCTCCCGGTCGCCGCGTGCCACCGCCTGGCTGGACAGCCCGATGACGCGGACGCGGTCCTCGCTGACGACGCGGCTCCACACCTCGCGTGCGCTGCGGACCAGCGCGCTGTCGAACCCGAGCTGGCGCTGGGCTTCGGCGGAGAGCATGGAGTACCGCGTGGCCTCGTTCCAGACCAGATGACCCATCTGCCCGACCCGCTCGGCGTCTTCGAGGCGAGCCACGAGTCGGTCGCGGTCACAGCGGTCGGCGTGCTGTGCCCGCATGGCGTGGCTGATGCGGGCCGGGCCTTTGACCATCACGAGAAAGACGTAGTAGACCAGGGCCGTCCCCATGTAGCCCTGTGCCAGATCGCCACGGGTGAGCATCACGCCGATCAGCGGTCCCATGGCGAGGGCACCGAAAGTGCTCAGCGTGCCGCGGATCGCGCCGATCAGCGCCGCACTGCCCGCGCACGCCCCCATCAGCGTCATCACCAGCGCGGTGCGCGACAGCGGATCGTCGATGCTGGCGTAGAACACGCCCAGCATGCCCCAGCTCAGCCCGCTGAGCGCCGTCTGGACATGGATGATCTGGTGCCAGCGCCGCAGCGACCACTGTTCACGCCCGCCACCCCAAAGGAAGTAATAGGCCACCAGCAGCCGCGCCACCATCATGGTCTCGACACTGACCAGCCAGACCGCCAGCGCAGGCTGTGGTGCCACCCGCCACAGCACGAAGGCGATCAGCGCCGACAGGACCATGCCGGAGACCACGGCCTGTGGCGTGTGCCGGTAGTGCGTCTGCAGCAGCAGCGTGTCCCAGTCGCTGGTGTGCGTGCTGTCTGCGCCCGCGTCCGCTCCCACGGCCGAGCCAGGCTGCAAGGCGGCCGTGCCGGTTCGGGTGTCAGAGGCGGTGTCGGGCGTGGGCTGCATCGGGTCCGGCGCCTGCGAGAAGCGGCACCTGCGGGGCCTATCGACACCACACGGCCGGACTGAAGCGCCGCGTGTCCCCGGGTGCCCGAATCCGCAGCCCGGAGCGCCTCAGCGCCTCAGCAGCCGCACCATCCCGCGCAGCGACAGCAGATGCCCCGGATTCGAGGTCTCGTCCAGCACGCCCCCCATGCGCTGGCGCAGGCCCGCGCTGTGCCGCGCCCGCCAGACCACCAGATCGGCCAGCCACGGGTGGCGGTTGACGGTGTTGGCCTTCTCGTAAAGCGCGAACCGGGGGCGCAGCGTGGCGAGCCGGGCGTCGTAGTGCCGGCGCACCGCCGCCTCGTCCAGTGCCTCGCCTGCGCCCTTCAGGAGCGCATCGGCGGCCATCAGCCCGGTTTCCAGCGCCTTGCCGATGCCTTCGCCAGTGAAGTCGTAGGTCGATCCCAGCGTCTCGCCAGTGGCGACCAGACCTGGCCGGCCGCTCTCGGCGCCCTCCAGGGTGCAGCGCAGTGGTGCGCCCTTGAGTCCACCCTGCAGCGTGCCGCCGTCCATCAGCGCCCGGGCCGGGGCGTAGACGCGGGTGAAGTCGTCGAACATCTGGCGCAGGTTGGCGTCGGCCGCCTGTCCCTGGCGGAAGAAGGCGCCGACGCCGATGTTGTAGGTGTCCTGTCCGCACGGGAAGATCCAGCCGTAGCCAGGGCGCAGCGCCTTGTCCCAGACGACATCCATCGTCGTGTGCCGGCCGGCCCGCGACGGGTTGTGCACGTAGCCGCGCAGCGCGATGCCGCTGGGCGTGCGGCGCGTGCACAGCCCCGCAGCCACCAGCGGCGGCACCCCCGCCCCCGTGGCCAGCACCACCCAGCGCGCCCGCACCTCCGGCCGCGCCTCGCCTTGCCGCAGCCGCGCGCCGACGACGCGGCCGTCCGCGTCCTCCAGCACCGCGTCGAACTTCACGGGCGTCACCAGCCGCACGCCCTGGCGCTGCGCGTGCCGCACCAGCAGGAAATCCAGGATCCGGCGCGGCAGCACGGCCAGCGTGCCCGGCACGTCCACCTGCCCGCCCCGCGGTGCCACGCAGCGCACCTGGCCGACCCGCTCGGCATGCGCCATCACCTCGTCGAGCACGCCCAGCCGCTGCAGGGCCGCATGCGCATCGGGGATGAGCCCGTCGCCGCAGACCTTCTCGCGCGGGAAATCGTGCTGGTCCACCAGACACACCGACCAGCCCGCCGCGGCCAGCGTGGCCGCACAGGCGCTGCCGGCCGGCCCTGCGCCGATGACCAGAACGTCGCAGGAGGCGGGCAGGGTGCCGACGGGGACCGGCTCAGGCAACGGGGTGTGCAGCGTCATGGTCGGGATTCTAGGGACAGGCGCGGGCCGCACAATCCGGGCATGCGTGGTCTGCGTTCTACCCGGTGGTGGTGTGGTGTCCTGGCGGTGGTCGGTGGCCTCGGCCTGGGGTGGTGTGTCCCCGGTAGGGCGGCAGAGGTGCCCGCGCCGCCCGACGTCGGCCCCGCGCTCGGCCGTCCGCGCATCGGCCTGGTGCTGTCCGGCGGCGGTGCGCGCGGGCTGGCGCATGTGGGCGTGCTCAAGGTACTGGAGCGCGAGCGCATCCCCATCGACGCCATCGCCGGCACCTCCATGGGCGCCATCATCGGCGGCCTCTACGCCAGCGGGCTGCGTGCCGAGGCGCTGGAGCGGGAGCTGCTGGCGCTGGACTGGACCACGCTGTTCGCCAACCGCCTGCCCCGCGAGACCCTGAGCCAGCGCCGCAAGGAGGAGGATTTCGAGATCTCGCCGGCGCTGGAGGTGGGGCTGGGCCGCGCTTCGGGGGAGCTGATGCTGCCGATCGGGTCGGTGTCGAGCCGCGGGCTGGAGCTGCTGCTGCGCCGCTACACGCTGCCGGTGCGCCAGGTGGCGAGCTTCGATGCCCTGCCGATCGCCTTCCGTGCGGTCGCCACCGACATGGAATCCGGCGAGGCGGTGGTGTTCCGCCAGGGCGATCTGGCGCAGGCGCTGCGGGCGAGCATGTCGGTGCCGGGCGTGTTCCCGCCGACCGAGGTGGACCATCGCATCCTGGGCGACGGCGGGCTGGTCAACAACCTGCCCGTCGATGTCGTGCGGACCATGGGCGTCGATGTCGTCATCGCCGTCAACATCGGTACCCCGCTGGCCGGGCGCGACAGCCTGGGCACGGTGCTGGGGCTGACCTCGCAGATGGTCAACATCCTCACCGAGCAGAACGTGCAGCGTTCGCTGGCCGCGCTGGACCCGGCCCGCGACGTGCTCATCGCGCCGCCGCTGGGCCGGCTGACCTCGGGCGACTTCGACCGTGCCGCCGACCTGATCGCCGCGGGTGAGCGCCACGCCACGGGACTGCTGCCGCAGCTGGCGGCGCTGCGGCTGGGCGAGACCGACTGGCTGGCCATGCGCCGCGGGCAGCAGCGGCCGGATGACCCGCCGCAGCCCATCGCGTCGGTGCGCTTCGAGGGACAGGACATCACCGAACCGGAGCGCCTGCGCGGGGCCCTGGCCGTGCAGCCTGGGCAGCCGTTTTCGGTCGAACGGGCCGAGCGCGACAGCCGCACGCTGGCCGCCAGCGGCGACTACCTGCACGTCGACTACCGCGTCGAAGACCTGCCGGCCGGCACGGGGCTGGTCTACCGGGTCGAGGAGAAGCCGTGGGGGCCGCACTACTTCCGGCTCGGGCTGGACGTGCAGAGTGACTTTGCCGGACGTGGCGAGTTCAACGTCAAGCTCAGCCACAACCGCCACTGGCTTGACGGCAGTGGCAGCGAGTGGCGCAACCGGGCGCAGATCGGCTCGATTCCGCGCTGGTTCAGCGAGCTGTACGTGCCGCTGGGGGCGGGCAGTGGGCCGGCGAGCGACTGGTTCCTGGCCGGCTGGGCCGAGATCGAGCGCCGCCGCCTCACCACCTACCAGCCGCTGCTGCCCGACCAGAGCGCGCGGGCGCTGACGGTGCTGGGCCGGCAGGTGCGCGGACAGCTGCGCATGGGGCTGGACCTGGGGCAGCCGCTGGGCGACCTGGGCGAGTGGCGCGTCGGGCTGGTGCACGACGCGCTGAGTCTGGACGCGGAGACCACGGCCGGCACCGCTGACCCCACTGCGCTGACCGCCGGCCGCAGCCGCGAGTGGGCGCTGCGCAGCGGGCTGGTGATCGACCAGCTCGACCACGCGAGCTTTCCGCGCCAGGGCTGGCGGCTCAAGCTGGGCGTCCAGTCGGGGCGGCGTACCTTGTCGGGGTCGGCGGCCCGCTCTGGCAGCGACGCTTTCCACCGCATCGAGGCGGATGTGACCCAGGTCGCCAGCCTCGGGCGCCAGACGGTGGAGACCACGCTGCGTCTGCGCCATGCCCGTCAGCGCGAGACCCCCGGACAGGTCGGCCACTACACGCTGGGTGGTTTCCACAACCTCTCGGGCTACGAGATCGACCAGCTCGCTGGCAACGATGCGCTGCTCGGACGCCTGACGTGGATGCTGCGGCTCAACCGCCAGCCGGTGCTCACGCGGGGCGTGTTCGCCGGGGTCACGCTGGAGGCGGGCAATGCGTGGATCTCGTCGCGCGCGGTCAGCCTGCAGGATCTGCGCTGGGGCGGCAGCGTCTTCCTGGGTGCCGACACCGGGCTGGGGCCGCTGTACCTGGGGCTGACGTACGCGCCGCGCGGGCGGGCGGGCGTGTCGCTGATGCTGGGACGGCCCTGAGACGTGCGGCGTGCGGCGTGAGCCTCAGCGCAAGGAGCTGCGCCGCACCACCAGCTCCACCGCCAGCGTGCGCGGCGGCACGATCTCGCCGGCCACGCTGTCGAGCAGGGCGTGGACGATCTCCGCGCCAGCGTGGGCGACGGGCTGACGCACGGTGGTCAGCGGCGGATCGGCGTGGCTGGCCCACTCGATGTCGTCGTAGCCGACCACGGCCACGTCGCGCGGCACCTCGCGGTCGTGCAGCCGCAGCGTCTGCATCACCGCCATGGCCAGCACGTCCGAGCAGGCGAACACCGCGTCGAACACCGTGCCCGACTCGATCAGCCGGCTCAGGGCCACGCGCGCCTGGCCGGTATCGAAGGACGAATGCAGCTGCAGGGCCGGATCGTGCGGCAGGCCGGCGTCCAGCAGGGCCTGCTGGTGGCCGCGCAGGCGCTGGGCGGCCTCGGGCGTGGTCGGGTCGCCGATGAAGACGATGCGCCGGCAGCCGCGCTCGATCAGGTGGCGCGTGGCCATCAGCCCGCCGGCCACGTTGTCGCCGCCGACCGAGCAATAGCGTTGCAGCGGCACCTGCGCGCCCCACACCACCAGCGGCACGCCGCGATCGGACATGGCGTTGATCTGGGCGTGGCTGTGCCACTGGCCGATCAGGATCACGCCCAGCGCGGCGCCGGTGTCCCAGGCGCGGGCCGCGTTCTCCAGCTGGTCGGCGTCGACGCGGGAGACCAGCATGTCGTAGCCCTGGTCGGTCAGCGCGTCCGCCAGGCTGCCCAGCATCGACAGGAAAAACGGGTCCGACACGTGCAGCCGTGCCTGCTGGTCGAAGGGAATCACCACCGCCACGGTCTTGTTGTGGCGCAGGCGCAGGTTCTTGGCGCCGGCGTTGATGGTGTAGTTGAGCGAACGCGCCAGCTCGGAGATGCGCTGGCGGGTTGCGGCGCTGACCTCCTGGCTGCCGTTGAGCGCCCGCGAGACGGTCGCCACCGACACCCCGGCGATGCGGGCGATGTCGGCCATCTGCAGCCGCTGGCGCTCGGGGCGCTCGGCGGGGGCTGGGTCAGGGGGCAGCGTCATGGTCGGGGGCGGCAAGGGGCGGCGGCGTGGTGGCCACCCACTGGTGCAGGATCTCCGCCACCTCGCCCACGCCCTGGCGCTTGAGCGACGAGAACAGCGTGATGCGGATGTCGGAGGCTTCGGTGGACAGCGCCGCCAGCACGGCCTGTGCCTTGCGCAGCGCGTCGGTCGATTCCTTGCGGTTGAGCTTGTCGGCCTTGGTCAGCAGCACCAGCAGCCGCACCTCGCCGTTGGCCAGCCGTGGGGCGACGAACTCCAGCAGCTGCCGGTCGAGTTCCGTGAAGCCGTGGCGCGAATCGACCATCTGCACCACGCACGACAGGTTGCGCCGCACGCGCAGGTAGTCGGCCATCACCTCCTGCCAGCGCGCCTTGGCGGTCTTGGCCACCGCCGCGTAGCCGTAGCCGGGCAGGTCGGCCCAGTAGGTCTGCGGCGCGTCCTTTGGGCCGACCTCGAACAGGTTGATGTGCTGCGTGCGGCCGGGCGTCTTGGAGGCGTAGGCCAGCTGGCGCTGCTGGGCCAGGGTGTTGATGGCGGTGGACTTGCCCGCGTTGGAGCGGCCCACGAAGGCGATCTCGGGCAATTCATGCGCCGGGAGCTGGTCCAGACGGCTCGCCGTGGTCAGAAAGCGGGCCGTGTGGGTCCAGGCAAGGGCGTGCCGCGTGGCGTCTGCGCCACCGACGAGAGGGGCAAGTGGGGGGGTCATCATTCGCCATTGTAAAATCTTCAGGTTTCACGTCTGCCTAACGATTGCCTTTGCGCCGCTCAACCATGAAATCGCACGTCAAGTCGCTTCTTGCCCTGATCGCGGCGGCCGCCATGGCCGCCCCGCTTGCGGCCTCCGAGTCCAAGCCCGCTGCCAAGGCTGATCTGGCGAAGGGCCAGGCCATCTCCACCCAGGTCTGCGCGGCCTGCCACACCGCAGACGGCTCGCGTGGTTCGCCTGCCAACCCGATCCTGCAAGGCCAGCACCCCGAGTACCTCGTCAAGCAGCTCGCCGAGTTCAAGTCCGGCAAGCGCGACAACGCCGTCATGAAGGGCTTCGCCACGGCGCTGAGCGACGAGGACATGCAGAACGTCGCCGCCTTCTATGCCAGCAAGCAGGCCAAGGCCGGTGCCGCCAGGAACAAGGATCTGGTCACGCTGGGCGAGAAGATCTACCGCGGCGGCATCGCCGACCGCAAGGTGCCGGCCTGCGCCGCCTGCCACAGCCCGACCGGCGCCGGCATGCCCGCCCAGTACCCGCGCCTGTCGGGCCAGCACACCGACTACACCACCGCGCAGCTGACCGCCTTCCGCGACGGCGTCCGCAAGAACAACGCCGTCATGACTGGCGTGGTCGCCAAGATGAACGACCGCGAGATCAAGGCCGTGGCCGACTACATCGCCGGGCTGCACTGAACGCCTGGAAGACGTCGGCCCTGGTCGTCGTCGTTGATGCAGCTCAATAAGGCCGGTCGCTGACCGGCCTTTCTGCATCTTTACGCTGCATTCAGCTTCTCCTCCGCATAATCCCGCCCGCCATGTCCGCATCCCTTTCCGGTCCAGAAAATCCGGGCGGTTCGCGCTGGAAGCAGGAGTCCGTGGAACTGCTGTCGTCGATGCGCTTCGCCATCGCGCTGTTCACGGTCATCTGCATTGCCTCGGTGATCGGCACCGTCGTCCAGCAGCACCAGCCGCCCGTCAACTACGTCAACCAGTTCGGCCCGTTCTGGTCGGAGGTGTTCGGCCGCCTGGGCCTGTACGCGGTCTACAGCACGGTCTGGTTCCTGCTGATCCTGCTGTTCCTGGTGGTCTCGACCAGCCTGTGTGTCGCGCGCCACACGCCCAAGATTCTCTGGGACTTGCGCAACTACAAGGAAAACATCCGCGAGTCCGCGCTGCTGGCCTTCCACCACAAGGGCAAGGGCGCGCTGCCGCTGTCGCGCGAGCAGGCGCTGGCCCGCGTCAACGAGGTGCTGGCCAACGACGGCTGGAAGGGCAAGGCGCAGGTCCGTGAGGGGGGCGTGATGGTCGCAGCCCGGCAGGGTGCCGCCAACAAGCTCGGCTACATCGCCGCCCACAGCGCCATCGTGCTGATCTGCATCGGCGGCCTGCTCGACGGCGACCTGATCGTCAAGACCCAGATGGCGCTGCTGGGCAAGTCCACCTATGCCGGTGGCGGGCTGATGAAGGATGTGCCACCGGAACACCGCCTGTCGGTGTCCAACCCCACCTTCCGCGCCAACCTCTACGTGCCCGAGAAGGCGGTGGCCGGCACGGCGGTGATCAACCTCACCAGCGGCATCGTGCTGCAGGATCTGCCATTCCAGATCGAGCTGAAGAAGTTCGTCGTCGAGTACTACGACACGGGCATGCCCAAGCTCTTCGCCAGCGACATCATCGTCCACGACCCGGACGGCACCAAGACCGAAGCCAAGGTCAAGGTCAACGAGCCCTTCATCCACCAGGGCATCGCCATCTACCAGTCCAGCTTCGAGGATGGCGGCTCCAGGCTCACGCTGCTGGCCCGTCCGATGGGCCGACCCGGCGCGCCCTTCGAGGTGACGGGCGAAGTCGGCGGCGCCACCACGCTGACCAACGCCGCTTCGCAGACCGACAAGCTCCAGCTCGAATTCACGGGTCTGCGCACCATCAACGTCGAGAACCTCGCCGCCGAGAACGCCGGAGCGGCCGCCGCGAACTCCGGCGCCGATGTGCGCAAGGTCGATCTGGTCGGCTCGGTCAGCGAACACCTGGGCTCGGGCGCGCGGGTCAAGGGCGACAAGCGGCTGCACAACGTCGGCCCGTCGGTGACATACAAGCTGCGCGACGCCTCCGGACAGGCGCGCGAGTACAGCAACTACATGCTGCCGGTGGAGCTGGACGGGCAGAAGCTGTTCCTCGCTGGCGTGCGCGACACCCCGGACCAGCCCTTCCGCTACCTGCGCATTCCCGCCGACGAGCGCAGCACGCTGGACGACTGGATGCAGATGAAGGCGGCGCTGGCCGATCCCGCCAGCCGCCTGGAGGCCGCGCGCCGCTACGTGCGCAAGTCCGCCCCCGCCGACAAGCCCGAACTCGCGCAGCAGCTCGAAGCCTCGGTGCTGCGGGCGCTGACGCTGTTCTCCGGCGCCGAGATCGTGCGCAAGGACGCTCCGAGCGCCGGCCTGCAGGCGCTGCAGGACTTCATCGAGACCAATGTCCCCGAGGCCGACCGCACCCGCACCTCCGAGGTGCTGATCCGCATCCTCAATGGCGGCCTGTTCGAGCTGCTCAACCTCGTGCGCGAGCGGGCCGGGCTGGCCGCGCTGCCGCCGGGCGAAGAGGCGCAACGCTTCATGGGCCAGGCGGTGCTGTCGCTGTCGGACTCGTTCGCCTATCCGGCGCCGCTGCTGCTGTCGCTGACCGGCTTCGACCAGGTCCAGGCCAGCGTCTTCCAGGTCACGCGGGCACCGGGCCAGACGCTGGTCTACCTGGGCTGTGCTTTCCTGATCATTGGCGTGTTCGCGATGCTCTACATTCGCGAACGCCGCCTGTGGATCTGGATCGAAGGCCCGGCCGATGCCGCCTCCACCACGGTGACGCTGGCCCTGTCCACCACGCGGGCGACGCTGGACACGGACCAGGATTTCGATGCCCTGAAAACCAGGATGCTGGCCACGCCATGACGGGAACCCCATGAACCAGACCACCACCTTGACCCTGGGCCGCGCCTCGCCGCTGAGCCGGCGCAGCGCCTTCGACTGGCTGTTCGCCCTCATCCTGCTGGGTGGAGCGGCCTTCGTCTGGCAACGCTACGGCACGGCGATGGACGGCTACGAACGCGGCATCCTGGTCGGTGCCGTGCCGAGCCTGATCGCGCTGGGCTGGTTCTGGGGGCCGCTGCGCACGCTGAGCCTGGGCGTCGGCGCGGCCACGTTGCTGGCCATCTCGCTCTATCTGCGCCAGACGGACGCCTTCGGGGCCGATCTCGCTGCAGCCGAGCAGGTCTTCTGGCTCAAGTACATGCTCTCCAGCCAGAGCGCGATCCTGTGGATGAGCGTGCTGGTGTTCATGTGCACGCTGTCCTACTGGATCGGCCTGCTCTCCGGCAGCGACGCTGCGCAGCGCATCGGCTCCTGGCTGGCCTGGGGCGCGGTGTTCATGGCGCTGGTCGGCACCTTCGTGCGCTGGTACGAGAGCCACCAGATCGGCGCCGACATCGGCCACATCCCGGTGAGCAACCTCTATGAAGTGTTCGTGCTCTTCAT
The DNA here is from genome assembly GCA_013299055.1 of Sphaerotilus sp. Taxonomy (GTDB): domain Bacteria; phylum Pseudomonadota; class Gammaproteobacteria; order Burkholderiales; family Burkholderiaceae_C; genus Sphaerotilus. Next base: position 26,529 of record JAAFKB010000044.1, read on the forward strand.
CTGGCTGACGACGCTGATCTACCTCTACTACGAACAGCACTACGCCACCCGTGCGCTGGGCGGCTTCGTGATGCTGATCGTCAGCGCGGCGGTCGGTTTCCTGCTCTGGTACACGCTCTCTCGCGGTGCCCACGAGATCCAGCCGCTGGTGCCGGCCCTGCAGAGCTGGTGGATGAAGATCCACGTCCCCGCCAACTTCGTCGGCTACGGCACCTTCGCGCTGGCCGCGATGGTCGCACTGGCCTACCTCGTCAAGACCGCGCCGGCCCGCTCGCTGTGGATCGGGCTGGTCGGCGTGCCCGGTGCGGTGATGCTGGTGCTGATCGGCTTCTGGGCGCTGGGCAACGTCAGCCCGCAGGTCTCGCAGGCGCTGGTGAAGACGATGCGCATGCTCGGTGGCTGCCTGGCGCTGTTCACGTTCACGATCCTGGCCCGTGGCGTCATCGGCGCCCGCACGCCTGCGCCGGAAGTGCTGGACGACGTGATGTACCGCGCCATCGCGCTCGGCTTCGCGTTCTTCACCATCGCCACCATCCTCGGCGCGTTCTGGGCGGCGGAAGCCTGGGGCGGCTACTGGAGCTGGGATCCCAAGGAAACCTGGGCGCTGATCGTCTGGCTCAACTACGCGGCCTGGCTGCACATGCGGCTCATGAAGGGCCTGCGCGGCGCGATGTCGGCCTGGTGGGCGCTGGTCGGGCTGGTGGTGACGACGTTCGCGTTCCTGGGGGTGAACATGTTCCTGTCGGGGCTGCATTCCTACGGGGAACTGTGAGCCGCTCAAGCCTCTGCGCCCTCCGCCGATAGGCATGCAGAGAGGTTCTGCCATGCCCTACGTTCACCGAGATGCCCGCGGCCAGATCGACCGCATCCACCGCGACGCCGTGCCGGGGGCCGAGTTCCTGCCGCCGGAGCATCCGGAGCTGCAGGCGATGCTGGGGGCCTCCAGCAAGAGCGCGTCGTTCGCGCACCTGGACACCGGGCTGATCCGGGTGCTGGAGGATCTGGTGGACGTGCTGGTGGCGCACAACGTGCTGCGCATCACCGATCTGCCGGCCGAGGCGCAGCAGAAACTCTTCGCACGCAAGAACTTCCGGGACCGCTTCCAGCGCAATGCCCTGCAGCTGTGTGCGCCGGAATCGCCCTTGGGCCATGATTCGGTGATTCCCACGGTCGCCATGCCGGTGGCACCCACCCGGGTGAAGCGACGCGCCTGATCCGGCTGTAAGAAGTCGGGGTGCCGCGGCGACTGAGGGAGAGTCTCAGCCCAGGAGCGTCTCCATGTCCACACGACCGCACGGCCACCCCGACCACGGGTTCTTCCACCCCGTTCCCAGCGAGATCACGCCGCCCGAGGTCTACGCCGGCCGCCGCCAGTGGCTGCGCCAGCTCGCTGCCGGCACGGGCGGTGCGGTGCTGGCCAGCTGGGCCGCCCGCGACGCGCTGGCCCAGGTTCCTGGCGGCGCAGTGGCCCGCCCCGGCAAGCTCGCCCCGCTGCCCGGCGTGCGCAGCGCAGTGCCCGGCGCGATGACGATGGACAAGCCCACCGCCTACGCCGACGCCAGCACCTACAACAACTTCTACGAGTTCGGCACCGACAAGGCCGACCCCGCCCGCAACGCAGGCAAGCTCCAGACCCGCCCATGGACGGTGGCGATCGAGGGTGAGGTGAAGAAGCCCGGCGTGCTGGATCTGGACTCGTTGCTCAAGCTCGCGCCGATGGAGGAGCGCCTCTACCGCCTGCGTTGCGTCGAGGGCTGGTCGATGGTGATTCCGTGGGTCGGTTTCTCGCTGGCGGACCTGATCCGCAAGGTGGAGCCGACCGGCAACGCCAAGTACGTCGAGTTCGTGACGCTGGCCGACCCCAAGCAGATGCCGATGGTCGGTTCGCGGGTGCTGGAGTGGCCGTATGTCGAGGGCCTGCGCATGGACGAGGCCATGCACCCGCTGACGCTGCTCGCGTTCGGCATGTACGGTGAAGTGCTGCCGAACCAGAACGGTGCGCCGGTGCGGCTGGTGGTGCCGTGGAAATATGGTTTCAAGAGCGGCAAGTCGATCGTCAAGATCCGCTTCACCGACAAGCCGCCCGCCACCGCCTGGAACAAGGCCGCCCCCCAGGAGTACGGCTTCTTCTCCAACGTCAACCCGGAGGTCGAGCACCCGCGCTGGAGCCAGGCCACCGAACGCCGCATCGGCGAGGACGGCCTGTTCGCCAAGAAGCGCCCGACGCTGGTGTTCAACGGCTACGGTGCGCAGGTCGCGTCGCTTTACGCCGGCATGGACCTGCGCAAGTTCTTCTGACCGGGCGGCACACCATGGACCTTGCGGGCGTGAACCGGCTGCTGCTCCACCGGGCGGCCAAACCTGGGCTGTGGCTGCTGTGCCTGCTGCCGCTGGCGGGCTGGATCTGGGGCGGGGTCCAGGGTGGTCTGGGTGCCAATCCGGCCGAAACCCTGCTGCGCGGCACGGGCGAGTGGACCTTGCGCTTCCTGTGCGTGGTGCTGGCGGTGACACCGCTGCGGCAGTGGAGCGGGCTGCACGCGCTGGCGCGCTGGCGGCGCATGCTCGGGCTGTTCGTGTTCTTCTACGCCGTGCTGCACTTCCTGGCCTACGCCTGGCTGGACATGGGCTTCGACCCGGCGGCAGTCGTCCATGACCTGGGCAAGCGGCCGTTCGCACTGGTCGGGTTCCTGGCCTTCGTGCTGCTTGTCCCGCTGGCAGCGACCTCGTTCAACCGGGCCATCAAGGCGATGGGCGCGGCCCGCTGGCAGCGGCTGCACCGGCTGGTCTACGCCATCGCCGGTCTGGGCCTGCTGCACCTGTTCTGGATGCGGGCGTCCAAGCAACGCTACGGCGAGGTGCTGGTCTATGCCGCCGTGCTGGGCGTGTTGCTGGGCTGGCGGGTGTGGCGCGCATGGCAAGTTGCGCGTGCCGCCAGCGCGTCGCAGCATTCCCGTGTGACGGGGGGATGAAACCAATGGAAACCCCCGAATCAGGGGGTTGAGTTCACACAAAAGCCCACGTTGCCGTGACAAAGTTGGCAAAATCGTTGACATGTGATTTTTGCCCACTTACGATGGATGCAAACGTAACAACGTGTTAAGGAGGGTGGCGTGGCGAGCGTGAACAGCATGGGTGGTCCGGGTGACGGGCTGTTGTCAGGGGAGGCTTCGGCGCTGGAAGGGCAGCCGCCCTGGGATCTGCTCGCGCTGCTGACGCTGGCCTTCATCGTCTTCGGCTGGATGGCGCTGGCGGTGTCCTACAACCCGAGCCACGGCGCGCAGTTCGCCTTCGAGCGGTTCCACACCGTCGCGCTGCACCAGTTCCAGACCCTGCCCTGGGACCGCTTCCTGCACGAGATGCACACCACCTACGGCCCCGCCTTCTACGCGCTGGTGGGCAGCCTGCACTTGCCGACGCAGGGCGTGCGGGCGGTCGGGCTGGTGATGCACCTGCTCTCGACGCTGCTGCTGCTGCAGGTGGCGCTGCGCACGGGCGCGCCGTGGCAGCGGGCGGCGCTGCTGTCGGTGGCGTTCTTCGCCTCGCCGTTCCAGTTCGGGCCGGCGCTGTGGGGACATCCGGACGCGCTGGCGATGCTGCTGACGATGCTGGGCCTGGGCGCCACGCTGCTGGCCAGTGCCGGTGCGCACCGCTCGGTCTCCATCGGGCTGCTGCCGCTGACGGTGCTGGTCCACCAGGCGGGCGCGGCGGTGGTGGCGGCGTCCTGTCTGGACGATCTGCGGCTGCGGCGCTTTGCCGACATGGCGCTCAAGCTGCTGGTCACGACGCTGATGCTCACGCTGCTCTACCGCGTCTGGGACGGCTTCACGCCCCCGTCGCTGCAACGCGCCACGCAGATCAACACCCGTGCCTTCCTGATGGCCTTCACGCTGCTGGCCCTCGGCCTGCACGCCTGGGACCGGCTCAACACCCGCACCCGCGCCATCGTGCTGCTGGCGCGGTTTGCCCTGCTGTGGCCGCTGTTCACGGCGCTCTACGCGGTGTCGGCACCGTTTGCCGGCGGGGGCTTCGTCTTCTCGCGGCTGGACCTGCTCGACGGCGGCCGGCTGCCCGTGAACATCGCCAGCCCGGCGCTGATGGCGGCGGTGGTGGCGTGGAGCTGGGCGTCGCTGGTCGGCTACCGGCTCTCCACGGCGCAGATCACGCTGTGCGCGGCCGTGCTGGCCACCGGGCAGGCGCTCTACCTGAAGGACATCGACTTCTTCTTCTGGCCACTGCTGCTGATGCGGCTGGTGCGCTGGGGCCAGCAACGCCCACAGATGCGCGACGCGCTGATGCGCAGCGCGGTGGTCTGGACGCTGGTGAGCCTGACGCTGGCCACGCTGTCGTACAGCCAGCTCTAGCCAGCTCTAGCGTGTGGATTCCACGACGACCGGTACCCCGCGGCCGGCCACCCTGAGCCAAGGGGTACCCGCCGTTCCCTGGTCTTTCTACGCTGCGTCCCACGACTGCCGGACATGGATCCGGTGGCGCCAACAGACTGCGGGGAACAGACCATGTTCAGGGATCCACACACCAGCGGCAGCACGACCGGCACCAGCGCCGACCGCGACCGCACCGACGCCAGCTGGCCCCAGCGGCTGGAGCGCGCCCGCCAGGAGCGCAACCACCGCGAGATGGCCCGGCTGCTGCTCGACGGCGCCCACGCCGCCATGGCGGAGTCCGACGCCGAGGGCGACAGCAGCGATGGCGAGCGGCTGGAGCGAGCGCAGTGGCTGCTGACCCGCGCGCAGCGTTCGCTCGACGCCTGCAGCCCGCACGCCGACAGCCTGACGCTGCTGTGCGAGCGGATGGAGCTGCAGCGCCGGCTCTCGCAGTGCTGGGCGCAACTCGGGCATCCGGGCCGGCGCCATGTCGCCCGCGAGCTGACCCGTGACCTGGCCTTCGACGTGGCCCGCCGCGCCGAGCGCACCCCGGATCTCGGCCTGCGCGTGGTGGTGATCCTGCGGGCGGCCGAGGTGCTGGACACGCTGGGCGACCAGAGCGACGCCCACGCCCTGCGCGTCCGCGCCTTCCACCGGCTCGACGACCGCCCGGCCGCGCACACCGCCGTGCCGGCACTGCCCCCGACCGCGACGACGCTGCCCGCCCCGCGCGCTTACCAGTGAGCCTGCCGGCGCCGGCCCCGTGGTGGGAAAATCCTGCCATGAGCCCCGACGCCCCCGCTTCGCCCCTGCTGCGTGTCCTCGGCCACGTGCCCTACGCACCGACCTACGCCGCGATGCGCGCCTTCACCGAGGCCCGCACGCCGGACACCCCCGACGAACTCTGGCTGTGCTCGCACGACCCGGTCTACACCCAGGGCATCGCCGGCAAGCCCGAGCACGTCTTCGCACCCGAGGGCGTTCCCGTCGTGCAGACCAACCGCGGCGGCCAGGTCACGTACCACGGCCCTGGCCAGGTCGTCGCCTACCCGCTGATCGACCTGCGGCGCATCGGTCCGCAGGGCATCTACGTCAAGGAATACGTCTACCGCATCGAGGAAGCCGTGATCCGCACGCTGGCCACCTTCGGCGTTACCGGCCACCGCGTCGCCAGCGCCCCCGGCATCTACGTGCGGCTGGCCGATCCTTTCGACCATGCGGCACTGCGCGGACCAGCCGATCCGCGCGACCCCTTCCGCGGGCTGGGCAAGATCTCGGCGCTGGGCATCAAGGTCGCCAATCACTGCACCTACCACGGCGTGGCGCTCAACGTGGCGATGGACCTGTCGCCCTACCTGCGCATCAACCCTTGCGGCTATGCAGGGTTGCAGACGGTCGATTTGGCTACACTCGGCGTCCACGCCGACC
>JAAFKB010000045.1 GCA_013299055.1 Sphaerotilus sp.
AGAACTCCATGCACAAAGCGCATGAAATCGCCTGAAACCCACGCGCCGCATTGACTACAGTGGCACCGATGACGCGCCGCAAGGGTTCCACCAGACCCCGGCAGTGGCGCGATCTTCATCGAACTCGCATCAACGAGGCCACAACATGCACGAACCCCTGTCCTACGTCACACCAAACCCCCACAGCGCCTGGGGCACCTACCTCCTCCAGGTCGACCGCGTCCTGCCCTACCTCGGCCCGCTTGCCCGCTGGTCCGAAACGCTCAAGCATCCCAAGCGGGCGCTGATCGTCGATGTGCCGATCGAGATGGACGACGGCTCGGTGCGCCACTTCGAGGGCTACCGCGTGCAGCACAACCTCAGCCGCGGCCCCGGCAAGGGCGGCGTGCGCTACCACCCGGACGTGACGCTGGAGGAGGTGATGGCGCTGTCGGCGTGGATGACGGTCAAGAACGCGGCGGTCAACCTGCCGTATGGCGGCGCCAAGGGCGGCATTCGCGTCGATCCGCGCCAGCTCTCGCACAAGGAACTGGAGCGCCTGACGCGGCGCTACACCAGCGAGATCGGCTTCATCATCGGCCCGCAGCAGGACATCCCCGCACCGGACGTGGGCACCAACCCACAGATCATGGCCTGGATGATGGACACCTACTCGATGAACGTCGGCGCCACGGCGAGCGGCGTCGTGACGGGCAAGCCCATCCACCTCGGCGGCTCGCTCGGCCGGGTCAAGGCGACCGGACGCGGGGTGTTCGTCACCGGCAGAGAAGCGGCACGGCGCATCGGGCTGAACCTCGACGGCGCGCGCATCGCGGTGCAGGGCTTCGGCAACGTCGGCTCGGCCGCGGCGGAACTCTTCACCAGCGCGGGGGCCAAGGTCGTCGCCGTGCAGGACCACACCGGCACCATCGCCAACGCAGGCGGCATGGACATGGCCGATCTGATGGACGTGGTGCGGCGCGATGGCGGCGTGGGCGCATTCACGGGGGCCGAGCGGATCGACGACGAAGCCTTCTGGGACACGGACTGCGACATCCTGATCCCGGCCGCGCTCGAAGGCCAGATCACCGTCGCCCGTGCCAACCGCCTGAAGGCGAAGCTGGTGCTCGAAGGCGCCAACGGCCCGACGATGTTCGATGCGGACGACGTGCTCACCGACCGCGGCATCCTGGTCGTGCCGGACGTGATCTGCAATGCGGGCGGTGTCACGGTGTCCTACTTCGAGTGGGTGCAGGACTTCTCGTCGTTCTTCTGGACCGAGGACGAGATCAACGTCCGGCTCGACAAGATCATGGTGGACGCCCTGCGCAAGATCTGGGACATGGCCGACCGACACCGCATCACGCTGCGCACCGCGACGTTCGCGGTGGCCTGCGAGCGCATCCTGATGGCGCGGCAGGAGCGGGGGCTGTATCCCTGAGCCACAGGGCACACCTGTTTGGTCACGCCCCATACCTGCGGTTACGGAGCGGATGCAACTGAAAAATCCGTCCACCCGTGAAAATCTCCTGGACTTGCTCTGTGTCCAGTTCTGTCCCAGGAGACCCGCCCATGACTACCCATCGCCTTGCCACCGCTGCCGCCAGCCTGTTCGTCGCCAGTGCCGTCCATGCGGCCGTCGTGGATGGCATCGACGTTCGGCTCACCACGGCGGCCCCCGTGGTGCAAGGCGATGTCGATGTCGTCGTGCGCGTCACCATCACCAACACCAACCCTGTGCCCGTCACACTGCACCCGTGGCAGTTGCCAGGCACGCGGCAGGAGGGTGCGCTGTTCCAGATCACCCGAGACGGCGTGGCGGTGCCCTACACCGGCGCCATCGTCAAGCGGGCAACGCCGACCGGGCGTGACGCGCTGCGGCTCAATCCCGGCGTCACCCTCACCTACGATGTCGAGCTGACCGCAGCCTACGAGCTGGAGCAGGACGGACGGTACGACATCACCTACCGCAGCGGTGGCGTGACCGGTGCCTACACCACGCCGACACTGCAGTCGGACACCCTGTATGTCTGGCTCCAGGGCCGTACCCCGCAACCCTCGGCATCGGCCATGGCCGTGGCGCAGGCGGCAGCCGCGACCACGGGCAGCGTCAGTTTCACCGGGAACTGTTCCGCCACCCGCAAGACGACCTTGCAAAACAGCGTCACTGCGGCGAAGACCTACGCCACCAACGCCGTCACCTACCTCAACAACACCCCATCGACCGCCCGCAAACGCTACGTCAAGTGGTTCGGGACACCCGGAGCCGCCAACTGGGGTGTCGTCAAGGCGAATTTCACGGCCACGCAGACCGCCTTGACCACCAAACCCTTGGTGCTGGACTGCTCCTGCACCGACGCCGGGGTCTACGCTTACGTCTACCCATCCCAGCCCTACAAGGTCTACCTCTGCAAAGCCTTCTGGAGTGCGCCGCTGACCGGCACGGACTCGAAGGCTGGCACGCTGATCCATGAGCTGACCCACTTCACCGCAGTGGCCGGAACCAGTGACCACGCCTACGGTCAGTCCGCTGCCGCCTCTCTGGCGATCAGCAACCCGGCCAAGGCCATCAAGAATGCCGACAGCCATGAATACTTCGCAGAAAACACGCCTGTCCTGCCGTGACGGTGACAGTTCTGTCGCTTTCCCCGCCCGGTGTCTGGCAGTCGGCTTGATGGCGGCGACCTTGTTCACCGCGGCACCCTCGACCGCATCGGCATCGGGTGATCCGCTCGCTGCCTTGCGCTGCACGCTGGCCATCGAGACGCCCAAGGGCAGCACGCCCCACCTGCAGGCCACCCTGCACAACGCGGGCACGCGGGAGGTGCGGCTGCTGCGATGGGGCACGCCGTTCGAGGGCGCGTGGCGAGCGCCCCTGGTGCAGATCGAACGCGATGGTCAGCCGCTCGACTACCAGGGTCCAGTAGTCAAGCGCCGTGCCCCACAGCCGAGCGACCACCTGACACTCCGGCCGGGTCAATCGCTCCAGGCATCGCTGCCGCTGTCGCCCGCGTGGGCGGTGGAGCAGCCTGGGCGCTACCGGATCTCGGCCCACTGGGTGTGGCAAGGCCAGGTGCGCGACAGACGGCGCGCCACCACCACGCTGCCACCAACCGACGCCCACTGCCCCCCAGTGGAGTTCACGCGTCCCTGAGCAACCGTGGGTCGAAGCTGAACGGTCGGTCTTCGGTGATATGCAGGTGCGTGATCGCGGGATGCAGGGGATTCAGCAGCAGGTTGCGCTCGATCGGGATCACCGCCGATGGCACGCTCAGCGCCGCACTGCGCCGGCTGGCGAGCCAGTCATGCCCAAGGGTGGCGAGTTCGTCCGGCGCGGGCACAGCCGACCAGCGCGCCGGCAGTGCCGCCACGTCGATCCGCTCGATCAGCAGGTCGTCGGGCACCTCCAGCGTCAGCAGGCGCAGATCGTCTGGCGCCTCCAGCGGATCGACATGGACCAGCACTTCCAGCGCGGCCAGTGCCGCTGAACTCGCCGTGTAGACGATGGGTCGGCCGCGCCGGTGCCAGCGCCCGCCCACGTACAGACCGCCGATGCCGTCCAGCGCCGTCGCCGCAAACGGCTGGCGGCAGATGCGCCAGACCTTCAACTGAAGATGCCGTGGTTCAGGCGCAGCAGCACTTCCTCGATCTGGTGCGCGCCGATGTCGGTGTCCAGCAGGTCGAACGGCACCTCGCCGCCCAGCGCCCGGTTCGGCGACTTCAACCAGCGGCGCGCCTTGTCCGCGTCACCCAGCACCTCGGTGGCCATCTCCACCGCACGGGTCAGGCGGTAGAGCCGATCGGACTCCTGCGGCGTGAAGCGGTGTTCGGTCTTGCGGCGGGCCAGCGTGCGCAGCGGAATGCCGAGCACCTGGGTCATCTGCTGCGGGGCCATGTCCAGTTGCAAGGCGACCGACTCGAAGACCGAGAACGGCAGCCCTTGGCGCACGGCGTTGCGGGCATCAAGGAGGGTGTTGGCCATTTGGCGATGGTATCACTGCCAAATGGCTTTGGCACACCGCAGCGCACCGGGCACCGTGCATCGGCTCGCTCTGCGCATCAGGACACCACGGACACACCCGGCACGCCGGCACGCCGGCACGGACGGCATCCTTGCGCGGTGCCGGCTGCACGAGGCGGCACCAGCTCGGCCGGTCGTACAGGAACTTCAGTCCGATCCGGTTGGCCAGATGGAAAGCGCCCACCGCGATGCCGATGATCGACACCATCGACACCGTGGCCACCAGGCCCGGGCTGCGGCCCAGCGGCGAGGCCTGCAACGCCGGCACGATGATGACCATCGGAATGTAGAAGCCCAGATAGACGGCGATCGAGTTCTTGCCCAGCGTGTTGAGCCAGCCGGCCCACCGGTGCGAGGACACCAGCGCCGCGATCGACACCAGTGCGCTGATGCCCATGAAGCCGGCCAGCAGGTTGACCGCCACATGCTCCGTCAGCGCCAGCTTGACCAGCGCGCCATTGACCACCGCCCACACGAGCAGCGCGGCGATGGCGGTGCGGCGGTGGGCGAGCGTCCAGTCGGCCAGGGCGAACAAGCGGCTGGCGAAGACATGGCCGGCGTAGAAGAACACGAAGAACATGCCGAAGCGGTCGATGTGGTAGATGCCGGTCGTCAGCGGGAAGAGATGCAGCAGCACCGCCGCCGGCAACAGGATCCACACCGGCACCCCGCGCAGCAGCCGCGTGGCCACGAAGTAGACCGACAGCATCATGACGAACCACAGCATGCCGAACGGATCGTAGAGGTGGTAGAGCAGCGCCTGCACGCCCTCCGTCAGCGAGGCAGGGGGCTGCAGGCCCAGCATCCAGGTCACGGGCAGCACGATCAGGGTCCACAACACGAAGAAGTACAGGTAATGCACGACCTTGGTGTCGAGGTAGTGGCGCCACGGCCGGTCGATCACCTGCGACAGGAACAGCCCCGAGATCAGGAAGAAGTCCGGCATCCGGAAGGGCTTGGCGAACACGACGAAGTAGCCCAGCCAGCCGGCCTGCCCCTTCGCGACATGGCCCTGCATCTCGGCTGCCACCCACATGGCCACCACGGCGACGATGCAGAAACCCTTGGCGAAATCGACCCAGGCGTAGCGGCTGCGGGGGTCTGAAAGGCGTGCTGGCTGCATGGGGAGCGTTCCGGGAGTTGTGCGTTGCAGGCCAGTCTAGGAGACCGCCCGGTCTGAATCTTCCCCCTGATCACTGGCCTGAACACCAGATGGCGTGAATCTGAACCCAATGTTTACGGCATCACCGTGAAATCCGCACTCGACACCACCTCGACAACCGAATATGAAAATTATCCAACACCACCGCCGTCCAACCCTTCGCCACCCTCGTCACCCGGCGCCTCCTTCGCCACGCGCAGACCCTTGTGCGCCTTGCGGGCTTGCCGCGCCTGCTCGGCAATGTCGGCTTCGGCCGCCCAGACCAGGAATTCGGCCGGGGTTTCCAGCGTGATGCGGCCCAGGATGCCGCTGCGGTAGTCGTGGATGACGGTCTCGGCGGCTTTCTGCAGGTTGATCTTGCCGCCGCTGAGCACCGCCCCCCGCTTGCGCCCGATGGCGGCCAGCAGCTCTTCGTCGTTCAGCCCCGCCGTGTCGGCCAGCTTGTAACGCGCCTCGACCTGACCGGGGTAATCACGCTGCAGCGTGTTCAGCAGCTCGACCGCGACCAGCTCCTCGTCGAGTGCATTGCGGCCGACCGCCCCTGTCGCGGCCAGGTTGTAGCCGCCCTTCTCGATCGTGATCTTCGGCCAGAGCATGCCGGGGGTGTCGTAGAGGTAGAAGTCGCTCGCCAGGGCGATGCGCTGCTCCAGCTTGGTGATGCCGGGTTCGTCCCCCGTCTTGGCCGCGCGCTTGCCGACCAGGGTGTTGATGAGCGTGGACTTGCCGACGTTGGGAATACCGCAGATCAGCACGCGCATCGGCTTGGCCATGCCGCCCCGCAGCGGTGCCAGGGTGCGACAGGCAGCGATCAGGCGCTGGGCAGGGGCGGTGATGCTGGCGTCCAGACCGAGGGCCTGCGTGTCGGGCAGGCTGTTGTAATGCGCCAGCCACAGCTCGGTGCGCGCCGGGTCGGCCAGATCCTGCTTGTTGAGCACCTTCAGCGCCGGCTTGCCCTGCGTGAGTTGCGCCAGCAGCGGGTTGGCGCTGGAGCCAGGGGCGCGGGCGTCGAGCAGCTCGATCACCACGTCGATGCCGTCCTTGACACGCGCGGTGATGGCCTTCTTGGTCAGGTGCATGTGACCGGGAAACCACTGGATGGACATCTGGAAAATCTTTCAGGATCGAATCGGAAACGACAACAGGAGGGGGAACAACGGGAGAATACCGGGATGAAAACCTACACCTTCGAAGTGCAACGCTACAAGGCGGCCGCCAGCCACCACGGACTGGTCAACATCAAGCTCGACGCCCTGCTGGTGCCCCGCGCCACCCCGGAGGGCCAGGAGCCAGCCCATGTGCTGAGCATGAGCGAAGCCGATGCACGCTCGCTCATGCTGCTGCTGAAGGCGCAGTTTTCCGAGATCGACAAGCGCAAGGCCCGCAGCCAGCGTTGAGGCCGAGACCCCGCGGCCGGCGCCTCAGTCGCGGGTGGGCGTGATCTGCTCGGCGTAGTCGTAGAGCGCGCCGAGGATGTCCTGGACGCGCACGTCCTCTTCGTGCGTCTGGCCGAGGGTGTCGATGCGCTCGAAGAACTGCGCCACGGTCTGCGCGCCGCCCTGCCCGTCCAGCAGCCGGTCGGCACAGTGGGATTGCCAGCGTTCGCGCTCGGTGTCGGTCAGGGTCTCGGGAAAATTCCGGGCACGGTAGCGCCAGAACAGCTCGTCCAGCCGAGGATCATCGAAGGCCGGCCCACGTCCTGAAGGCAGCTGGTCCGCCTTGAGGCCACGCAGGCGCACCAGCCGGCGGCGGTCCTCGTTGTCGAGAAAGCCCCCGTAGAGGTCTTCATCGACATCGGTGGCCGGTGCGCCCTCCGCCACTGGCCGGGCATAGACCTCCTGCCAGACCCCCCCCAGCGTGCGCACCTGCGACGCGGCCGTCTCGGCGTGGCGCAGACACTGCGCCATGTCGATGCCCCAGTGCGCGGCGCGCTCGGCAGACAGCGTCTTGAGGTTGGCGATCACCACCGGCGACTTGTTGAGGTGGATCGTCTTGATCGGCAGCCGGGTCACGCCGTCGGGCAGTGCATCCGCCTTGGTGAACAGCCGCTCGCGGAGCTGCGCCACGCTCAGCCCGAGCAGCTCGGCCGGGTCGTGCGCCAGATCCCAGACGATCAGCTCGTTCTTGTTGGTCGGGTGCGTCGACAGCGGCCAGACCACCGCCAGACAGCCACGCTCCGGGCCGTACATGCCGGAGACGTGGAGAAACGGCTGGCCCTGGCGCTGTGCGCGGTCGATCTCGGCGGCGACCGCGTCCTTCTTGCGCAGCGCGAGGCAGAAGTCGAACAGCCGGGGCTGGCGGTCGCGGACCAGGCGTGCGAGGTCCAGCGTGGCGCGCACGTCGGCCAGCGCGTCGTGCGCGCCGACATGGGCGATGCCGTTGGCGGCGGTGAGGTCTTCGAGCTTGAAGGACGGGCGGCCGTCGGGGTGGCGCGGCCAGACGATGCCCTCCGGTCGCAAGGCCCAGGCACAGCGCACGAGGTCGACCAGATCCCAGCGTCCGCAGCCGTTCTGCCACTCGCGCGCATAGGGGTCGATCAGGTTGCGCCAGAACAGGTGGCGCGTGACCTCGTCGTCGAAGCGGATGGTGTTGTAGCCCAGACCGATGGTGCCAGGCTGGGCGAGCTGCTCCTCGATGGCGCGGGCGAAGGCGTGTTCGGGCAGGCCGTGTTCGAGGCAGTGCTGCGGGAGGATGCCGGTCAGCAGGCAACTCTCTGGATCGGGCAGATAGTCCGGCGCGGGCTGGCAGTGGAACATGACCGGCGGACCGATCTCCTGCAGCTGCGCATCGGTGCGGATGCCGGCGAACTGGGCGGGACGGTCGCGTCGTGGCACACGTCCGAAGGTTTCGTAGTCGTGCCAGAAGTAGGTGAACTCAGCCATGGGCGATACCTTAACCGATGGGGCCTGCGGGGCCGTTCAGGGCACATCGCTGCGGCGCACGAAACTGGCGAAACGCGGCACGCCGTGGCTGGTCTGGCCGCGGAAGCGGTAGACGATGAGTGCGCCGACGGGCGGTGGCTCGCGGCGCTCCGCGTCGGTGAAGCCGGTGCCGACCAGGAAGACGACCCCGTCCGCGTTGCGCACCTGCAGCGCGCCGAGCTGTCCTTCGTGGCGCCCCTGACCAGGGGTGTGGCCGATGACGAGCGCATCGTCGTCGTGGACCGGCTTGAGCTTGAGCAGCGCGGCGTTGCGTCCGCCCAGGTTCGGGGCGTCGGCGCGGTGCAGCATCAGCCCTTCCCCGCCGGCTTCGAGCACCGCATGCAACCTGGCGCGCAGGGCCGCGCGGTCGGCCACCACGGACTGCTCGACCGCCTGCAGCTGCGGCCACTGCACCCGCGCCACCACCGCCTGGATGCGGGCCGCCCGCTCGTCGAAGCGGCCACCAGCACGCTGCATCTCGAAGACCAGGAACTGCACGTCGCGCCAGGCCCCGTCGGCCGGGCGGTGCCGCCGGACCAGTGCAGACACCTCCTCGAAGCGGCCTCGGCCCAGCCACAGCTCGCCGTCCAGCGCCTCGGGGGGCAGCCGGGCCAGGAAGTCCCTGGGGGCGTGGAGCACCTTGCCCGTGCGACTGCGCAAGTTGCGGCCATCCCACAGTGCCCGCACGCCATCGAACTTCTCGCTGACCAGATAGCCGCCGGGATCGATCTCCGGATCGGCGATGCGCGCCAGCAGCACACCGGAGCGCCGGCCGATCTGCTCCTCGTCGATGGGCGTGGTCTGCGCTACCGCCTGCCAGACCGCACCGAGCCACGCCCCCAGCACGCCCAGCCCTGCCTGCAGGAGCCGGCGACGGCGCCCTGGTCCCGCCACACCCCGTGCGACTGATGCCTCCGTGTGCCGATCGACGATTGCCATTTCCAAGCTTCTCCGCGCTGTCAGAAACACTGAAATTCGCATATTTTTCACATTTCACGCTGTTTGGCATCATTGTGCAAAAACGCTTGCCTCGGGCGAACCGCCGGGGGGGATCGATGGGGGATAGGGAAATCACGGATGTGGGGGACTTCAGCCGGCGGGGGCGTTCTGGCCCGTCTCGCCCGACTACACTGCCCGCACCTCGGGTCGCACGGTCGGCCCCACCACCGGATCACGCAGCAACCTCGCAGCAACCTCAAGGGACTCACGAGCAATGAAAGTCACCGTCATTGGCACCGGCTACGTCGGATTGGTGACAGGCGCCTGCCTGTCGGAGATGGGCAACCACGTGGTGTGCCTGGACGTGGACCCGGCCAAGATCAAGATCCTGAACGAAGGCGGCATCCCGATCCACGAACCCGGTCTGCTCGACGTGGTGCGCCGCAACGTGGCGGCTGGTCGGCTGGAGTTCACCACCGACATCGAACGCTCGGTGGCGCACGGCACGATCCAGTTCATCGCGGTGGGCACGCCGCCGGACGAGGACGGCTCGGCCGATCTGCAGTACGTCACCGCGGCTGCGCGCAACATCGGCCGCACGATGACCGACTTCAAGGTGATCGTGGACAAGAGCACGGTCCCGGTGGGCACGGGCGACAAGGTGCGCGCGGCGGTCGCCGATGAACTCGCCAGGCGCGGGCTGGCGGAGATGGAGTTCGCGGTCTGCTCGAACCCGGAGTTCCTGAAGGAGGGTGCGGCGGTGGCGGACTTCATGCGCCCGGACCGCGTGGTGGTGGGCGCCGAGGACGAACGCGCCATCCTGTTGATGCGGGCGCTGTACCAGCCGTTCGTGCGCAACCGCGACCGGCTGCTGATCATGGACGTGAAGAGCGCGGAGTTCACCAAGTACGCCGCCAACGCGATGCTGGCCACGCGGATCAGCTTCATGAACGAGCTGTCGCGCCTGGCGGAGAAGGTGGGCGCGGACATCGAGCTGGTGCGCGTGGGCATCGGCAGCGACCCGCGCATCGGCACGCACTTCCTGTACGCGGGGGCGGGCTACGGCGGTTCGTGCTTCCCGAAGGACGTGAAGGCACTCGCCATGACCTCGGCCGAGATGGGCATCCCCTCGAAGATGCTCAAGGCGGTCGAGGAGGTCAACGAGGAGCAGAAGCTGGTCCTCGTCAACAAGGTGGTCGCGCAGTACGGCGAGGATCTGTCGGGCAAGACGTTCGCGGTGTGGGGTCTGGCGTTCAAGCCGAACACGGACGACATGCGTGAAGCCCCGAGTCGGGTGATCATCGGCGAGCTGCTCAAGCGCGGCGCCAAGGTGCAGGCCTATGACCCCGTGGCCGCCGCCGAGGCCCAGCGCGTCATGCAGGGCTGGGACGGGCTGAGCTACGCCGAGGGGCAGAAGCAGGCGCTCGAAGGGGCGGACGCGCTGCTGATCGTCACCGAGTGGAAGGAGTTCCGCACGCCGGACTTCGAGGCCATCCGCGACAGCCTGACCGACAAGGTGGTCTTCGACGGGCGCAACCTCTACGAGCCGGAGCTGATCCGCTCGTTCGGGCTGGCGTACCACTCCATCGGACGCTCCTGAACGGACAGCAGGACGGGCACCGAAGCGCCCGTCCTGCTGGGAAGCGTCACACGGTCAGCGCAGCAGTGCCTGGCCGAAGCAGCTGAAGGTGGTGGCGCTGTAGGGCGAGGTCAGCACCGAGCCGGATGCAGACGACACGGTGCGGTCGCTCCAGGTCACGCCGCAGCCCACATCGACGTTGCGCAAGACTTCGTACTGCACATTCAAGCCCAGGCTGTTGGTGCTGTCATTGGCAGACGACAGCAGCCCGCCCGCCCCGACCGTCAGGGCGTTGTCGAGCGAGCGGCGGGTGTGGGCCATGTTGCCGCTCACCCCGATCCGTGAGGTCATCTGCCAGTACGCCGTCAGCCCCAGCCGCGTGGTCACGGCGCTGTTCGACGAGGACACGTTGATCGCGCCGCTCGAGAAATCGTAGCTGCCGTTGTTCGAGTCACGGGACAGGCTCAGGCCGGTCGAGAACTTGCCCGTCGGCTTCCAGTTCCAGCCCAGCGCCCCTGTCCAGGTGTTCAAGGAGCGGTCGAGTGCCGACTGCTGCTCGCGGGTGAAGCTCACCCGGCTGTTGAATTCGCTCGCGCCCCCAGGGTTGACGATGGCGGAGAAGTCCAGGTCATTGCGGCTGACATCGTTGCCTGCATTGGGATAGCGCACGTTCGCATGGCGCAAGCCCGTGCGCAGCGTCAAGCCGCTGGCAGGGGTGACACGCACGCCTGCGTTGACCGAGTTCTGGCTGGCGTTGTTGCGGGCATAGGCAGTTTCGGAGTACTGCGAGCGCGAGACGGCCGCCCCTGCATCGAAGCTCCAGCGCGTGACCCCGCCCAGCGTGGCCTGCACGCCGGCGCTGTCGACGCGCAGCAGGTTGCGCGCACCCGTGGAAAGTGCCGCCGCGTCGGTGGGCAGACTCTCGCGCGAGGACAGCGTCACATTGCCCGACAGGCGGTCGACGGTCTGCCAGTCCAGCCGGGTCTCGAGCGCGTAGTCGGTGTTGTTGAGCGCGTCGAGCTTGCTGTAGCGGTTGACGTTGGCGCTGAGACTGGCACTCAGGCGCTGGCGGCTGATCGGCTGGTCCAGGCCCAGGCGCACGCCAGTCGACGAGATGGTGTCCGACCTGGCGCTTGCGTCCGTGTTGTAGAACACGTTGCTGTTGTGCGTGAACCGTTGGGAGGCCCCGATGTAGTAGGGGCTGGTTTCGGCGTGGGCGGTGGTGCCTGCGGCCAGGCAGGCCAGACCGGCGAGCGTGAGGGCGAGCGGGCGCAGCGTGTTCAGCGAGGAGGGAGATAGCGTGTTCATGGTCCTGCCTGTGGAGTGGGGAGCGGATGGGAAAAGAGCGTGTGGTCGTCGCGCACGGAGGGCGTCGACTCAATAGGCACTGCGGTCAAAGAGCATCTGGCGCACCGTGCGGACGATGATGCGCAGGTCCAGTCCCAGCGACCAGCTGCGCAGGTACTCCAGATCGTAATGCACCCGGGCGGCCATCTTCTCCACCACGTCGGTCTCGCCGCGGCAGCCGTTGACCTGCGCCCAGCCGGTGATGCCGGGCCGCACCTTGTGGCGCACCATGTAGGAGCGGATGATGGGCCGGTACTGGGCGTTGTGGGCCACGGCATGCGGACGCGGGCCGACGATGCTCATGCGCCCCTGCAGCACGTTGATGAACTGTGGCAATTCGTCCAGCGAGGTGCGGCGGATGAAGGCGCCGAAGCGGGTGACACGCGGATCGCCCCGGGTGGCTTGCCGCACGACGGCGCCGTCGTCCTGGGTACGCATCGAGCGGAACTTGTAGACCACGATCTCCTCGCCATCCAGCCCGTTGCGGCGTTGCCGGAAGATCACCGGCCCAGGTGAGCTGAGCTTCACGCCGACCGCCACCGCCACCAGCAGCGGCGCGATGATCACCAGGATCAGGCTGGCCAGCACGAGATCGGACAGCCGCTTGACCAGCCCGTGCAGCCCGACAAACGGACTTTCCAGCAAGCTGACGACCGGCACACCATCCATGTTGCGCATGCGGCCCTGGATGACGTTGACGCTGAACACGTCCGGCACCAGGTAGATCGACACCGCGGCGTCCTGCAGCGCGGCGATCATCTGGCGGATGCGAGGCTGGCTGCTGAGCGAGAAGGTGATGTAGGCGTCCCGGATGTGGTGGCGGCGAATCAGCACAGGCAAGTCCCCAAGGCCACCGAGCAGCTTGTCGTGCAGTCCGGGCACGCAGCGGTCAGGCCCCCGGTCTTCGACATGGCCCACCAGGTCATGGCCATAGGGTGCCCGTGCCTGGATGGCCTGTGCCACCCGCACGGCCAGGGCCCCACCACCGATGACCACCGCCGGGCGCCGATGCTGGGGCTGGGCGGCGTGGTGGCGCATCCACCAGCGCCCCGTGAGGACAAAGGCCATCTGGACCAGCGGCGTGCTGATCGCCCAGGCCAGCAGCACGTCGTCGCGGAAGAACCGCAGGCTGTCGGTGGCATATCCACACAGGCAGAGGATGGACAGCACCGCCGCCCAGGCCGCCAGGATGTCGAGAACCGAACTGGTCGGTCGTTCATAGAAGCGGTTGGTGCCGGGGAACATCAGCGTCACCGCGAACACGCCGAGCAGCATCACCGGCCGGTCCACGGCCTGCTGGAACCACAGTGCAGCCAGCAGCAGGCAGGCCATCGCCAGCAGCGGCTCCGACAGCGCAGCGACGAAGACCGGGACCGATTGCGGTGGGGTCGGGAACACGTTGCCGGGCGGCGTGGCATGGCCCACCGACTGAGCCTCCATCAGGGCATTCACCCCACGCCCGCACGGCGGCTCGGGCGCACCGGCAGCGAAAGCATCAGGCAGGGATCGGTCGATGTACATCGGTGAACATGGCAGGCAACCATGGGATTGGATCCGCTATTGTCCACAGAGAAAATGGCGGTTTTTCGCGATCCGGCCATCGGCTGCGGCACAAAGTCCGCAGAGCGCCCCTCATGTCAGGGGAGCGAGACTTCGGCCAGGCGGGGCGACCAGGCGGGCAGCCAGCGCACGAGCTCCTCGGCCGACATGGCGCAGGCGAACAGGTTGCCCTGCATCTCGTCACACCCCAGGTGCAGCAGCACGTCGCGCTGCTGGGCTGTCTCCACCCCTTCGGCCACCACGCGCAGATCCAGCGAGCGCGCCAGGGCGATGACCGCCGTGACCACCGCCGCACTCTGGCGCTTGATGCCCAGTTCCCGCACGAAGGACCGGTCGATCTTCAGCTCGCGGATGGGCAGCTGGGTCAGGTAGGCCAGCGAGGAGTAGCCAGTGCCGAAATCGTCGATGGCAATGGCCACGCCGATCTGCGTCAGCCGGTGCAGGTCCGGGATGACCCGGTCGAGGTTCTGCATCAGGCCCGTCTCGGTGATCTCGAGCGCCAGGGCGTGGGGTGCCAGCCCATGGCGTTCGGCGGCCGAGCGCACCAGGTCGACCAGGTCGGAGCGCTCGAACGCCCGGCTGGGCAGGTTCACCGCCACGCTCAGCTCCACGCCATGCACGTCCCGCCACAGGCCGATCTGGCGCGCCACCTCGGCGATCGCCCACTCGCTCATGGGCACGATCAGGCCCGTCTCCTCGGCCAGCGGGATGAACTCGCTCGGCTGGACCAGCACCCCGTCGCGCCGCCAGCGCATCAAGGCCTCCACCGCCACCACGGTGGAGGTGCCGACGTGGACCTTGGGCTGGTAGTGCAGCACCAGCTCGTTGCGCTCGACCGCCTTGTGCAGCGCACTCTCCAGCTCCAGCCGCTCGCGTCCGCGGCCCGCCAGGTGCGGCCGGTAGACCTGCAGCGCATTGCGGCCCGCCGCCTTGGCCGCGTACATCGCCACGTCGGCGTTGCGCAGCAAGTCGACCACGCTGAGGCCGTCACGCGGAAAGACCCCCACGCCCACGCTGGCGGTGACGAAATACTCCCGTCCCGCCAGCAGCACGGGCTCGCGCATGGCGGCCAGGATGCGCTCGCCCACCAGCACGGCGCCGAACTCGCTGTCGACCTCCGGCAGCAGCGCCACGAACTCGTCCCCACCCAGCCGCCCCACTGCCTCCAGCGCACGGTGCGAGCGCAGCATCGCCGTGTCCAGACAGGGATCGGCGATCTGGTCACAGTGGTGGACACAGGTGCGCAGGCGCCGGCTGATCTCGCAGAGCAGCTCGTCGCCCTGACCGTGGCCCAGGGTGTCGTTGATGTTCTTGAACCGGTCCAGGTCGATCAGCAGCAAGGCGCACCGATGACCCAGCCGCTGGGCTTGCTCCAGCGCACGCTCGGCCCGCCAGATGAGCTGGCGCCGATTGGGCAGGCCGGTGAGTGCATCGAAGTTCGCCAGGTGCCGGATCTTGTCCTCGATGAGCCGCCGCTCGGTCACGTCCTGCAGGATGCCGGTGTAGCCGCACAGACCGCCCTGGTCATCGAATTCCGGCTCGGCCTCGACATGGAGGATGCGCTCTCGCCCGTCCGGCAGGCAGATGGTCAGGTCGCGGTCGAACACCGTGCTGTGGCGCAGCACATCGCGCAGCATCGGCGCCATCGCACGGCGTGCCCTCGGCACCAGCAGCCGCATCATCTGCACCACCGACAGCGGAGCCCCCAGGCCACGGCCGACGACACGCAGCGCCTCGCGCTCCAGCAGCAGTCCGCGCCCGGGTCGCCAGTCGAAACTGCCCATGCGCGCCAGATCCTGCGCGCGGGCGAGCTTGGCACGGCTGCGCAGCAGCTCCGCCTGGATGTCGGCCGTGCGCAGCAGATAGCGCAGCCGCCCGGCCAGCAGGCTCCAGTGGTGCGACTTGACAAAGAAATCGGTCGCACCGGCATCGAAAGCACGCGCGATCGACACCTCGTCGTCCAGCCCCGTCAGCATCAGCACCGGCAGCAGCTCGAAGCCCGGCAGGTCACGCAGCACCGCGCAGGTACGAAAGCCGTCCAGACCCGGCATGACGGCATCGAGGACCAGCACATCCGGCGACCAGTCCGCCAGCATCGCCAGCGCCACGCGTCCGCCCGAGGCCTCGCGCACCGTGAACCCCCGCTCGCGCAGCGCCACGCCCGTCAGCAGCAGGTTCACCTCGTCGTCATCGACCAGCAGGATGCGGGGCTGGCGCAGCGCCGTGCTCTCGGTCGTGGCGGCCGTGTTCATGCCCATGCTGCCCCCCCCTGCGTCGAGCGGGACAGCTGCGCCTGCACGCTGTCCTGCACCCGCTGCATCTCGTCGCGCAGGACCATGAGCTGCGGCGTCAGTTCGGCCAGGCCCGCGCCCCGCCGCAAGGCCACTTCCATCTGCGCGCACAGCGCCGACAGGTGCAGTGCGCCAAGGCTGTTCGACGAGGAGCGCAAGGTGTGGACGACGTGCTGCACCGCCGACAGGTCCAGCCCGAACGGTCCGGGATCGAGCTGCGGCAGCAGTCGGTGGATCGACGCATCGAACGCCTGCAGCACCCGGCGCACCAGCTGATTGCGGCCCGTCGGATCGAGGTCGTGCAGGCGCTGCATGGCCGTCGCGTCCAGCACGGGCGGGGCCTCGCCGCCATCTTCGAGTGCCAGGAACAGGGTGGGGTCGGGTGCCGCCGATTCGCGCAAGCCCGAGAGTCCGCCAGGCGCCGTGCGTGCCGCCGCCTCGATGTCGGCCGCACCGCGCCGGCCCAGACGGGGGGCCATATAGCGCCTCAGCACCGCCAGCAGCTGTCCTTGCCGGTACGGCTTGGAGAGATAGGCATCGAATCCCAGCGCCAGGAACCGCTCCTCGTCGCCCTCCAGCGCATTGGCCGTGACCGCCACCACCGGCGTGCGGGGGTCCGTCCGGAACGGATAGCGTGCGCCCGGTCCACGTCGCAGGCACTGCAGCGCCTCCACACCGTCCATGCCCGGCATCTGGATGTCCATCAGCACGAGATCGAAGACCTCGTCGCACAGGGCATGCAGCCCGTCCAGCGCCGAGCCGGTGACACACACCCGACAGCCCATGCGCTGCAGCATCTGGTTCATGACTTCCTGGTTGACCGGATTGTCCTCGACGACCAGCACCGAGGCCCCCAGCTGGGGCGCATGGACCTCGGTCTCCTGGCGTGCCGCCGCCACCCCCAGGATGGCGCTGCGCAGCTCCGCCTTGCGCACGGGCTTGTGGATGAAGCGCACGAAACCGGCTTCCTGTGCCACGCGCACGTCATCCGGCGCAGCCACCGAGGACAGCAGCACGAGCTGGGTCTGGCCGATCAGCCCCTGGCGGCGCAGCGCGCGGGCCAGCGCGATGCCATCCATGCCGGGCATGTGCCAGTCGATCAGCGCCAGATCGAAGGGCAGCGCGTCCAGCGGCTGGGCGCGCAGCAGCTGCAGGGCCTGCGCGCCATCGCCCACCAGCGTCACCCGCAGCCCCCAGGCCGTCAGCATGTTCTCCAGCACCGTCCGGTTGGTGGGATGGTCGTCCACCACGAGCACACGCAGGCTGGGCATGGCGGTCGCGTCGCCCAGCCCCTGCATCTGCGAGACGTCCCCCAGCCCGACGCCCACCGGCAGCGTGAAGCTGAATTCCGAGCCCACGCCCGGCTGGCTGCGCACCGTGATGCCGCCCCCCATCAGCTCGACGAGCTGGCGCGAGATGGCCAGTCCCAGCCCCGTGCCACCGTAGCGCCGCGACAGGCCGACGTGGACCTGCGTGAAGGCGTTGAACAGACGCGGCAGCATCTCCGGTGCGATGCCGATGCCGGTGTCGCGCACCGCGAACTCCAGTCGCATATCGGCCGTGACCACGGACGCAGAGACTGGGGCGTGGTGCAGGTCGACCGTGATCTCGCCATGCTCGGTGAACTTGATGGCGTTGGAGACCAGGTTGGTGAGCACCTGGCGCAGCCGCAGCGGATCGGCCAGGACCGTTGCCGGCAACCCCGGCGCCTCGCGGAAACTCAGCTCCAGGCCCTTCTCGTGGGCGCGTGGCGCGAGCAGCTCCAGCGTGTCCTCGACCACGCTGCGCAGCGCGAACTCCGACAGCGCGAGTTCGAGCTTTCCAGCCTCGATCTTGGCGAAGTCCAGCACGTCGTTGATGATCTCCAGCAGGCTCTCGCCCGAGCGGTAGACAGCCTGGGCGAAGCGGCGCTGGCGGTCGTTGAGCGTGGTCCCCAGCAGCAGCTCGGTCATGCCCAGGATGCCGTTCATGGGGGTGCGGATCTCGTGGCTCATCGTCGCCATGAACTGGCTCTTGGCGCGGCTGGCGGCCTCGGCGGCGTCGCGGGCGGCCTGCAGCTGCAGCTCGCGCTCGCGCTCCTCCGAGACATCGTCGATCAGGCCATAGACGCGGATCTCGCCATCCTGCAGGACGCGGGTGCGCGTGCGCTGGCGCAACCACCGCACGCCACGCTGCGGGTGGCGGATGCGCACCGTGACATCGGTGCTGACCGAGTGGGGTTCGTCCAGCCGCTGCTGCTCCAGCAGCGGCGCATCCTCGGACAGCACGCGCAGCGGCAGCAGCTCCGCGTGCGGCAGCACCTGCGAGGCCACCAGCCCGAGCATGTCGTACACCCGCGCTCCGATGTAGAAGTAGCTGTCGCGGCGCGGGTCCGTCACGAACACGCCCTCGTCGATCGACTCCACCAGCTCGCGGTAGCGTTCCTCCGACTCGCGCAGCTGCTGGGCGTCGCGGCGCTGCTGCGTCACGTCGCGCAGCTGGCAGATCACCACGGTCGGCCGCCCCAGCCGGTTGCGCACGGCGACATAGCGGGCGCTGATCACCCGGTCGCCGTCGGCGGTGGGTCGCTCGAATTCCTGCTCGACGGCATCGTGGCCCTCCACGGCACGCTGCAGGCAGCCCTGCACGCGCGGCTGCACGCCCTGTCCCAGCAGCTCGTCCAGATCCCAGCCCCCCACCTGCGCGCTGTGGGCCGAGAACTCCAGCTCGGCGTGCCGGTTCAGCGAGACCACGCGGAATTTCTGGGCGTCCAGCACCACCAGACTGATCGGGATGTGCTCGGTCAGCACCGCCAGCAGCGCCCGCCCCTCGTCGATCCCGAACTCGCGCTCCTTGCGGTCGCTGATGTCACGGCAGATGCACACGACCTGCGGACGCCCGCAGGTCTCGTCGACGACCACCTGCGCGTCGATTTCCAGCCAGTACGGGTCGCCAGGCAGCATGTCGTCCTGGCCGCGTCGGGCCACGAATTCGCGCACGAAATCGTCGCCACGCAGCAGACAGTCGCGCAGCAGCAGGGCCAGCCGCGGATCGTCGGCATCGCCCAGCAGCACATCCCACAGCGTGCGGCCGCAGATCCGGGCCGGCGCATGGCCGGTGGCCTGCACGAATGCGGGATGGGCCCATTCGATGACACCATCGGCATCGGTGATGACCGCCCCCCGCCCGACCCGTGCCGCCAGCAGGGCCACGCGTGCCAGGCGCTGGGCCGCCAGTGCCGAGGCGCGCATCTGTTCGTCGCGTGCCGCGAGATGGCCCAGCTGCAGGCCCACCAGCTCCAGCAGCTGGTGCAGCGTCGCCGACGCCACGCCAGGGTCGTGGAACTCGATGGCGGCGACCGCGCAGTGCTGATGGACCACAGGCAAGGCCAGCACCTCGCGCACCGCCGCCGGGCGCCATGGCAACGATCTCGACACGCTGGGCAGCAACGGCCTGCAGACAGGTCGCAGCAGGGCCAGCGCCATGCCCAGCGGCGCATCGCTGGGGTCGGTGCCCACCATCTGGTCCAGGTCGATCAGCTCTTCGGTGGAACTGTCCTGCAGCGCCCAGGGCTGCACCAGTGCGCCATCGGCCTGCCAGTCGCTGACCCGCAGCAGGCACGAACCGGTCGCTCCCAGCCATCGGCGCAGCACTGGCTCGACCAGGCACAGCCCCTCCTGCAGGGTCGCCGCCAGGTGCAGGCGACGCGACAGCAGCAGCGCCTCGGTCTGGGCGTGCGCGTCCGAACGCAAGTCGCGGATCACCTCCACACCGCCGTCGACACAGATGTCCAGGGACCAGGGGTGGTCCACGGTGCTGGAATCCTCGGCAGGTGAATGGGCTGGCAGCACGGCGACGAAAGGGCAATGGGCGCGGATGCAAGGACGTGACAAGCGTCCAAGCATAGGTGCAGCCAGCCCTCACCCGGACACGGCCGACGCCCCAATCGCGCAATTTCGCCGAAGTCTCGCCCAGGGTGTCCGCATGGACACCACACTCATGAGGCCGCTGGAAACCAGTCCCTACAATCGTTGACATGTTGTCACCCCCCGCGTCCGGACGGTGCCCAGCGAACCGGGCCATGCGGCTGTGCCTGGCGGCATTGGCCTTGCTGGCGGTGCTCGTGTCGGCCCACTGGCTGGCGCAGTCGCTGAGCCCCTCGACCCATGCTGGCCGGCTGAGCGCCGCCGCGCTGCTGCTGCTCGGCGCCGTCCTGGTATTCGGCTGGCTGTGGCGACCAGCCCTGCGCCAGCCCACGACATCGGCGCCGACCCCCAGTGCCGCCGCCGAGGCACTGCGCCTGTCGACCGCCCAGTCGCTGGCCCTGCAGACCCGCCTGATGCGGGGACTGCCCGGCCCTGCACTGCTCGTGCGCACCCGTGGCGCAGTCCCCCAGGTGCTGTCATGCAACAGCGCAGCACAGGCCACACTGCCTGCAGCCGACACACCCGCCCTCACGCGCCTGGTGCAGGAGCTTCTGGCGAGCAGTCAGCCAGAGGACGGCCCGGTGCGCCGGCTGGATCTGCCAGGCGACTGCTGCGTGCTCTGGATGCCACCCTCGCTGCCAGCCCCAGCCCCTGGCCCTGTTGTCGACGAGGACCGTGATGCCCTCGTCTACACGGTCTCGCATGACCTGCGCGCCCCGATCCGGGTGATCGAAGGCTTCACCCGCATCGTCCGTGAAGACTACGGCCATCTGCTGGACCGCGTCGGCAGCGACCACCTGGAGCGTGTCCTGGGCGCGGCCACGCGCATGAACAGCATGATCGACTCGCTGCTGGCGCTGTCACGGCTGTCCACCCAGCCCATCGAGCCCGTGCCCGTGGACCTGACCGCACTGGCGACCCAGGTGCTCGAGGAGCTGCGCCAGCAATCCCCGCAGCGGCAGGCGGTCATCGACATCGCCCCGGACATGACCACACGGGGCGACCCGGTGCTGCTGCGCGCGGTGCTGGAGAACCTGCTCGGCAATGCCTGGAAATACAGTGCCCGCCGCGAGGTCAGCCGCATCACGTTCTGCACGACCGACGCCCTCGGGATGACGGAGTACCTGGTGCGGGACAACGGTGCCGGCTTCGACATGCGCTTTGCCGGCAAGCTGTTCGGCGCCTTCCAGCGGCTGCACGGTGCGACCGAATTTCCGGGCACCGGCGTGGGACTGGCATCGGTGCGCCGCATCATCCGCCGCCACGGCGGCGACATCCGCGCAGAAGCCGTGGTCAACGAAGGGGCGTGCTTCTACTTCACGCTCGGATGAGCAGTGCCCCGGCCCGCACAGGTCTCAGAGCACGCCCGGCAGGGCCAGCTGCTCCAGTGCCTCGACCATGGCCTCGCTGGTCTGTTCCAGCGAACGACCTTCCTGCACGGCCAGACGCTGCAGCCGTCCCAGTGCCGGTGCGCGGGCCAGCGAGAAGCGGTGCATCACGATCCCCACGGCCATGGCCACCATGGTGGACATCGGCATGCCCACCGGCGCAGGGGCCGGAGCGGGCACGGGCACGGCCATGGCGACCGCCACCATGGCACCCCGGCCTCCCGTGGCGCGCACCGTGTCCAGCGCCGAGGCCACGGCCGGCACGAGCTGCGCGATGTCCAGCGGCTTGACCAGCAGAGCCAGCGCACCCAGCGCATGGATGCGGGCCAGCGTGGCCTCGTCCGAGAACGCCGACAGGAACAGGAACGGGATCTGCAGCGCCTCGCGCAGGTAGTGCGCCACGTCATAGCCGCTCATGCCATCCATGCGGATGTCGAGCAGTGCCAGATCTGGCCGGTGCTGACGCGCCAGCAAGATGGCATCGTCCCCGTTGTCCGCGTCCAGGATGTCGAATCCCGCATGGGTGAGGCCATGCACGACCGTGGCCAGCACCAGCCGGTCGTCGTCCACCACCAGGATGCGCCCACGCGAAGGCTTGCCCAGCGCAGCAGGAACTGCCGCCGTGGCATCGGCAAGGTGGGCTGCTTGGGCGGATGCAGACGTGTCGGTCACGGTGGGGCCTCCAGGCAGGCAAGGTCAGGGGGTGAGGTGAGGAAACGAGACGGCCAGCCCCGATTGTCTCGCAGGAGCGCACGGGCACACCAGCGCGTACCACCTCGGCACCGCGTCAGGGGGGGCTGCCCGGGATCGGCTCCAGCGCCACGCTGCGCACCACGGGTGGCGTCAGATCCAGCACCGCCACCACGGCATCACCCTGCTGCGTCAACGACAGCGCAGCGCAGCGTCTTGGCAACAGCGCACGCACGAGCCCCAGTCCGGACAGGGTCGCCGGGCGGCGGTCCAGCCGGAACTGTGGCGGCAGCTCCCCGGGATTGGCGATCTCCACCCGCACGGCGTCCGCCCGCAGCCACAGCCGACACACCACGCCCGCGTTGGCGGGGCTGTGCTTGACCGCGTTGGTGAACAGCTCGTTGAGTGCCAGCGCGATGGGAATGGACTCCGTCTCCGGCAGCAGCCAGCGCCCGCCGGGATCACTGTCCACCGTCAGCGTGATCGCCCGACCGAAGGTGCGCTGCACCGACTGGGCGATCGCCTCGATCACGTCGCGCACCGCCAGCAGCCCCGTGTTGCCGACCTGCAGGCCATAGACCTGCGCGATGGCCTGCACCTGGCCGACCACTTCCGCGACGATGGGCTGCATCTGCGGATGGCGCACCACGGCCTGCTGCATCAGCCCGGCCACGCCCTGCAGGTTGTTCTTGATGCGGTGGTGGACTTCCTGCACCAGCATCTCGCGCCGCGCGATCGCCGCCTCCAGCTCGGCGCGCTGCGCCTCGCGCTGGGTCGTCACGTCGGTGGACACCATCAGCAGCTGGTCGACGCGCTCATCCGCGCGCACCAGCGGCAGGAGCCGGGCATCCCACACCTGCGTGCGGCCATCGCGCACCAGCCGGTATTCACGCGGCGTGACCACCTGTGGGTGGGCCAGCGCCGCATCGAGGTCGGACTGCAGGCTCCCCCCCACCACCGACGGATGGAGCTGGGCCAGCGCACGGCCCACCGCTTCCGGAGCCGCCACGCCACACAGGTGCGCCGCGGCCCGGTTGAGCTGCTGCACACGCTGGCTGGCCGCATCGCAGACCAGAATCGCCATGGGGGCCGCCTCGATGATGCGCTGCAGCGACGCCTGCGCCTCGGCGATGCGTGCCTCGGCCTGGCGGCGCTGGTCGATGTCCATCAGCGCGAAGATCATTTCGCGCTCGCCCTGCAGCCCCACCGTCGCCACGGCATTGCCGACCACCCAGAAGGTGCGGGCATCCCGGGCCTGCACCCGGCATTCGAACTGCAGCGCCTCGCCGTCGCGCAGTTCCGCGAACAGGGCCACCGTGCGGCGGAAGGGATGGTCCGCCTCGTCGGTGGCGACGGTGTCCAGCGGCGCGTCCTGGAAATCACCCAGATCGCCACTGAACATGCGCCGCGCCGAGCGGTTGAGCCAGGCGATGCGGCCTCGCTGGTCTGCAGTGACGATGCCGACCAGCACCGAGTCCAGCACCGCACGGGTACGGTCCGCCTGCTGCCCCAGCACGCCCGCCATGCGTTCATGCTCGCTGGCCAGGTGGGCAAGTTCGGCCTGCTGCGCCTTCAGCCGGGTGATTTCCGACAGCACGACGATGGCCAGCGGGGCGCGGCCGGCGGGGCCGGTGCGGCGGATGGTGACCGCGTACCAGTGCGGCACACCGTCGTCGCCCGGCACGACCACCTCGGCCTCGAACTGCTCGCCACGGTCCAGCACCGCATCCAGCCGGTCGAGCGCCTGCGGCTGCCCACCCGCCAGGAGGGTCCGGATGTCGCCGCCCGCCGCCGCCCCAGCCGCCAGTCCGAGCATGCGCTCGAAACGGCTGTTGCACTGGATGAGCCGGTGCCCGCGCACCGAGGCGATGCCCGCGGGCGAGCTGTCCAGGATGGTGGAGAGTTCGCCCAGCAACTGCTCCGCACGGGCCTGTGCCAGATCGCGCTCGTCCTCGGCAGAGCGGTCCTCCAGCATGCACAGGTAGCGCCGCCGCCCGGCCCGGACTTCATCGCAGCGCAGCAATGCGCGCACCCAGCGCATGCGGCCGTCGGCACACGGCAGCGCCCCCTCGCTGCTGACCCACGCGCCGCCCGGCACTGGCAGATGGCCCGTTTCGCCATGCTGCCAGTGCAGCAGCGCCCGCAGCGGTGCCGACGCTTCCGTCAGGTCCACCAGCGCGCCACCCGACAGCGCCTCGAACCCCTGGTTGGCCCGCAGCACCAGCCCGCGGTCGTCGAACAGCGCCATGCCCATGGGGCTGAGGTCGAACCAGTGGTCCAGTTCTCGGGAGAACCGCTCGGCCTGCTCGCGGGCCGCATGTTCGGACGTGGTGTCCTGCAGCACGGTCAGCAGCAGTCGGTGCCGCGCTCCCCCCTGGGTGGCGTAGCGTGTCGAGCGTACCCAGCGCAGCCGGCCGTCTCGGTCGATCAGGCGCATCTCGCGCAGCGCCGGTCCGACGAACTCCTTGGGTGCTCCAGCCAGGCGGTCACGGTCATCGCACTGCATGCGGCGCTCGTCTTCGGGACACAGCGCGATCGGATCGGTGCCGATCAGCGCGTCCCGGCTGCGGCCCGTCAGGGCCACGAAGGCTTCATTGACGTCGATCAGGCGAAACGTCTCGTCCTGGAGCATCGCGGGAAAGGGCGCAGACCACAGCAAGGCCCGCAATTCACGCAAGGGCCGGTCCATGAGCGTCACGGGTGGACTGGCGGTGGCTGTCGCCACGCCCTCCACAGGCAGACACAGCACCCAGGCATTCGCACCCAGCCGCACCAGCGTGGGCGCACTGCCTGCCGAGGCCGGCGCCGGAAAGCTGGCATCCATCGGCCCGCCCGCCAGCACGGTCCGCAGGCGATCCAGGAGCGCATGGCCCAGTGCGGGCGCCAGATCGGCCAGGTTCATGCCGGGTTCGCAGGGCAGCCGGCGCAGGGCGGTCGGGTTGGCGTGGACCAGCCGGGCCGAGTCATCGAAGACCAGCACCGGTTCGACCAGGGCGTCCAGCAAGGCATGGGGCAGCAGCATGCCCCAGTGTATGCAGCAGCCGGCGCGTGTCCGGGACGCCCGGTCAACCCAGCTGGAAGGCGCTGGCGAGCGCGTGCAGCAATGCGCGGTTGACGTGGCGCATCGGGAAGCCATGCTGGGCGACCTTCTCGCGCACATCGTGTCCCGTGCCCCCTTCCAGGGTACGCACCAGATCCAGCGCAGGGTGGTAGACGCCACAGTCCTGCGCCAGTGCCTGGTAGATACCTTTCGGTACCGGCAGGGTGCGCAGCAGCTCGTCGAACGGCCGCTGCAGCATCTGGTCGAGCAGGGAAAACACCCCGCAGATGAACATGTCGTTGCGCACGTCCTGGCCACAGTCCTCACCGGCCAGGGCCTCCATCAGCAGGCCGCGCCGCACCGCGGCGTACATGACCGGGCGCTGGTTCTGCTCTTGCCCGGCAGTGGCCAGCAGCAGCGCCAGCCAACGCTTGAGCCGCTGATACCCCAGCAGCATGAGCGCCTGCGAGAACGAGGTGATCGGCCCCGTCAGCCCGAAGACCGGCGAGTTGATGTAGCGCATCAGCTTGTAGGCCAGCGCGGGGTCGAAGCGCAGGGCGGCTTCCAGCTGGGGCAGTGGTGCCTCCTGTTCGACCAGATGGATCAGCTCCACCGTGGTGCGCAGGTCCGGACGCAGCCGCCCGCTGTCGGTGCTGGACTCGATGACCTCCTCGACCGGCCAGCCCAGCACCGCCGCCGCCCCACGGCGGAAAGCGCCTTCCATCTGTTCGATGGTGTGGACCCCCTCCTGCAGGAACCCGATGGAGCGTTTGACCCCGGCCGGCACGGGTCCGCCGTCCAGACGCCGTTCGTCCGCCAGATCGATGATGGCGTACTTGAACGCACCCAGCAGCTCGCGCGGCAGCGGCTGGTCAGGGCGCCCCGACAGCAGCAGCGTGTTGCCGTTGGCCACCAGTTGCAGGATCGCGTCCCGGTGTGCCGGATCGCAGGCCATGAACTTCGGCACCTCGATCATGACGTTCGCCGACGGCTGCACCATCAGCAGGTCGGCCAGCAGCCGCTCCAGCCGCACCGACAGCACCACCTGGGGACCATCGGCGGGCCAGACCTGGCTGACGGCCGTGAGCAGCTCGCCCACCGGCAGCCAGCGCGCATGCCCCAGCGGAAACACGGTCAGCCGGGTGGCCATCACGTTGCGCTGGGCGTCGATGATGGGACAGTAGCTCAGGGCAACCTGCCCGAGAATGGGAGCGTCCGGAGTGGGCATGGTGGCGAACACGCGGTGCCTCAGCTGCTGATGTAGTCGAACAACGAGACCTTGCGCGCCATCGAATACGACTGCAGCGCGGCCTGGTAGGCACTCTGCCGGGTGGTGAACTCCGAGATACCCTGGGCCATGTCGAGGTCTTCGGCCCGGGAGCGCACGTCCTGGTCGGCCAGGATGCGGTCCTGGGTGCGGGCGTCCACGCCGTCGAGCCGGTTCAACGTTTCGCCAGCGCGGGCACGCACGGCATGGAAATTGCCCAGCACCTGGTCCAGGTCGCGCAAGCCGTGGTTCACCAGCTCGGCCAGATGCCCCACGTCGGCAGGCTGGGCTGGTGTGGTGGTCAGTGCGCCGATCACCCGGTCCAGCGTGTCGAACACGCTCAGCTCCGGGCTGGACGGTGCGACGGTGAACCGGTCTCCAGGCTGCACGGTGCCCGAAATGCGCACCCGCATGCCTGGCAAGGCATCGATCGGCGCACCGGAGGCGAAGGGGTGGGTGTGGCTGCTGGCGTCTGGAAACGGTGTGCGGCTGCCGTCGTCGGCCACCAGATGCACGCTGTAGCGGCTGGCGTCATCGAAGGTCAGCTCGTACCGCTGGCCGTCCTGCAGGGCGAGCGCCGCCGGATCGCGGACCTGGCCGGCGTCGATCCAGGCGGTGCTGCCGGTGCCCACGTCGCGGCGGGTCTCGAACACGCCGTTGCCGGTGCGGGACTGCAGCCACAGCGCCTGCCCATCGACCGCCAGCGGCAGGCTTTCGGACAGCAAGCCCTCGGACTGGCCGGCCGTGCCCAGGTAGTCGACACCACTGCCGGTGTCCCCGAACGGCACCCGGTCGCGCCCCGGTCCACCGAACACGAACTGGCCGGTGCCATCGTCCGCATTGGCCAGCGTGAGCAGTTGCCCGCGCACCTGCTGCAGACGATCGGCCAGCAGGGCGCGGTCGCTGTCACCCAGCGCGCCATTGCCCGCCTGGACCACCGTCTCGCGGGCGGTCTGGAGCAGATCCACCGCATCGCCGACCGTGGACTCGACCTGCGACATCGCGTGGCGGCTGGCCTCCAGCGAGCGCAGCAGTCCTTCGCTGCGGGTCTGGCTGGCCAGCGCACGTTCGGCCCGGGCCGCACCGGCCGGGTCGTCGCTGGCGCGCAGGATGCGCTTGCCGCTGGTCACGTGTTCCTGGGTCTTGACCAGCTCCTGCTGGCGGCGCATCAGGGCGGTCAAGCTGGTCTGCTGGCTCACGGCGGACGCTACACGGCTCATGTCGAACTCCGGTTCATGTCTTCAAGGTCTTCCACATCAGCCCACGATCGACAGCATCGTGTCGAACAGCTTCTGGGCCGTCACCAGCACCTTGGTGGCCGCCTGGTAACTCTGCTGGTATTCGAGCAGCCGGGCCGCCTCCTCTTCGAGGTTCACCCCCGTCTGCGAGCCCAGCTGGGTCTTGCTCAGCGCAGCGGCCTCGGTGGACGTGTCGGCCTCCGAGGTGACGCGCTGCACCCGCGACCCCAGCGACGACACCAGACGGGCGTGGGCATCGGTGAAACGCTTGCCTTCCACGGCGGTGGCCCGCACCAGATCCTGCATCGCCAAGGCATTGGCGTTGCCCGAACCCGCAGCGCCAGACCCTGCGGCCGCGAACTTGCGCGGATCGGTGATCGCCACGGCGGCCCCCGTCGCCGCCGTGCTCACGGGCTGCAGCAGGAAGCGGTCCTGCGCGGCCAGTGGCGTGGTCCCGACCTCGAAGGTGAACCCGTCGACCTGCGCACCATTGGCCAGACCACCGAAGACCGTCCCGTCGGAGGCACGGGTGAGCTGGTAGCGGCTGCTGTCGGACGGATCCGGCTGCAGCGTGTAGTCGCTGGCCTTGAGCTGCGCGCCCTGCCCCGCCACCCGGCGCAGGGTGACCTGCGCCGCGTAGCCACCCTGGGCGTCACGCGCATTGCCCGCCGCCGCCATCGCCACGGGTTCGCCCACCTGCAGCAGCGTCCGACCGGCCACGCCGTCCAGGTCGGTTCCGCTGGCATGCCGGGTGTTCAGTGCGTCGGCCAGTGCGGCGGCCATCTGTCCGAGGTCGGTGCTGACCTGCCCCAGATCCTCGTCCTGGAAGCGCAGCAGCCCAGCCATCGCCCCCCCCCCCAGCGCGGTCCCGGACAGCTCACGCACCCGCCCATGCTGCTCGATGGCCAACCGGACCCGGTCCTGCCCGCCGGCATCGGGCACGGTCCGCAGCGCATGGCTGTTCGCGCCCAGCACCCAGCGGCTGTCCCCCCGCCACGAACAGGCTCACGGTGCCATCGGGCTTGCCGTCGCGGTCACGGTTGTCCACGCGGCTGACTTCGATGTGCGTGCTGATCTGGGCAATGAGGGCATCCCGCCGGTCCAGCAGGTCGTTGGGCTGGTGCTTGGCCTGGCCCGTCCCGAGCAGCTGGCGGTTGAGATCGGCGACCTGCTCGGTCAGCCCGTTGACCTGCGTGGCCTCGTCCGCCAGCTGCGAGGACGTGGCGGACTGCAGGCTGGCCAGGTGCTCGCCGGCCGTGCGCAGCCGCGAAGCCGTCGTCTCCACCGCCGAGAGCGCGACTGCGCGGACGGCAGCGTCCGTCGGCGAGGCCGCCACCTCGCCAAAGGCATTGAACATGCGGGAGGCCGCCTGCCCCAAGCCCAGCTCACCCAGCGGAAAGCCGCTCTCCAGCTGGCCCAGCAAGTCGCGGCGGGTGCTGTCGGCCGCCGCCTGCGCATGGCTCTGGTTGTCCTGCGCGGTGAGGAAGCGGCTGACGGCACGCTCGACCGTGTCCACCGCCACACCCGCTCCCAGGTAGCCGACGCCCGATTCCCGTCCGGCCACCGTGGCGAGTTTCACGGTCTGGCGGGAATAACCGGCCACGCCAGCGTTGACGATGTTGTGGCCGGTCGTGTTCAGCTGGGTCTGGGCGGCGAACATGGCCTGCACACCCATGTTCATCAAGGAGTTGGTGCTCATGACAGTCGACTCGGTGAAAGGCTCTGTGGAAGGCTAGGTGAAGCGTCAGGCCTGTATATCGGCAGAAGACCCGCCGCGCCCAAGCGTGCGTTGCAACTTTTGCGTGGTCTCGATCACACGGGTCAGCTTGCTGGCGTAGTCGGGGTCGGTCGCATAGCCGGCACGCTGCAGCGCCTGGGCAAACGCACCGGGATCGTCGGTGGCACCCCGCACGGCGGCGTAGCGCGGGCTGGTGCCGATGAGGCGAGCGTAGTCGCGGAAGCTCTCCTCATGGGAGGCATAGGCACGGAACTGCGCCTGCACTTTCTGCGCACGGCCGTCGATCACCTCGGTCGTCGTGATGGTCACGGTGGGGCCGCTCCAGCCGGCACCCGCCTTGATGCCGAAGAGGTTGTGCGAGTTGCGGCCATCGCTGCCCCGGATTTCCTTGCGGCCCCAGCCGGTCTCATGGGCGGCCTGCGCCAGCATGAAGTCGGCCGGAATGCCACTGTCGGCGGCCACCCGTGCCGCCGCGCAGGACTGGCTGGCCACGAACTGCTGTGCAGGACTGCCATAGGGGGTCGAGGCCGTGGCCCCGTCGGACGCACACGTCCCCGAGAGCGGTCCCGTGGTCGGCGCTGCAGGCGCCAGCGTGCGTGGCGGCAGCGTCAGCGGCGGCAGCACGGCCTCGGGCGACACCACCCCCATCTGCCGCTCCAGTTGCCGCGCGATCACCGCCGCCAGCCCACCCGGTCGGCCCGACAGCTGCAGCGCGTACTGCTGGTCCAGCAGATCCCCGCCCATCTCGGTACCGGCGTTGGAGAGCAGGCCGCTGTCCATCGCCGTGGCGCGCAGGCTCTTCATCAGTTCCTGCATGAACAGCGTCTCGAACTGCCGGGCCACCTCCGGGATGGCATCGCCGGGCTGGCGGGCTGCGGCACTGCGCAGGGAGTCCAGCGAGGCACCGCTGGCGGCCAATGCGGGGGAGGAAGACAGACGCTGCATGCGCAGGGGCTCCGGCTGGGGGTCGGGGGTCAGATCACTTCGATGTCGGCGCTCAGGGCACCGGCGGCCTTGATGGCCTGCAGGATGGCCAGCAGATCGGCAGGAGACGCCCCCAGCGAGTTGAGCGCCTTGACCACGTCGGTCAAGCGCGTGCCAGCGGCCAGGTGGACCAGCGCGCCGCCATCCTGCTGCAGGCGGATGTTGGTGCGCTCCGTGACCGTGGTCTGTCCGGCCGACAGCGGGCCGGGCTGGCTCACCACCGGGGTGGAACTGATCGACACCGACAGGTTGCCGTGGGCCACGGCGCAGGCACCCAATGTCACCGCCTGGTTCATCACCACCGAACCGGTGCGGGCGTTGACGATGACCTTGGCGGCGGGAGCGGCCTGCTCCAGCGACAGGTTCTCGATGTCGGCCATGAAGCCCACGCGCTGGTCGGGCGTGGCCGGCATCTTCACCCGGATCACGCGACCGTCCATCGCCTGCGCCGTTCCCGCGCCGAAGCGCCCGTTGATCACGCGGGCCACCTCGCGGGCGGTGTGGAAATCGCTGCTGTTGAGGTCGAGCTGCAGGAACTCGCCATGGGCCAGCGGATGGGCGACCGCCCGCTCGACGGTCGCCCCACCCGGGATGCGCCCGGCCAGCAGGTGGTTGATCTGGACCTTGGAGCCACCGGCAGAAGCCCCTGCGCCGGCGACGATCAGGTTGCCCTGGGCGAGGGCGTAGACCTGGTTGTCGGCGCCCCGCAGCGGAGTGCCGATGAGGGTACCGCCACGCAGGCTCTTGGCATTGCCCAGCGACGACACGGTCACGTCCAGTGGCTGCCCCGGTTGCGCGAACGCAGGCAGCGTGGCCGTCACGAGCACGGAGGCAACGTTCTTGAGCTGCATGCCCGTGCCGGGCGGCACGGTCACGCCGAGCTGCTGCAGCATGGCGTTCAGGCTCTGCGTGGTGAACGGAGTCTGGGTGGTCTGGTCGCCCGTGCCATCCAGTCCGACCACCAGCCCGTAGCCGACGAGCTGGTTGGAGCGCACGCCCTGCACGCCGGCGACTTCCTTGATGCGCACGGCACCCTGCACAGGCAGCGCCAGCAGCAGGCTGCAGACCAGCCCTCCCAGCCAGGCCCAGGGTGACAGGCTGCTGGCGCGGAGCCGACTCGATCGGGACAAGCGCATGGACATGGGCGGCCTTCAGATCGGCATCAGGTTGAGGAAATACCGCGACAGCCAGCCGATGCGCTGGGCGTCGGCCTGCCCGCCGCGGCTCTTCTGCTCGATGCGGACATTGGCGATCTGGGCCGAGGCCACGGTGTTGCC
>JAAFKB010000046.1 GCA_013299055.1 Sphaerotilus sp.
GCGCACGTACTACGAAACCGATGGCGAGCTGCGCGCCACGCTGGACGCGATCCGCAACGGCGTGTTCAGCCCGTCCGAGCCGGCACGCTTCCAGGCGATTTTCGACGCGCTGGTGAACTGGGGCGATCACTACCTGCTGCTGGCCGACTACGCGGACTACATCGCCACGCAGGACCGGGTCGATACGCTCTACCGCAATGCGGACGCCTGGACCCGCAGGGCCGTCCACAACATCGCGGGCATGGGGGCGTTCTCCTCGGACCGCACCATCGCCGAGTACGCGCACGACATCTGGCACTCCAGGCCCGTCGTGCTGGAGCACTGAACGGGGGCAGGGCGCCCGCCCTGCTCAGGGCGCCTTGCGCAGCTTCACGTAGGCGACAAAACCGCCGCCGGACGCATTGCTCAGCTCCAGCTGTCCGCCCATGCGCGTCACGGTCTTGTCCACGATGGCCAGACCGAGTCCGGCGCCGGTGCTGTGGGTGTGCGTGCGGGCCTTGTCGCCGCGGTAGAACGGCGTGGTCAGCCGCACGAGCTGCTCCGGGCTGACCCCCGGTCCTTCATCGCGCACGCTGACCAGCACCCAGTCGCCTGAGCGCGCATAGGTCACGGTCACCCGCGCCACGCCGTCCTCGGTCTGGGCGTAGCGGCGGGCGTTCTCGAACAGGTTGGCGAAGACGCGGTCGAGGTCGGTCTCGTCGGCCAGCACGCGCACATCCGTCGTCACGCGGGCCACCACCTTCAGGTGCTCGCCGTTGACGCGCCGGATCACCGTGTCCAGCAGCACCGCCAGCACGATCGGCACCAGCTTCACCTCGGTCGGCCGGGCGTAGTCCATGAACTTGTCGATGATGGCGTCGAGCTGGTCGATGTCGGCCGCCATGTTGCGCTTGGCGTCCTCGTCGTAGACGCTCATCTCGATTTCCAGCCGGATGCGGGCCAGCGGGGTGCGCAGGTCGTGGCTGATGCCGGCCAGCATCACGGCGCGGTCGTCCTCGATCTTGGCGAGTTCGCGGGCCATGCGGTTGAAGCCGCGGTTGACCTCGCGGATCTCGCGGGTCGTGGTGTGCTCGTCGAGGCTGGGGGTGTATTCGCCGTCGCGGATGCGGCTGGCCGCGATCGACAGCTGGCGCAGCGGCCGGTTGATCAGCCCCGCGATCAGGGCCGAGCCACCGAGCGTCAGCAGGAACGTCAACCCCATCACCGCGAACGTCGTCTTGCCCGTCACCGCCGGCTGGACACGGCCGCGGTCCGCCTGCAGCCAGTAGTTGTCGGTCTCGATCAGGAAGCCGACCCACAGCCCCGCCTTGCCGTTCACCGAGCTGGCGATGATGGTCTGCGGCCCGAGCTGGCTGCGCAGCTCCGACCCGATGGCGCGCGTGAAGCGGTCGACCTCGAATGGCTCCCAGCGGTCGTTCGGTTCACGCGGCTGGAGTTTCACCGCCTCCTGCTCGGCGATGTTCTTGACCAGCGCCACGCGGTTCACCTGGTCGGTGTAGCGCAGCGCCGCCCGCGAGAGGTTGACCAGACTGGCGATCTGCTGCGCGGCCTGCACGCCCCGCGGCTCCAGTTCCAGAAACCGCAGCGTGTAGACCCACCCCAGAATGCCCACCCCCAGCATCAGCGACAGCAGGAGAAAGGTGCGCCAGAACAGGCTCATCGGCATGTAGCGGCGCACCACCGTCCCCAGCCCTCGGGCCAGCAGGCTGAACAGCGATTCGCGAGGAGCCTGTGGCGGTGGAAAGGTGGAGCTGGGGGAGGCCATGGAGAACAGGTCAGCGGGTCAGCAGCATCAAGGGAAACGGTTATTTGAAACCAAATGTATCAGGACTGCGACCTCAAGCCGCACCGTCCGGCACGAACACGTAGCCCACGCCCCACACTGTCTGGATGTAGCGCGGCTGCGAGGGGTCCGGCTCGATCATCTTGCGCAGCCGCGAGACCTGGACATCGAGGCTGCGGTCGAAGGGCTCGAACTCGCGGCCACGCGCCAGCTGCGCCAGCTTGTCGCGGCTGAGCGGCTGGCGGGGATGGCGCACCAGGGCCTTGAGCATCGAGAACTCGCCCGTGGTCAGCGAGATCACCTCGCCTTCGCGGGTCAGGCGGCGCAGGGCCAGATCGAACTCGAACGGCCCGAACACGACGGTCTGTGCGTCCCGCGACGGGGCACCGGGGGCTTCCATGACCGGGCGGCGGCGCAGCACGGCGTGGATGCGGGCGAGCAGCTCGCGTGGGTTGAACGGCTTGGGCAGGTAGTCATCAGCGCCGACTTCGAGGCCGACGATGCGGTCCACGTCCTCGACCTTGGCGGTGAGCATGATGATCGGGGTGATGTCGTTGGCGGCGCGCAGGCGGCGGCAGATCGACAGGCCGTCTTCGCCCGGCAGCATCAGATCGAGCACGATCAGGTCGATGGTCTCGCGGGTCAGGATGCGGTTGAGCGCCTTCGCGTCTTCGGCCAGCAGCACCTCGAACCCTTCCTGGGTGAGGTAGCGGCGCAGCAGGTCGCGGATGCGGGCGTCGTCGTCGACAACGACGATCCGGTCGGTGCGCTGGGCGTTGGCGGTGGTCATGGGGCGTGCTCCGAATTTGTAACAGTGGCGATTCTGCGCAGGTCCGCCAACTTTTTCATCCAGTCTGACCCCCTGTTACATTTATTGCGCTCTGGCTCACCACATCAATTCGTGAATT
Organism: Sphaerotilus sp.; assembly: GCA_013299055.1. Taxonomy (GTDB): domain Bacteria; phylum Pseudomonadota; class Gammaproteobacteria; order Burkholderiales; family Burkholderiaceae_C; genus Sphaerotilus. The sequence goes on from JAAFKB010000046.1 coordinate 2,692, forward strand.
ATTCACGATGAAAAAGCCACGGCCCATCGCTGAAACTACCGACTTCACCCGAGGAGCATGTCCGATGCGTTCACTGAACTTGATGAATCCGAAGCGCCTGCGTCTTGTGGCGCCGCTGCTGGGGCTGGTCTGCGCTGCGCCGCTGGCCCTGGCCACCGGGTCCGGGGCACCCCCTGCGCACCAGCTCTCCTTCAGCGCCAGCGCCAGCCTGGAGGTCACGCACGACGTGCTGACGGTGTCGCTGCAGGCCATGCGCGACGGCAGCGACGCGACTGTCGTGCAGAACGCGCTCAAGCAGGTACTCGACACCGCGCTGCAGGAGGCGCGCAAGGCGGCCGATCCGGCGGCGATGGCCGTGCGCACGCAGGGCTTCAACCTGTCGCTGCGCTACGGGCGCGATGGCAAGCCCAGCGGCTGGACAGGCACCGCCGGGCTGGTGCTCGAAGGCAAGGACATCGCCCGCGTGGCCGCCACCGCCGGCAAGCTCACGGGCATGACCATCGTCGGCACCGGCTACAGCCTGTCCCGCGAGTTGCGCGAGCGCCACGAAAGTGCGCTCACCGCCCAGGCCATCCAGCGGTTCCGTGCCCGCGCCGACGAGATGGCGCGCCAGTTCGGCTACAGCGGCGTGCAGCTGCGCGAGGTCAGCGTGCAGACCAGCGACGGCGATGGGGGCGGGCCGCCTGCGGGGGTGATGATGCGGGCCAGCGCGGTGCAGGCCGACGCCGCGCCGCTGCCCACCGAAGCGGGCAAGGGGCTGCTGAGCGCCACGGTGCAAGGCTCGGTCACGCTGACGCGCTGAAACCTTGCCACTGCGGCGTTCGACTCATTGCGCCGTCCAGCCGCCGTCCACGTTCCACGCCACGCCGCGCACGTTGTTCGCGGCGGGCAAGCACAGGAACACGGCCAGCTCGCCCAGCTCCTCGGGCGTGGTGAACTGGAGCGAGGGCTGCTTCTCGCCCAGCAGGCCGCGCACGGCGGTGTCGTTGTCCACGCCGTCGCGGGCGGCGCGGGCATCGACCTGCTTCTGCACCAGCGGCGTGAGCACCCAGCCGGGGCAGATCGCATTGCAGGTCACGCCGGTGGTGGCGTTTTCCAGCGCGGTCACCTTGGTCAGCCCGATCACGCCGTGCTTGGCCGCCACGTAGGCCGACTTCTGCGCCGAGGCGACCAGCCCGTGGACCGAGGCGATGTTGACGATGCGGCCCCAGTTGCGCGCCAGCATGCCTGGCAGCGCCAGCCGCGTCGTGTGGAAGGCCGAGCTGAGGTTGATGGCGAGGATCGCGTCCCAGCGGTCGGTGGGGAAGTCCTGCACCGGGGCGACGTGCTGGATGCCAGCGTTGTTGACCAGGATGTCCACGCCGCCGAACTCGGCCTGTGCGTAGGCCATCATCGCCTCGATCTCGGCCGGCTTGCCCATGTCCGCGCCGTGGTAGCCGACCCGCACGCCCAGCGCCGCGACCGCCGTCTTCGGGGCCTCGACGTCGCCGAAGCCATTGAGAATCACGTTGGCGCCCTGACGTGCCAGGCTCAGCGCGACGCCCAGCCCGATGCCGCTCGTCGAGCCTGTGACCAAGGCGGTTTTACCGTTCAACATGCCATCATCCTCACAAGTGGTTGGTTAACATTCCCCGGCCATTATCGGGGCCCACTCCCCGCCATCCCTGACATAGCGCCCGGCTCCCTCCCATGCAAGAACCCCGTCTGCACCACGTCACCTGCACCAACCCCAAGGGCCTGCACCGCATGGCGTACTGGGAATGGGGCGCGCAGGACAACCCCCGCGTGGTCGTCTGCGCCCACGGCCTGTCGCGCCAGGGGCGGGACTTCGACACGCTGGCGCGGGCGCTGGCGGCGGATTTCCGCGTCGTCTGCCCGGATGTCGCCGGGCGGGGTCAGTCGGACTGGCTGCCCGATCCGGCGCAGTACGCCGTGCCGCAGTACGTGGCGGACATGGTGACGCTGCTGGCGCGGCTGGACGTGCCGCAGGTGTCCTGGGTCGGCACGTCGATGGGCGGGCTGATCGGCATGTCGCTGGCGTCGCTGGCCCCACCGGGGGGGGGCTCGCCGATCGGACGGCTGGTGGTCAACGATGTCGGGCCGGTGATCGAGTTCGCCTCGCTGCAGCGCATCGGCACCTACCTCGGCGCTCCCATGCGCTTCCCCAGCGCGGAGGCCGCGTCCGACTTCCTCTGGAGCATCTCGCAGAGTTTCGGGTCGCACACCCGCGCGCAGTGGCTGGCCCTGTCGCGCCCGCAGCTGCGGCAGGTGGCGCAAGGCGACTGGGTCTTCCACTACGACCCCGCCATCGCCGTTCCCTTTCGCGCCTTCACACCGGAGCTGGCCGCCTTCAGCGAAGCCCTGCTCTGGCAAGCCTGGGAGCGCATCACGGCGCCCACGCTGCTGCTGCGTGGCCAGGACTCGGATCTGCTGTCGGCCGAGACCGCGCGCGCCATGGGCCAGCGGGGACCGAAGGCGCCGTGTGTCGCGTTCGCCGGGGTGGGCCACGCGCCGACCTTGATCGCCGAGGACCAGATCGCCTGCGTGCGCGATTTCCTGCTCGCCTGAGGACATTGCCGTGAAGAGCACGCGTCCGAGCAGCGGCGAGGTCGCCGAGGCCGCACCCATCGTCCTGCTGGCGGCGGACACCACCGACGACAGCCCCGTCCACGCCTCGGTCGAGGAGGAGCTGCAGCGGCTGGACCGTGCCCGCCGCTTCGCCCAGCCACTGCTGGCCAACAGCCGCTTCGACACCGGTGAAAACGCGCTCGACCACGCCGACGGGGTCGCCGACATCCTGCGCAGCATCGGCGCGGCCCCGTCGATGCAGGCCGCCGTCTACCTGGTCTACGCGGGCGACTATCTGAGCGAACCGGAAACCGTGGTGGAGCAGGCGTTCGGCGCGTCCTACGCCAGCCTGGTGGTCCACACGCGCCAGCTGGTCCGCATCCAGCGCAACGCCCGCAATGCCTGGACCGACGAGACCGACCGCGAGCTGCTGGCCGAGCAGCTGGAGCGGGTGCGCAAGATGCTGCTGGCGTTTTCGCGGGATCTGCGCGTGGTGCTGCTGCGGCTGGCGTCGCGGCTGCAGACGCTGCGCTTCTACGCCGCCACCAAGGCACCGTGCCCGACCGCGCTGGCCCGCGAGGCGCAGCAGGTGTTCGCGCCGCTGGCCAGCCGGCTGGGGATCTGGCAGATCAAGTGGGAGCTGGAGGATCTGGCGTTCCGCTTCCTGCGCCCGGACGACTACAAGCGCATCGCCAAGGATCTCGCCGAAAAGCGCACCGAACGCGAGCAGGGCATCGCCCAGGCACGCGAACATCTGGCGCAGTCGCTGACCCAGGTCGGCCTGCCCGCGGAGGTCTTCGGCCGCCCCAAGCACCTCTACTCCATCTGGAAGAAGATGCAGGGCAAGCAGCTCAAGCTCTCGCGGGTGTTCGACCTGCAGGCGTTGCGGGTGATCGTGGCCTCGGTGCCGGACTGCTACGCCGCACTCAGCCGGGTGCATGAACTCTGGCAGCCGCTGCCGGAGGAGTTCGACGACTACATCGCCCGCCCCAAGCCCAACGGCTACCAGTCGCTGCACACGGTCGTGCTGGACCAGGACGAGCGGCCGCTGGAGATCCAGATCCGCACCCGCGCGATGCACGACCACGCGGAGAGCGGCGTCGCGGCGCACTGGGCCTACAAGGAGGCGGGGACCAAAGGCTATGCCGGCGTGAGCGCGGCGGGCGATTTCGAGGGACGGGTGGCGCAGGCCAGGCGGGCGGTGCTGCAGCAGCTGCTGGCCTGGGAGCGCGACTTCATCGGCCACCACACCCCCGCGCAAGGCATCTTCGAGGACCGCATCTACGTCTTCACGCCGCAGGCCCGGCTGATCGAGCTGCCGGCGGGTGCCACGGCGGTCGATCTGGCCTACCACCTGCACACCGACCTCGGCCACCGATGCCGTGGCGCGCGGGTGGACGGCCAGATGGTGCCGCTGAACACGCCGCTGGTGAGCGGGCAGACGGTGGAAGTCGTGACCGCGAAGGAGGGCGGGCCGTCGCTGGACTGGCTCAACCCGCAGCTGGGCTACCTCAAGAGCCAGCGGTCACGGGCCAAGGCGCGGGCCTGGTTCAACGCCCGTGCGCTGCAGGAGACGATTGCCCGCGGACGCGAAGCCGTGGACAAGTTGCTGCAGCGTGAAGGCAAGACCGCGATCAAGCTCGACGAGCTGGCGGCGCAGCTGGGCTTTCGCAACGCCGAAGCACTGTTCGAGATGGTGGGCAAGGACGAGTTCTCGCTGCGCACCATCGAAAGCGTGCTGCGTCCACCCGTGCCGGTGGCGCCACCCACGCCGGAATCCGAGATGCCGCTGTTCAAGCCGGCTGCGGCAGGGCCGGGCGGGCGCAGCACGGTGCTGGTGGTCGGGGTCGAGTCGCTGCTGACGCAACTGGCGCATTGCTGCCGGCCCGCGCCACCGGATGCCATCGGTGGCTTCGTCACGCGGGGCAAGGGCGTGGCCGTCCACCGCGGCGACTGCGCCAACCTGCGCCAGCTTGCCAGCCACCATCCCGAGCGGCTGATCGACGTGCAGTGGGGGGAGGCGGCAGCAGTGCAGGGCAGGCCGGCGGTCTACCCGGTCAACATCACCGTGCTGGCCCATGACCGGCAAGGGCTGCTGCGCGACATCTCGGAAGTCTTCGCCCGCGAGAAATCCAACGTCATCGGCGTGAACACCCAGACGGTGCGCGAAACCGCCCGGATGACGTTCACGATCGAGGTGCGTGATTCCACCGCACTGTCTCACGTGCTGCGCCAGGTGGGCGAGGTGAACGGGGTTCAAAGCGCCAGAAGAAAATAAGCGGGCCAAAATGATTGACGGAACCCAGAAATACGCTATAGTTCGAGGCTCTTCAGGCGCATAGCTCAGTTGGTTAGAGCACCACCTTGACATGGTGGGGGTCGTTGGTTCGAATCCAATTGCGCCTACCAGAAGACCTTGAAGCAGTTTGCAAGACCCTTAGGCGCATAGCTCAGTTGGTTAGAGCACCACCTTGACATGGTGGGGGTCGTTGGTTCGAATCCAATTGCGCCTACCAGAACACAAAACTGTACGAAACAGCAAAGGCGTTGGCACCCGTGTCAGCGCCTTTTTGTCTTGTCCGGGGCAAACCCTAGCGCGGTCTGTTCGCGGGGGCTGCCTAGAATCTTTGTGCAGACGCACACAGGAGAGAGTTGCATGCCATCGAATCGCCGCGCCGCGGACACAGCCCCAGGCCAGGCCGACGGGCCACGCGTACTCAAGAAATACCCGAACCGCCGCCTCTACGACACCCAGACCAGCAGCTACATCACGCTCACCGACGTGAAGCAGATGGTGCTGGATGCGGAGGTGTTCGAGGTGCGCGATGCCAAGAGCGGCGAAGAGCTGACCCGCAGCATCCTCCTGCAGATCATCCTGGAGGAGGAGAGCGCCGGCATGCCCATGTTCTCGACCCAGATGCTCGCGCAGCTCATCCGCTTCTACGGCCACACCATGCAAGGGATGATGGGCGAGTACATGGAGCGCAACCTGCAAGGCTTCGTCGACTTGCAGACCCGCTTCGCCGAGCAGACCGGCGGGCTCTACGAGGGCAAGGCGTTCAACCCGGATGCCTGGGCACAGTTCATGGCCGTGCAGCCGCCGGCGATGCAGAACATGATGAGCAGCGTGCTCGGTCAGTCCAAGACGCTGTTCGACCAGATGCAGCGCATGCAGAAGCAGGCCGAGAGCTTCTTCCCCGGCATGTCCGGCTTCACGCCGCCGCCGTCAACCAAGCCTTGAGCGTCGGCCAGACGGTGTCGAGGATGCGCGGGTGGGCCGCGGCGACCGGGTGGATGCGGTCGGGCTGGAACCAGCGCACCGGATCGGCATCGTCGGCGATCCCGGCCAGCAGGAAAGGCACCAGCGCCGCTTGCTCTGCCTTCGCGACTTGGGAAAACAGCGCCGCAAAATCGCGGGTGTAGGCTGCCCCGTAGTTGGGCGGCACCTGCATGCCGACCACCATCGCCTTGGCCCCTGCGGCCTTGGCCGCCCGCACGATGGCCACCAGGTTGTCCTGCGTGCTCCTGAGCGGCAGTCCGCGCAGGGCGTCGTTGCCTCCCAGTTCCACCACGATGTGCGTCGGCTTGTGCTGGGCGAGCAGAGCGGCCAGGCGCGAGCGGCCTCCTGAAGTCGTGTCACCGCTGATGCTGGCGTTGACGACGGTGGCCATGATCTTCTCCTTGGCCAGCCGCGCCTCCAGCAGTGCGACCCAGCCGGTGCCGCGCGCCAGCCCGTATTCAGCGGACAGGCTGTCGCCCAGCACCAGGAGCTTGCGCGGGCTGGTGGCCGACGCAACACCTGCAGCCACGCAGGACACCAGCCCCGCGATACAGTCGCGGCGAGTCCAACCAGCGGTTTTCACAAGGTTCAGCATGGGTGCAGTCGGTGCAGCGATCAATGAAGCGGTCATGGAAGTCGAGGGCGTCAGCAAGCGGGTACGGGATTCCGCCGGTGAGCTGACGATTCTGCATGAGATCAGCTTCCGGCTCGCGGCGCGGGAATCGGTGGCGATCGTGGGAGCGTCCGGGTCAGGAAAGAGTACCTTGCTGTCGATCCTGGCGGGCCTGGACACGCCCAGCAGCGGCACCGTGCGGCTCGACGGCATCGACCTGTTCGCGCTCGACGAGGATGCCCGTGCCGCCGTGCGCGGCAGACGGGTGGGCTTCGTGTTCCAGAGTTTCCAGCTCATGGGTCACCTGAGCGCGCTCGAAAACGTGATGCTGCCACTGGAGCTGCGCGGCGATCGGCAGGCGCGGGCGATGGCCACCGAGATGCTCGGCCGCGTCGGACTGGGCCAGCGGCTGGGACACTACCCGAAGCTGCTGTCGGGTGGCGAGCAGCAGCGGGTGGCGCTGGCACGGGCGTTCGTGATGCGGCCGGCGCTGCTGCTGGCGGATGAGCCGACCGGCAGCCTCGACCACGCGACGGGCGAATCGGTGATGCAGATGATGTTCGCGCTGAACCGCGAAGTCGGCACGACGCTCATCCTCGTCACCCACGACCCGCGCATCGCCGAACGCTGCGACCGACAGATCCGCCTGGAGGCCGGGCGCATGGTCTGAGCGGACCTCTGTGGCGCTGCTACCATCGCCGGCTATGTCAGGAACACTCCTTTTTGGTTTCCACGCGGTGCAGGTCCGTCTGAAGATGGCGCCCGACTCCGTCCGTGAAGTCCACATCGACGCGGCCCGCCGCGATGCGCGCATGCGCCAACTCATCGAGCGCGTGCAGGCCAGCGGCCGCACCGTGGTCGACAGCGACGGCGCCCGGCTCGACAAGCTCGCCGGCTCGACACGCCACCAAGGTGTGGTCGCCCGCGTCACGCCGGTCGCCGTCAACCACTCGCTCGACGATCTGCTCGACGGTGTGGAGGGCCCGCCGCTGGTGCTGCTGCTCGACAGCGTGACCGATCCGCACAACCTGGGGGCCTGCCTGCGGGTGGCCGACGGGTCCGGTGCGCATGCGGTCATTGCGCCGAAGGACCACGCAGTCGGCGTCAACGCCACGGTCGCCAAGGTGGCCAGCGGGGCAGCCGAGTCGGTGCCGTACTTCATGGTGACGAACCTGGCGCGCACGATGGGCGAACTGAAGGAGCGCGACATCCTCGTCATCGGCACCAGCGACGACGCCGAGCAGTCGATCTACGACCTGGACCTCACCGGGCCGGTCGCCATCGTGCTGGGCGCCGAAGGGCCGGGCATGCGGGCGCTGACGCGCAAGACCTGCGACGTGCTGGTGCGCATTCCGATGCTGGGAGCGGTCGAGAGCCTGAATGTGTCGGTGGCCTCGGCGGTGTGTCTCTATGAAGTGTTGCGCCAACGTTCGCGCCAAGGAGTTTCCGCATGAAGTCACCCCTGATCGTGCTGCTGCTGGCCGCTGCCGCACTCGCCGGCTGTACCCAGGAAAAGCAGAACGAGATCATGCGCAGCGTCCAGAACTGGACCGGCACCAACGGCGTGCTGGAAATCTACGCTGGCGACAAGCTGGTGCGGCGTTTCGTCAAGATCGACAAGATGAGCACCGCCTACGGCACCGAGGACAAGCTGGCACGCCCCTACCGCTATGGCTACGGCGTGCTCGACGAAAACCTCAACGGCGCGCAAGACGACGGCGAGAAGCGGGTCTACTTCGAGGTCAGCGACTATTCGACGGCCTACGTGTTCTACGAAAGCCCGCGCTGATCACACCGCACCCAGCGCGCCCGCCACCGCGCCCAGCCCGATCCACCACATCGGGCTGACCTTCGTGCGCAGCATCGCCACGACGGTGATGGCGATCAGCGCGATCCCGCCCCAGCGGCCTGGCGCGTCCACCAGCACCGGCTGCGACAGCACCCAGCCGGTCGACAACAGCAGGCCGACCGTCAGCGGAGTCAGTCCGTGCGTGAAGACCTGCACCGCCAGATGCTCCGGCCGCTGGCGTCCCCAGCGCGCAACCCGCCAGGCCAGCACGGAACTCGGCAGCAGAATCCCCGACATCGCCGCCACCACGCCGAGCGGCCCCGCCACGTTCCAGCCCAGCACCGCCACGAACAGCAGGTTCGGCCCCGGCGCGGCCTGGGCGAGGGCGATCGAGTCGGTGAACTGCGCGTCGGTCAGCCAGTGGCGCTCGTCGACGAGGTAGCGGTGGATGTCCGGCGCGGTCGTGATGGCACCGCCGACCGACAGCAGCGACATCAGCAGGAAGTGCAGGAACATCTGCAGCAGATCGGCCGAGGTGAGGGCGGTCATGTCGGGCCACCGCGCCGCAGTCGCCACGCCACATGCGCCATCGCCACGCCGCCCAGGCCGAGCACCACCGACACCATGGGATACCGCAGCGCGCCGACCAGCACGACCGTCAGCGCCGCATACCCCAGGCTCACCGGCAGCCCGAGTGGGTGCTTGCGCAGACCCCGTACCGATTTCAATGCGGTGGCGATGACCATGCCTGCCGCCACGGCGCCCATGCCGCGCAGGGCGCCCGACACCTGCGGGTGTTCCGACCACTGCCCGAACAGCGCCGCCGCCGCCAGCACGACCCCCATCGGCAGCAGCAGCATGCCCGCCACTGAGGCCACCGCACCACGCCAGCCAAAGTGTCGATCGCCCAGCATCAGCGACAGATTGACCACGTTCGGCCCCGGCAGCACCTGACTCACGGCCAACAGCTCCAGAAACTCGGCTGTGCTCAGCCAGCGCTGGCGCTCGACCAGTTCCCGCTGCGCGATCGCCAGCACACCGCCAAAGCCTTGCAGCGCCAGCCGGCTGAAGACCCAGAACATCTCCATCGGTGACGCCGGCCGGCGCAGCGCAGCATCAGACATGCTCGGGGTCTCTCGCCATGCGCCGCGCCGCCCAGCCACTCAGGACCAGCGCCAGCAGCGTCCAGCCCAGTCCCGCCCAGTGCAGCGAGCCGAACCCGGTGGCGCTGATGATCGCGCCGCCCGACATCGCGCCGACCGCCTGCCCGAGGTAGATTGCGGAGGTGTTCAAGGCTAGCAAGGCGGGTGCCAGCAGCGGCGCCGCGTGGCCGAGCCGGGCTTGCTGTGCCGAGTTGGACGCGAAGGTGCCGAATCCCCACGGCACCAGCACCAGCGCCATCGACCACGGATGCTCCGCCACCGGCAGGATCAGCAAGCTCAGCGCAATGCCGGCCACGTACAGCCCGACAGCCTGCGCCGCGCCGATCCGGTCGACATGGCGGCTGAGCACGACATTGCCCGCCAGCCCCCAGGCGCCGAACCACATGAACAGCAGGCTGACCTCCAGCGGCGTGGCGCCCAGCACCTGGCGGTAATACGGTGCGATGTAGGAGAACAGGGTGAACTGGCCAGCGCCAGTCAAGGCGGTCACGGCGATGACGGCCATGAGCACCGGATGGGTGAAGACCTCCGCCCAGGCGCGGCGCGTCAGGCTGGGCGGTCTGACCCCGGACGGCATCACCCGCCACACCCAGACGGCCCCGATCAGCGCCAGCATGGCCACCAGCGCAAAGGCCCAGCGCCAGCCAAACGCTTCGCCGATGTAGGCGTGCAGCGGCATGCCCAGCACGGAGGCCAGCGACCAGCCGAGAAACACCGTCGTGATCGCCCGGCCCCGCTGCTCGGGTGGCGCCATGAAGCCCATCGCGGCGCCGGCTTGTGGCGTGAAGACGGCCGCGCCCAGCACCGCCATGGCCCGCAGCGGCAGCAAGCTCGAATAGCCCGGTGCCAGTGCGCACAGCAGGTGCCCGACCCCATACCAGACCAGCGTCAGCGCAAGCAGCCGTCGCCGGTCCCAGCCGGCCAGCAGCGCAGCCAGCAGCGGTGCGCCCAAGGCCAGGCACAGCGCCCCCACGCTGATGAGCTGCCCGCCCAGCGCCACCGAAATTTCCAGCGATCGCACCAGATCGTTGAGCGATCCGGGCACGACCATCACGCCGCAGCCGATCGTGAAGTTCCCGAACAACAGAGCGCGCTGACTGGCCGCCAGAGCCGCCGGGGGAGTCATCTCACAGCCCTGGGTGGAGCTTGAAGGCGTCCGGGTTGATGATGTTCGTCGGCGTGCCGGCCAGGTAGGCCGTCACGTTGTCGAACGCGCCCTGGAAGAAGCTCTCGTAGTTGTCGAGTTCGACGTAGCCGATGTGTGGCGTGCAGACCGCGTTTTCGAGGCGCAGCAGCGGATGGCCTTGCAGGACGGGCTCGCTCTCGAACACGTCCACCGCCGCCATGCCCGGCCGCCCGCGGTTGAGCGCCGTCACCAGCAGCGTGTCGCCGATCAGCTCCGCCCGCGAGGTGTTCACGAGCAGCGCAGTCGGCTTCATGCGTGCCAGGTCTTCCATGGTCACCAGTCCGCGCGTCTCGTCCGTCAGGCGCAGGTGCAGGCTGAGCACGTCGGCTTCGCTGAAGAAGGCTTCGCGGCTGATGGCCGCGGTGTAGCCGTCGGCCACCGCCTGCTGGCGTGAATGCGCGCTGCCCCAGACCTGCACCTGCATGCCGAACGCCCGTCCGTAGCTCGCCACCAGCTTGCCGATGCGCCCGTAGCCCCAGATGCCCAGCGTCTTGCCGTGCAGCACCATGCCCAGTCCGAAATTCGGTGGCATCGAGCCCGCCTTCAGACCGGACTGCTGCCAGGCTCCGTGCTTGAGGTTGCTGATGTACTGCGGCAGGCGGCGCGTGGCCGTCATGATCAGCGACCACGTCAGCTCGGCCGGTGCCCGCGGCGAGCCGACCCCCTCGGCCACGGCAATCCCCAGCCGGGTGCAGGTCTCCACGTCGATGTGGGCACCAACGCGGCCCGTCTGGGCGATGAGCTTCAAACGTGGGAGCTTTTCAAGCAACGCGCGCGGAAGGTGCGTGCGTTCGCGGATGAGAACCAGGATTTCTGCGTCTTTCAGGCGCACTGCCAGCTGGCCGATGCCCTTGACCGTGTTGGTGAAGACCTTGACGTTCTGCAGTTCAAGCCGTTCGGCGCACTGCAGCTTGCGCACTGCGTCCTGGTAGTCGTCGAGGATGATGATGTTCATGGGATGGTCGTGCGCGGGAACCCGTCATTGTGCCCGTCTTTGTTCATTTGCCCGTTCGGCCTTTCGGACGATCGCCGTCCAGGGGCACATCCTCCGACACATCGAGCAACGCGGCCCCACGCATGTTGAGCACCTCGCCCTGGCGAAAGTATCCCAGCACGGAGGCGGGAGAGCGGTGGCCGGTGAGGGCCATGGTTTCGGCCATGGGGATGTTGTGGAGGGCGGCCTCGGTGACGAAGCCGGAGCGCAGGGAGTGGGCGGAGAAGGAGGGGTCGAGGCCGGCGAGGGAGGCGCGGGCCTGGACGATGAGGCGGACGGACTGGGCGGAGAGGGCGGCACCGGGGAGACCGGACTTGCCGATGCGCCGAAAGATCGCGCCGCTGGGGGCGGGCTGGCCGGCGGCGGTGGCGGCGCGGGCCCAGGCGTCGAGCCAGGCCTGCAGCGCCTCGGCGGCGCGGCCGACGATGGGCTTGTGGGAGTCGGCGCGGGCGCGGCCGGCCTGGTTGGACTTGGACACGCCCATCTGGTAGACCCATCCGCCGGCCTGAGGGCGGGTGTTGTCGAGCGTGGCGGCGGTGACCTCGGAGCGGCGGCGGCCGCCGCTGGCGAAGGCGAACAGCAGCAAGGCGCGGTCGCGCAGGCCGGTGAGGGAGTCGTCACAGGTGGCCAGCAGGGCCTCCAGGGGCTCGCGCGTGAGGGCGGGCTTGGCGTTGACCTGCTGGGCGCCGCGGCGGGCGTAGCCGCGGCGCATGCGGGCCATCAGCTCGCGCACGCGGCCGTCGTCGCAGGGGTTGAGCAGGCCCTGGAGCTGGTGGAGCTTGGACAGGACGCTGACGCGGTGGACGAGCGTGGCCAGCGCGGGCGGGCCGAGCGCGCTCTTGTGCCCGGCGGCCACGAGCGCGGCGTCCACGGCGGGCGGCAGGCCATGCACGAGCCGGGCGGCGTCGTCCAGGCGCTCGGCGTGGTCGACGATGAACTGCAGCACGACGGTGACCGGCAGCGGCATGGCCAGGCGCCGGCCATAGCGCACGCTGAACCAGGCGGCCCAGTAGCGCAGGCCCGAGCGGTAGCTGCGCACGGTGTTGGGCGACTCGCCCTGGTCGAGCAGCGCGCGCACGGCGGCCTGGCTGCTCTCGGGGAGTTCGTCGACGACGAGCAGCGGCGTGGCCGCGTCCGGGGCGAGCACGACCAGATCGGAGGAGAAGTCAGAAGCCATGCGGGGGTGCGGCGTGTGCCGGTCCGGTGTGTGTTTGTATGTTGTGCAATGTACGCTGTATGATATCTGACAGATCACCAACATCACTAGCGATAAGCTTCAATTATCGCTAGTAATCAACACCAACAAAAGAGGGCGCTTCACCATGGCCAAAGGCATCACCGACCTCGACGTCTGGCGCGCCGCCGACGCGCTCCTGCTCGACGGTCAGCGTCCCACCATCGAGCGCGTGCGCCAGCACATCGGCCGCGGCTCGCCCAACACCGTCAGCCCCCACCTCGACACCTGGTTCTCCCGCCTGGGCGCGCGCATCGCCGATCCGCAGGTCTTCCGCGGGCCGGCGGCCGACACCGCGCCCGATCCCGTGCAGGCGCTCGCCCAGCAGCTCTGGGACACCGCGCAGGCCCTTGCCCGAGGTCAGGCCGAATCGCGCGCCCTGGACGCCGAAGCCCTGGCCGGCGCCGCGCAGGCCGAGCGCGACGCCAGCCTGGCCGCGCTGGCCACCGAGCGCGCCCGCAGCCAGGCCCTGGCCGGCGAACTCGACGCCCTGCGCATCGCCCACGCCGCCGAACACGCCAGCCTCACCGAACGCCTGCACGCCCTGGGCCGCCAGGTGCAGGCCGGCACCGACGCCTTGGCCGACGCCCGCCAGCGCCACGCCGCCGACCTCGCCGACGCCGCCCAGCGTGTCCAGCAGGCCGAGCGCCGCGCCAGCGCCGACATGGACCGCGAGCGCCAGGCCCGCCTGCGTGCGCAAACCCTCGTCCAGGACGAGCGCGCCGCCGCCGCGCAGGCGCTCGCCGACGAACGCGCCCGCGCACAGGCCCAGTTCGTCGACCAGGTGCAGGCGCTGGGGCGGATGCAGGCGCGCGCGCTTGCGCTCCAGGAGCGGCTTGATCGGGTCGAGGCCGAGCGGCTGCGCGTCAGGCTGCGCGAGCGCCAGGCGGTCCAGCGCCGGCCGCGCTGACCGTGACCCGCCCCAGCGGCTGACCGCGTCACCCCAGCCCGAACAGCCGCGTCGCGTTGTCTCCCGTCACGCGGGCCACCTCGTCCACCTCCAGCCCCTTGATCCGCGCCAGCTCCGCCACCACCAGCGGCACCAGCGCCGGCGTGTTCAGCTTGCCCCGGTGCGGCGCCGGCGCCAGATACGGGCTGTCCGTCTCCACCAGGCACCGCTCCAGCGGCACCTCGCGCGCCACCTCCCGCAGCTCCCCCGCGTTCTTGAACGTCAGGATCCCCGAGAACGAGATGTGGAAGCCCATCGCCAGCGCCCCGCGCGCGACCTCCAGCGTCTCCGTGAAACAGTGGAACACCCCGCCCACCGCCTCGGCGCCCTCTTCCCGCAGCACCGCCAGCGTGTCCGCCGAGCTGCTGCGCGTGTGCACCACCAGCGGCTTGGCCAGCGCGCGCGCCGCCCGCACATGCACCCGCAGCCGCTCGCGCTGCCATTCCATCTCCGCCACCGTGCGCGTGCCCAGCCGGTAGTAGTCCAGCCCGCACTCGCCGATGGCCACCACCTTGGCCCGCCCCCCCAGCGCCACCAGCTCCGCCACCGTCGGCTCGTGGACCGCCTCGTTGTCCGGGTGAACCCCCGCCGTGCACCACAGCTGCGGGTGCGCCATCGCCAGCGCGTGGACCGCCTCGAACTCCTCCACCGTCGTGCAGATCACGATCGCCCGCGTCACCTGCGCGGCGGCCATCGCCTGCTGGATCTCCGGCCAGCGCGCCTGCAGCTCGGGAAACGTCAGGTGGCAGTGCGTGTCGATGTACATGGTCGGCTTGCGGCTTCAGATGGTCTGCGTCGGCTTGGCCGACTGGATCGACGTGCCCAGCAGCTCCTCGATGCGCACCCGCAGCACCCGCGTCTTCTCGTCCACCGGAAACCGCACCCCCACCCCCTGCGTGCGCCCGCCCGAGGCGTTCGGCGGCGTGATCCACGCCACCCTCCCCGCCACCGGATACCGCTGCGGATCGTCCGGCAGCGTCAGCAGCAGGTACACGTCGTCGCCCAGCCGGTACTCCCGCGGCGTCGGCACGAACAGCCCCCCTTCCGAGAACAGCGGGATGAACGCCGCGTACAGCGCGCTCTTCTCCTTGAACACCAGCTGGATCACGCTCGGCCTGGGGGGCACTGCCGCCCCGCCAGGGGTCAGCGGCACCGCGCCGGAGGGGCCCGCGCTGCGGGAGGGGGGAATGGTGTCGCTCATGCTCGCACGCTCGGGTTGGCGATCGGTTCAAGGGAATGCGCAGGGGGATACAGCCGCGCCCGCAGCCCCTGCACCAGGGCTTCGGTGGCCAGTGCGCCGCTCCAGGGGTGTTCCGCGTGGCGGGTCTGTCCGCGCAGCCACGCCGCCGTCTGCGTCAGACCCGCCAGCCCCACCCCGCACGCCGGCTGGCCCAGGTCGGCGAAGTACCGCCCCGGCACCCCCAGCGCCGCCAGCGCGTGGTCGTGGCAGAGCTTGTGCAGCGCGTCCAGCAGCACCCCCAGCGGCCACCCCGCCACCGCCGCGCTGTCCCCACGCGCCATCCACTGCGGCAACGCCCGCCACGCCGGCCCGTCCAGCCCCGCGCGCGCCAGCTCCAGCGCCCGCAGCGGCTGGCCCCCGCAGGCGTCCAGCACCGGCTCCGGCTCCGCCACCGCCTGCCCGCGCAGCCACTCCAGCGCCTCGTCTCGCCCCGGCGCCCGCAGCCCCACCGCCTGGCAGCGGCTGCGCACCGTCGGCAGCAGCGCCTGTGCATCGCCACTCGTCAGCACGAACCGCATCGCCCCCGGCGGCTCCTCCAGCGTCTTCAGCAGCGCATTCGCCGCCACCGCGTTCAGCGCCTCCGCCGGATGCACGATCACCACCTTGTGCGCCCCGCGTGCCGCCGTCAGCTGGCTGAACTCCAGCGCCGTGCGGATCTGCTCGATCAGGATCGCCCGGCTCGGCTTGCGCGTCTTCTTGCCCGCGCCGTCCTCGCCCGCCGCGCCCTCCTCGGGCAGTCCCGCCTCGCCCCGCAGCGCCTCCGGCACGATCACCCGCAGGTCCGGGTGGCTGCGCTCGTCCACCAGGTGGCAGCTGCGGCACTGCCCGCAGCCCCGCCCCCCCTCCCGCGCCGCGGGCGCGTCTTCGCACAGCCACGCCCGCGCCAGCTCCAGCGCGAACGCCAGCTGCCCGACACCGGCCGGGCCGTGCACCAGCAGTGCGTGGTGTCCGCCGGCGCTGGCCAGCGTGTCCGCCAGCGGCCCCTCCAGCCACGCCAGCCTGGCCTCCACTGCCCCGCTCACCAGCCCCGCTCCGCCAGCACCGCCTCGATCTGCTCCGCCACCGCCTCGGGCGACTGCTGCGCGTCCAGCCTCGCCACGCGGGACCGTCCTGCGAACCGCTGCGCGTAGCCCTCCCGCACCGCCTCGAAAAACGCCCGCTGCTCCGCCTCGAACCGGTCCGGCGCACGCGCCCCCGCTCGGCGTCGGGCCGCTTCCTCTGCGCTCAGGTCGAACCACAGCGTCAGGTCCGGCTGCCGCTCGGGATGCACCCAGGCTTCGAGCTGCGCCAGCGTCGACCCCGCCACCCCCCGGCCGCCGCCCTGGTAGGCATACGTCGCGTCCGTGTAGCGGTCGCACACCACCACCGCCCCACGCGCCAGCGCCGGCTCGATCACCACACGCAGGTGGTCGCGCCGGGCGGCGAAGGCCAGCAGGGTCTCGGTCAGCGGGTCCATGTCGCGTGACAGCAGCAGCTCCCGCAGCGATTCCGCCAGCGGCGTGCCGCCCGGCTCGCGGGTGCGCACCACCTCGTGCCCGGCCTCGCGCCAGCGGGCGACGATGCGGTCGATCTGCGTGGTCTTGCCTGCGCCGTCGATGCCTTCGGTCGTGATGAGGCAGCCGGCGGGGCCTGGTCGTGGGGGAGATTCGCGTTCGTTCAACGGGCAGCCTTGCGCTGGAATTTGTCAACGGCGCGATTATGGTCTGCCAGCGTCTCGCTGAACTGGCTGGTGCCGTCGCCGCGTGCGACGAAGTACAGCGCCTTGCTGGTGGCAGGCTGCACGGCCGCCATCAGCGAATCCCGGCCAGGCAGCGCGATCGGCGTCGGGGGCAGGCCGGCGCGGGTGTAGGTGTTGAACGGCGTGTCGGTCTGCAAGTCCTTGCGGCGCAGGTTGCCGTCGAACCGCTCGCCCAAGCCGTAGATCACGGTCGGATCGGTCTGCAGCGGCATGCGGATGCGCAGCCGGTTGATGAACACGCTGGCCACCATCGGGCGGTCGTCGGCGCGGCCGGTTTCCTTCTCGACGATGGACGCGAGCTTGAGCAGATCGTCGGGGGACTGCAGCGGCGTGTCGGGTGTGCGCTGGCTCCAGGCTTGCTCGACCCGCTTGTGCATGGCGGCGTGCGCACGCCGCAGGATGGCCAGATCGCTGCTGCCCTTGGCGTAGGTGTAGGTGTCCGGAAAAAAGCGCCCTTCCGGCGCCTCGCCAGGCACGCCGAGTGCGGCCATCAGCTCCGTGTCCGACATCGCCGCCGACTCGGGCTTGAGCGACGGCGTGCGCGCCAGTTCGGCCCGCATCTGGCGGAAGGTCCAGCCTTCGATGATGCGCAGCCGCGCCAGCGACTGGTCGCCATCCACCAGCTTGCGCAGCAGCTGGGCAGGCGAGGTGCCGGGCTGGATCTCGTAGCTGCCGGCGCGGATCTGGCGCGACTCGCCCGACCAGCGGAACCATTGGTAGAGCAGCCATGGCGACACCGACAGACCCGCATCGGCCACCGATTGCGCCACCTGGCGAGCGGATTGGCCGGGCTCGACTTCGAGGTCGGCGGCAGCTTGCGGACCGGCCATCGGATGCTGGGTCCACCAGTAACACCCCCCCAGCACGAGCGACAGGCCCAGCAGCGCAGCGCCCAGCCAGAGCGTGGCACGGCCTTTTGGAGGACGGTGGCTCGGGGGCTTCACGGGGCGGCGTCACGGGCTTGCATGGTGCTGATGATAATGAGCGCATGGACACGACCACCGCAATCCCCGCTTATCCCGATCCGACAACCCCTGCTGCTGCCGTGGCGGACAGCCCTGTGCAGGGGGTGTGCGCTCTGCACGACTGGGGGGTCATCCGTGCGGCAGGCCCCGAGGCTGC
The DNA here is from genome assembly GCA_013299055.1 of Sphaerotilus sp. GTDB lineage: Bacteria > Pseudomonadota > Gammaproteobacteria > Burkholderiales > Burkholderiaceae_C > Sphaerotilus. The sequence continues at coordinate 20,568 of JAAFKB010000046.1, forward strand.
GAGCTTCCTGCACGGACAGCTCAGCAACGACGTCAGCCGACTCGGCATGGAACAAGCGCGCCTGGGTGGCTACTGCACGCCGCAGGGGCGGATGCTCGCCAGCTTTGTCTATGCACGCCCGGCCGCCGAGGAGTTCTGGCTGGCCTGCAGCGCCGACGTGCTGCCGGCCACGCTCAAGCGCCTGTCGATGTTCGTGATGCGGGCCAAGGCGAAACTCACGGACGCCAGCCGCGAGCTGGCCGTGCTGGGGCTGGTGGGGCCAGCCGCCGCTGTCTGGCTGGCGAGCGCGGCCCCGCCACGGGCGTGGGACAAGCGTGACCTCCATGGCGCTCTGGTGATCCGCCTGCCCGACAGCGGCCAGAGCAGCGCCACGGTCGACCGCTGGCTCTGGATCGGCCCGGCAGAGCAGGCCGCCACCGTGCTGGGCGCCCTGCCCGCCTTGGCGCCGGACGTGTGGCAGCAGCTGGAAGTGCGCTCGGGTGTCGTGCCTGTGGTGGCGCAGACCGCGGGGCAATTCGTGCCGCAGATGCTCAACTACGAACTCGTCGGCGGCGTGGACTTCAAGAAGGGCTGCTACCCAGGCCAGGAAATCGTGGCACGCAGCCACTACCTCGGCAAGCTCAAGCGCCGCGCCTTCCTGCTCGCAGGCGAAGCGGCCATGGCCCCGGCACAGGAAGTGTTCTGGAGCGACGACACCAGCCAGCCCTCTGGCATGGTCGCCCGCGCCGCCGTGGACGGCGCACAGCATCTCGCCCTGGCCGAACTCAAGATCGCGGTCACCCGCAGCGGCACGCTCCACCTCGGCCAACCCGATGGCCCGCTGCTGCACCTGCTGCCCCTGCCCTACGCCCTGCCCCACGACGCCGAGCCGGCATGAGCGTGCATCCCGGCACTGCGCCGCTTTCGCTCTACGTCTACTACCGCCTGCCTGCCGCCGCCCGCGAGCAGGCACAGGCCGAGCTGACCGTGGCCCATGCGGCGTTGCAGCAACGCTGGCCCAGCGTGTCCAGCCAACTGCTCGAAAAACAGTCGGTACCGGGTATTCGTGATGAAATGCTCACCTGGATGGAGGTCCATCAGCAACCTGGTGGACTCGATGCTTCCACCTCCCACGCCATTTGCGCGATGCTGGCGCCGTGGCCGAGTGCCCGCGTCGGCGCTCGGCATGTCGAACTCTTTGCCACGCTGCCCGCCCGCAGTGCCCTCTGATGTGCCTCGCTGCCCTTGCCATCGACCACAGCCGACGCTTTCCGCTGGTGCTCGCCGCCAACCGGGACGAGTTCTTCGAGCGGCCCACGGCCCGCCTGGGCTGGTGGACCCGGCCCGGCAGTGACACCGAAATCCTCTCCGGCCGCGACCTCGGCGCCGGTGGCACCTGGTTTGGCCTGACCGCGGCCGGCAAGCTCGGGCTGCTCACCAACATCCGCGACCCCGCCCGCCTGGATCCGCAGGCCCCCTCGCGTGGCCACATCATCCCCGACTGGCTCACCACCACGACCAGCCCGGACCGGTTCTGGGTACGTGCCGCCCTGACGGGGCACAACGGCTTCAACCTGATCGCTGCCGATTTTGTGCATGGCGACTGCTGGTGGCTCAGCAACGCCCGCGCCACGCCGGTGCGGCTGGAAAGCGGCGTGTTCGCCCTCTCCAATGGTGCGCTGGACGAACCGTGGCCCAAGGTCCAGCGCCTGAAACACCACCTCAGCGAAGCCATCGCGCAGGCAACCCAGGCCACCGAATCCTCCAGCACCGTGCCAGGATCGGACGCGCTGGCGCAGGTGCTGCTCGCCGGTCTGACCGACACCACCCAGGCCGCCGACGACACGCTCCCCTCGACGGGTGTGTCGCTGGAGCTGGAACGTGCCCTGTCCCCCGCCTTCATCCGCACGCCGGATGGCCGCTACGGCACGCGCTGCTCGACCGTGCTCATCACCGAGCGCATCGGCCGCCACCTCATCACCCAGGTCTACGAGCGCAGCTACCCCGCCGGGCCCGGCCTGGCCTTGATGCGCCGTGCCACGCTCAAGGACTGGCCGCCCCGTTACCAGACGGAGCCAGTGCTGGCGCAGGGCGGGCGCGGGCGGGCGTCGCTGGGCAGCGTGGTCTCGCCCGTGTCGGACACCGCGCTGGACGAACACGACAGCGGTGCCGACCTCGCCTCGGCGCAGCGCGTGATCAAGCCACGGGTGCGCAGCCTGCTCAAGCCGGCGCGTCCTCGGGCGCCGGGGGGCTGACAGGAGACGGGGTCGCCGCAGGGATCGGGCGCGTCATCTCGACGTGGACGATGCCGGCTTCCTCGAAATGCGGGCCGTGCTCGGCAAAGCCCAGGCGCCGGTAGAACGGCACCGCCGACGCTTGTGCGTGCAGCAGGAGCAGATGGTCGCCCCGCGCCGCCGCCGCCGCACTCAACGCTTCCAGCACCCGCCGCCCGACGGAACTCCCCCGCAGCGGCGCGATCACCGCCATGCGCCCCAGCCGCGCCACGCCCTGTGCATGCACCAGCAGCCGCCCCGTGGCCAGCGCCATGCCCAGCCGGTTCAGCACCAGCGCATGCACCGCGCCTGCATCGGCCTCGTCCAGCTCCATGGCCATCGGGATGCCCTGTTCCTGCACGAACACCGCGGAGCGCACTTCCTGCGCTCCGCTGCCCAGCGTCTCCCAGTCGCCGACCTGCACGTCGAGCATCTCCGCCCCGGCCTCGAAGTCCAGCAGCAGCTCGCGCAGCGCCGCCGGCACCGGCCGGCTCGACTGCGTGGCCGGATCGGCGAAGACGTAGACCAGCTCCACCGTGACCAGCAGCTTGTCGGCGCGGAAGATGGCGCCGTGCAGCCGCAGCGAGGTGTTGCCGATGTGCTCGCAGCGGATCGCCACGTCCAGCAGGTCGTCGAAGCGGGCGCTGCCCAGGTAGTCCAGCGTCGCCTTGCGCACGTAGAGGTCGCCGCCGAGCTGCGCCATCGACGCCTGGTACGGCAGCCCGAGCGCCCGCCAGTAGTCCGCCACCGCCGTGTCGAAGTAGTTGAGGTAGTGGCCGTTGAAGACGATCTGCTGCAGGTCCACCTCGGACCAGCGCACCCGCAGACGGTGGGAGAAACGGTAGTGACCACGCAGTGCCATGGTGGAATCCTCGGTCATCAATCAATGGGTTGGTCAGGGCTGCAGCGCCGCCCGCAAGGCGTCCGCGATGGCTTGCTGCGCCAGGGCGGCTTCCGGGATGGCGCGGCCCAGCTTGATGAAATCGTGCGTCACGCCCTTGTACAGCTCCAGCGCGACCGCCCCGCCCGCCATGCGCAGCGCGTCCGCGTAGGCCACGCCCTCGTCCACCAGCGGATCGCATTCGGCCAGCCCGATCCAGGCGGGGGCGAGGCCGGCGTGGTCCTCGGCCAGCAGCGGGGCAAAGCGCCAGTCGGTGCGGTCGGCGTGGTCGATGTACTGGTCGAAGAACCAGTCGATGCCCGCCTTTTCCAGCAGGAATCCTTCGGCGTAGCGGGCGTGCGAGGCGGTGTCGGCGTGGGCGGTGGTGCCGGGCGTGATGAGCACCTGCAAGGCCAGCGGCAGGCCGGCATCCCGTGCCATCAAGGCCAGCACGGCGGCGAGCGTGCCCCCCGCGCTGTCACCACCGACGGCCAGGCGCGTCGGGTCCAGCCCCAGCGACGCGCCGTGCTGCGCCAGCCATTGCAGCGCCCCCCAGGCGTCGTCCACCGCCGCCGGAAATCGGTGTTCCGGGGCCAGCCGGTAGTCCAGCGCCACGACCGCCACCCCGCTGCGCAGCGCAAGCTGGCGGCACAGGCTGTCGTGCGTCTCCAGCCCGCCGACCGTGAAGCCGCCGCCGTGCAGGTAGAGCAGCGCGGGCAGCGTTGCCGCCCCCTGGCTCTGCGCCGCATACAGCCGCGCCGTGCACGCCACCCCCGGCCCGACCGGCAGCATCCGGTGTTCCACCCTGGGCAGCGGCACCCGTGGCGGCTCCAGCACCTCCGCCGCCGAGGCGTACAGCCGCCGCGCCTCTGCCGCGCCGAGGGTGTGCAGCGGTGGCCGGTTGGCGCGGCGGATGCGCTGCAGCAGGTCGCGCATGGCGGGGGTGAGGCGGTGGGCGCCCATCAGGTGGTCTCCAGGGGGGTGATGCGGTCCGGCGGGCAGCCGTCGTGCAGCCACTGCGCCAGTTCGTCGGCCAGCCGCTGGCTGTCGGCGACCGCGGTGGTCCAGGTCTTGGCGCGGCCGGCGTGGTCCGTGCCGAAACGCTTGAAATCGCTGCGGTCGGGCAGCTTGCCGCCGGGCAGGGTCGCCGCCCAGGCGGGGTCCGGCGCGAGCACGAGCACGTTGTCCAGCCACGGCGTGGGCCGGTGGCGGTGGCGCAGGGCCTTGTCGAGCCAGCCGGGCACGAGCTGCGCCTGGAAGTGCGGATACAGCACGAGCCCCCCCGACACGTCGGTTTCGGGCAGGTCGCGCCACGGCCAGTGCAGGTGGTAGTCGGTGATGCCGCCGTCCCAGTAGGCCCCTGCTGGCGCACCGGGAATGTCATGGACCGCCTCCAGCCAGAACGGGATCGAGCCGGAGCCGAGCACGCTGGGCAGCAGGTTCTGCGGCGTCAAGGCCACGCGGTGCGAGGGCAGATCGTCCAGCGGCACCGGCAACGCCTCGCGCACGTCCGAGAACACCACCCGCTCCAGCCAGTGTCCGAGGCGCCGCCGCCCGGTCAGATTCGCCAGGAACGCCCCCGCGTAGCCCAGTCCGGTCGTCCACCGCCGCCGCTCGCGCTGCAGCAGCGCATGCCGTCCCCGGCTGGTGACGATGTGCAGCCGCAGGCGTGGATGCGCCAGCACTTCGGACTCTCGCCCAGCGAGCTGCGCTCCCAGCAGCGTGGCGAACCGCTGGCTGATGTTGCGGGGCGATTGCAGCTGGCCGGGCGGGGGGTCGTAGCGTTCGGTGCAGTAGGCGTGGACCAGCCGGGCCAGCGCGGCGTCCGGGTCCGACAGTGCCGCGCTGACCATCCGCCAGGCACCGATGCTGGCGCCCACCAGGTGCACGGGCGGGCCGTCCCCGCGCAGCCAATGGCCGAACAGGAATCGGTCGATCGGCGTGAGCACCAGCCCCTTGGGACCGCCCGCCGCCGCCGCGACCGCCCGCACATCCGCCGGCCGCAAGCCGTGCGCGGCCAGGTGCTGGCGTGCGCGGCGGCCGGCGTAGATCCGCAGCGCTGCGCTCAATGCACGTGCTGGCCGGACTTGGCTGCAGCGGCTGGCTTGGTGGGCTCGATCACGCCGCAGGCGATGCGTGCGCCCGAGTTGCCGGTCGGCTGGGTCTTGTAGTCGTCCGGGCCGACGTGGACGATCAGTCCCTTGCCCGACAGATCGGTCGGGCCGCCGTCGCCCAGTGTCACCCCCTCCAGGTGGAAGCGCACATCGGCGCTTCCGCTGGCGTCTGCCTTGAGCGCCGGCAGGTCGCCGGCATGGTGGTCGCCGTCCTGCGGGCCGTGTGGCTTGGCGGTGGGGTTGAAGTGGCCACCGGTGCCCATGCCGTCACCGCTGCTGCAGTCGCCCTTTTCGTGGACGTGGAAGCCGTGTTCACCGAAGGGCTTCAGACCGCTGATGCGGGCATGCACCATCACGTGCTTGCCGTGCTGCTTGAAGGTGACAGTGCCTTTGGCCGTGTTGCCCTTGGTGGCGTCGAGCGTGGCGGTGGCGCTGGAGCCGTCGCCCATCATGCGGTGCTTCATCGCACCCATGCCGTCCTTCATGGCGCCCATGCCGTCTTGCAGGCTGGAGCAGCCCGACAGGGCAAGGACAGCGGTGGACAGGGCCAGCAGCGTGCGAAACGGGGTCTTGGTCATCGTGGTTCTCCTCGGACACAGGCCGCCGACACGGCGGCCTGCGCATTTTGACCGAGTTGACCGCCGCTGTGGGAGGCTCAGCGCCCGCTCTTGAGCCTGGCGAACGCCGCCGCCATCGCGCCACCCCCAGCGGGTGCCGCCGACGGCCCGGCCCGCCCCGGGCGCTGCTCGCCCCGACTGGCCGGGCGGAAGCTGTTGTCCGCCTTGGCTCCTCCCTTGGCTGGCACGGGCGTGTCCAGCTTCATCGTCAACGCGATCCGCTTGCGCACCAGATCGACCTCGACCACGCGCACCTTCACGATGTCGCCGGTCTTGACGATTTCGCGCGCATCGCTGACGAACTTGTTGCTCAGCTGGCTGACATGGACCAGCCCGTCCTGGTGCACGCCCAGATCGACGAAGGCACCGAACTGCGCCACGTTGCTCACCGTGCCTTCAAGCACCATGCCTTCGACGAGATCCTGGATGTCTTCCACGCCGTCGTTGAAGCGCGCCACCTTGAAATCCGGTCGCGGATCACGGCCCGGCTTCTCCAGCTCGGCGAGGATGTCCTTCACCGTGATCACACCGAACTTCTCGCTGGCGAAGGCTTCGGGCTTGAGCGCCTTGAGCACGTCGCTGCGGCCCATCAGCTCCGCAATCGGGCGACCGGTCCTGGCGAGCATCTGCTCGACCACGGGGTAGGTTTCCGGGTGGACGCCCGTGATGTCGAGCGGGTTGTCACCGCCGCGGATGCGCAGGAAACCAGCCGCCTGCTCGAAGGTCTTCGGCCCGAGTCCCGACACGTCCAGCAGTTGCCTGCGGCTGCGGAATGCGCCGTTCGCATCCCGCCAGCGCACGACATTCGCCGCCACCGACGCGCTCAGGCCCGACACCCGCGACAGCAGCGCCGACGACGCCGTGTTCAGGTCCACGCCGACCGCGTTCACGCAGTCCTCGACCACGGCCACCAGCGTGCGCGCCAGCTCGCTCTGGTTCACGTCGTGCTGGTACTGGCCGACGCCGATGCTCTTCGGGTCGATCTTGACCAGTTCGGCCAGCGGATCCTGCAGCCGCCGCGCGATCGACACCGCCCCGCGCAGGCTCACGTCCAGGTCGGGCAGCTCCTTCGAGGCGAACTCCGACGCCGAGTAGACGGAAGCACCCGCCTCCGACACCACCACCTTGTCGATCAGGCGATCGGGGGTGAGCTGCTGCAGGCGCTTGATGAGGTCGGCGGCGAGCTTGTCGGTCTCGCGGCTGGCCGTGCCGTTGCCGATGGCGATCAGGTTGACGCCGTGCGCCGCACACAGCCTGGCCAGCGTGTGCAGCGAGCCCTCCCAGTCGCGGCGCGGCTCGTGCGGGAACACGGTGGATGTGTCCAGCACCTTGCCGGTGTCGCTGACGACGGCGACCTTCACGCCCGTGCGGATGCCTGGGTCGAGGCCCATCACGACGCGCTTGCCCGCCGGAGCGGCCAGCAGCAGGTCGCGCAGGTTCTCGCTGAACACCTTGATCGCCACCCCTTCGGCGCTTTCGCGCAGGCGGGTGAACAGGTCGCGCTCCAGGCTCAGGCTGAGCTTGACCTTCCACGTCCAGGCGATCGTCTTGCGGATCAGGTCGTCGCTCGGCCGCTTGGCATGGCGCCAGCCGAGGTGGATGGCGATGCGACCTTCAGCGAGCGAAGGCTGTCCCGGCTGCGGCTCTTCCGCCAGCGTGAGCTTCACGTCCAGCAGGTCCAGCGCCCGACCCCGGAACACCGCCAGCGCCCGGTGCGACGGCACGCGGCCGATCGGCTCGTCGTAGTCGTAGTAGTCGCGGAACTTGGCGGTGTCCGGGTGGTTCGCGTCCTTGCCGTCCATCAGCCTGGAGCGCAGCAGCCCGTCCGCCCAGAGCCATTCGCGCAGCTTGCCGACCAGCGCCGCGTCCTCGGCCCAGCGTTCGCTCAGCAGGTCGCGCACGCCGTCGAGCACCGCCAGCGCGTCCGCAAAGCCGGCCTCCGGGTGGAGGAAGGCGGCGGCTTCGGCCTTCGGGTCCAGCGATGGATCGGCGAACAGCTTGTCGGCCAGCGGCTCCAGCCCCGCCTCGCGGGCGATCAGGCCCTTGGTGCGGCGCTTGACCTTGTAGGGCAGGTAGAGGTCTTCCAGCTCCTGCTTGGTCGGCGCGGCCTCGATGGCGCTGCGCAGGGCGGGTGTCAGCTTGCTCTGCTCGTCGATGCTCTTGAGCACGGCGTCGCGCCGGTCCTCCAGCTCGCGCAGGTATCCCAGCCGTGACTCCAGTTCGCGCAACTGGATGTCGTCCAGCCCATCGGTGACTTCCTTGCGGTAGCGGGCGATGAACGGCACCGTGGCGCCGCTGTCCAGCAGGTCGATGGCGGCCTTGATCTGGGCCGGGCGAGCCTTCAGTTCGGAGGCGATCTGAAGCAGGATCTTTTGAGCCTGTTGGGCGCGTTGTGCGTGTTGTGCGTGTTCCAAACCGGTGTGCGAGGCAGTGCGAGAGGCGGCGGAGTTTGCCACAGGGCCACCGGCACGCTGGCGTCCTATGATCGCTCCATGAGTGCCCACGATCACCACGGCCACGCCGATCACGACCACCATGACCACGGTCACCACCACGCTCCGGCGAACTTCAACGCCGCCTTCGCCATCGGCATCGGGCTGAACACCGTCTTCGTGGCGATCGAAGCCTTCTACGGCTGGAAAGTCAATTCGCTGGCGCTGCTGGCCGACGCCGGACACAACCTGAGCGACGTGATCGGACTGGCGCTGGCCTGGGGCGGCGCACTCGCTGGCAAGCTGACCCCCGACAGCCGCTACACCTACGGCCGCAAGCGCGCCAGCATCGTCGCTGCGTTCGTCAACGCCGTGCTGCTGCTGGTGGCGATGGGGTCGCTGGGCTGGGAGGCCGTGCTGCGGCTGCAGTCACCCGAGCCGGCCGAGGGCGTGACCATGATGGCGGTGGCCGGTGTGGGCATCCTCATCAACGCTGCCACCGCGCTGCTGTTCCTGCGCGGCAGCGCACACGACCTCAACCTGCGCGGCGCCTACCTGCACATGGCCGCCGATGCGCTGGTGTCGGCGGGCGTGGTGGTGGCGGGCGGGCTGGCGCTGTGGCTGGGCTGGGCCTGGATCGACCCGGTGGTCAGCCTGCTGATCGCGGCCGTGATCGTCTGGGGCACCTGGAGCCTGTTCAAGCAGTCGCTGCACCTGCTGTTCGACGGCGTGCCCGACAGCGTGGACCTGGCCGCCGTGGACACCCTGCTCGCCGCCCTGCCCGGCGTGGCGCGGGTCCACGACCTGCACGTCTGGGCGATGGGCACCACGGACATCGCCCTGACCGCCCACCTCGTCATGCCGGACGGTGGGGCCGACGACGCCTTCCTGCAGCACGCCACCACGCAGCTGCACGACCGCTTCGGCATCGACCATGTGACGCTGCAGGTGGTGCGGGTGCCGCTCAGCCCTGGGTGCACAGCGTGGCCAGCCGGTCCTGGCAACGCTCCTTCGTCCCTGCCGGCACCCTCCCGGTGATCGCCGCTGAGGCAGGACTCTTCAGCATCCGCTCGAACTGCTGGCGCACCGACTCGGCGTCGATCGACGCAATCCGCTGCATCCATTCGTCCGACGGACGCACCCGACCGAACAGGAACAGATCCTGCGCCGCCCCTTCCAGCCGGCGCTGCGACCGTTCACGCGCCCGCACGCTGCGCACGGCCAACTGGTTGCGGGCACGCGCCAGATGCACGGGGTCGATGGCGGCGGAGTGTGCCTGCAGCAGCGTGGTGACTTCGGCGAACAGCGCGTCCAGGTGCTCCGATGTGGTGGACGCCTCGATGACGAACTGCCCGGCCAAATCGGTCACATCGGCCGAACAGCCCGCGTAGTACACCAGCCCCAGCCGCTCGCGCACCCGGTCGAGCAGCGGCGAACTCATGCCCTCGCCGAACAGCGTGGCGGCCATCACGGCGGCGGGCATGTCTGGATCGCCCTGTTTCGGAATCGGAAACCCGAGCACGACATGGGTCTGGCTGGATCCGCTCTGGCGCCGCGCCCGCACGCCGCCGAGGTAGTCCGGCGCGGCGATCAGGTTCGGCGTGCCGGCCGGCATGGCACCGAACACGGCGTCCGCTTGCGCCGCCATCGCCTGCGGGTCCACCGGCCCGCAGACGGCCACGATGACATTCGCCCCGGTGTACTGCCGCTGCACATAGCCCATCAGCTCGTCGCGGCTGAACCGCTCGATGTTGCGCCGCTTGCCGATCACTGGCTGCGCCAGCGGGTGGCGGCCGTAGCAGGCTTCGTCGAAGAGCTTGAACGCGGTGGACAGCGCGTCGTCCTCGTCCTCCAGGTACTCCTGCAGGATCACCTGCCGCTCGCGCTCCAGCTCGGCCTCGGGGAACTGGCTCTCCAGCACGATGTCGCCGAGCATCTGGATGAACTGCGGCGCGTGGCAGCCCAGGCCGCGCAGGTGGTAGGCGGTGTGGTCCTTGTCGGTGTGGGCGTTGGCCTCGGCGCCGAGCTGTTCGGCGTCGAGGTTGATCCGCTGGCAATCGCGGGTGCGGGTGCCCTTGAACGCCATGTGCTCGA
>JAAFKB010000047.1 GCA_013299055.1 Sphaerotilus sp.
GGTGATGTTCGGCATGGTCGCGGCCACCGGCATCCGCATCCTGTCGCGGGTCGATTTCAAGGGCAACGCGCACAACCTCTACATCGTGGCGATCGCGATCGGCTTCGGGCTGGTGCCGCTGGTGGCGCCGCGCTGGACGCAGCAGATGGCGCACGGCCTGCACCCGCTGCTGGAGTCGGGGATTCTGCTGACCTCGATCGCGGCGGTGCTGCTGAACCTGTACTTCAACGGCAGCCGCGGGGATTCGACGGCGGAGTCGGTGGAGGCGTCGAAGTCGTTCAGCGGGGGACACTGAGGCCCGCGCCCTGCGCATCCAGCCGTGCCGCTGGCATGGTCAGAAACGGCGCTTTTCGTGCAGGGCGCGCTGCAGATCCACCAGCTCGTCCAGCACTTCGGTCGCGAAGCCCCGGCGGCCAGGACGCGAGCAGATGAGCAGGTCGGCAAAGTAGGCGTCGACCGCTTCATCATCCCCCCAGAGAATCGCGAATTTGTTCACGACATGGGGATGGCGCTTGGCCGTGATGAGCGGACGGATCGTGACGGGCAGCGCCTGCAGCCAGCGTGCGCCAAAGTGGTCCAGCCGCTCGGTGGTCAGCGGACCGGAGGTCGAGTGCTGGAAGCCTGACGGCTCCGCACCCGACAGTCCCGGCATGGCGGGCGGGCTGGCCTTGCTGAACGCGCTGAAAAAAGCAGGCTTTTGCATATCAGATCCCCGGCTGTGAACTACTGGGGACATTGTGCCCGTCGTAACGACTTGTGTAAGGTGGTTTGGCTTCAAAAATGCCGACTGTGCCACGAGATTTGGGGTTCCGGCGCTTCGGCATACCCCCGCACGGCCTGCCGACGCAGGACGCTGACGTGGTATCTCGCAGCGAATCTCCGGAAAATCCAGGCTCACCGACTGAACCACGGAAACGGGTCTGGTACCCGGTCGCACCGACACGGCGCGGCGGCCAGGCGCCCAGGCGCGGACCGCCGGGTAGGGCGCCGTCTCGTCGGCAGGATCTGGCAACAGGCGTTCTGAATCCACAATCGTCGTGCTGGCCGGGTTCACCACATTCGCCCCATGGTCGTGTCCAAGTGTGTCGCCATGTTAGGGGAGGCGACCGTCGCCGTCGCCCCTTGACGCAGGGGCCGGTGCGCTGAATTCCGCCAGTTCTGGCAGATCAGGAATCGATCGGACGCTGCAGGGGGGCTGGCTACAATCCGGCCACTCCTGCGCCCTGCGCCCTCGCGGGCAATGGCCGACCTCCTTCCTTTGCCTGCCCCTGCAGCAGTCCTGCCCGCCTACGACATGCGCGACGCGAACGACACCCCCGCCGACGGCACTTCCGCCGAGCCCAAGACCAGCAACTTCCTGCGCGCCATCATCGAGCGTGATCTCGCACAGGGCACCTGCGCCAGCATCCGCACCCGCTTCCCGCCCGAGCCGAACGGCTACCTGCACATCGGACACGCCAAGAGCATCTGCCTGAACTTCGGTCTGGCGCGCGACTACGGCGGCGTCTGCCACATGCGCTTCGACGACACCAACCCCGAGAAGGAGGAGAAGGAGTACGTCGAGTCCATCCTCGACGCCGTGCAGTGGCTGGGCTTCGGCTGGCAGGCGCACGGCCAGTCGCACCTCTACTACGCCAGCGACTACTTCGACTTCATGTACCGCGCTGCGGAGACGCTGGTCGAACGCGGCCACGCCTACGTGGACGAGCAGACGCCCGAGGAGATGCGCGCCAGCCGCGGTGATTTCGTGACACCCGGCAAGGACAGCCCCTTCCGCAGCCGCACGCCCGAGCAGAATCTGGCGCGTCTGCGCGAGATGCGCGACGGGGTGCATGCCGATGGCGCGATGGTGCTGCGCGCGAAGATCGACATGGCCAGCCCGAACATCAACCTGCGCGACCCGGCCCTCTACCGCATCCGCCGCGCCACCCACCACAACACGGGCGACCGCTGGTGCATCTACCCGATGTACACCTTCGCGCACCCGATCGAGGACGCACTGGAGAAGATCACCCACTCGATCTGCACGCTCGAATTCGAGGACCAGCGCCCTTTCTACGACTGGCTGCTGGAGCGGCTGATCGAGGCCGGGATGCTGCAGGCCCCGGCGCCGCGCCAGCACGAATTCGCCCGACTCAACCTCACCTACGTCATCACCAGCAAGCGCAAGCTGGCGCAGCTCGTCAGCGAAGGCCATGTAGGTGGCTGGGACGATCCACGCATGCCCACCATCGTCGGCCTGCGTCGGCGCGGCTACACGCCCGAGGCGCTGCAGCTCTTCGCCGAGCGCATCGGCGTGACCAAGGCCGACAGCTGGATCGACTATTCGACGCTCGACACCGCCCTGCGCGACGACCTGGAGCACAAGGCACACCGCGGCATGGCCGTGCTCGACCCGGTCCGGCTGGTGCTGACGAACTGGGACGAGGTGATGGGTGCAGGACACCTGGAGCCCTGCACGCTGCCCGCCCTGCCCCATCCGCCCGAGGGCCAGCCGGCACCGCCCGCCCGCCAGTTCCTGATGGGCCGCGAGGTCTGGATCGAGCGCGAGGACTTCGAGGAAGTCGCGCCCAAGGGCTACAGGCGACTCTTCCCCGGCAACAAGGTGCGGCTCAAGGGCGGCTACGTCGTCGACTGCACCGGCTGCGAGAAGGACGCCGACGGCCGCATCACCCGCGTGCTCGCCAGCCTCGTGCCCGACACCAAGAGCGGTACCCCCGGCGCCGACAGCGTCAAGGTCAAGGCGGCCATCACCTGGGTCGGCGTGGCCGATGGGGTGGCGGCGGAGGTGCGGCTGTACGACCGGCTCTTCACGGACCCGCACCCGGACGCCGGCGGCAAGGACTTCAAGGCCAGCCTGAACCCGCACAGCCAGCGCACGGTCACCGCCTACGTCGAGCCGTCACTGGCCCAGGCAGCACCGGATGCGAAGTTCCAGTTCGAGCGTTTTGGCTACTTCGTGGCCGACCGGATCGACCACCGGCCCGGCCACCCCGTGTTCAACAAGACCACGGCACTCAAGGACGGCTGGAAGTAGCCTGCCCCGGCACGGCCGCCTCGGGCAGGCCCTGCAGGCGCCGCCGCAGTTGCCGGCGCTCCAGCCGCAGATCCTCCTGCAGGTGGGTCAGGTTCAGCACGATGTCACGCAGCCGGGCGTTGTCGCCGATGACCGCACCCAGCGGCATCGGCGCTGATGCCAAGTCACCGAACTGCGAGCTGTTGACGGACTGGCGCTGCGCCACGCGGTCACGCAGGTCGACGAACTGGTGGGCCATCTGCTCGCCACTGGCACGCAGCGCCTCCTCGACCGCCACCAGCCGCTGGTCCAGCTCCCCCAGCCGCTGGTCCAGCAGCACCGCCAGCCGCTCCTGGTGCAACGCCTCGGCCGAGCGCGCCGAGGCTGATCCCATCGCCTGCGCCAGGGGCACGCACAGCCCGAGCAGCTGCGCGTGCCCCTGGCGCCAGTCGGCGGCCAGCGCCTGGAGCTGCTGCGCGCTGGCGGGTGCGGCGTTGCCCGTGATCGGGTATGCGGCCAGGTGCCGGTGGACGCGCCGACCCCAGTAGAGCAGCGCCAGCGCGAGCAGGCCTGCCGACACCAGCAGTAACAAACGGGCGGCCGTGATGTTGGGCGACTCGTTGATGTCCAACAACGTCGGGGGCCCCCCTGCGCTCAGGGCAGACTGGGTGTACAGCCGCGCCAGGTCGTTGTTGAGATAGACCAGCACCCGGTCGCCAGCCATCGCCAGCGGCACCAGCCACGCACACGACAGCAGCAGCCCCCACCCCTGCCGCAGTCCAGACTTGATTCGACCCCACATGCACACGCCCCTTTGCCGCCCCTTGAGCACCAGTGCGCATCATTTCCCGCCCGGAGACGAGACGGTCCCTGTTGTTACCAATTTTCACAACAACAGGAAGTTTCATTTTCGGTCGACCCTGTGCCTGATTATGTTCAAACCACTGCCCGGCGCGACTCAAACTAAATCAAGCCATTGGATTTACATAGTCCGGAAAAACCAATCCCATCGTTCTGGTTAAGGAGAAAATGTTCGGCACGGGCGAACTTTTCATGCAGAATAAAATCGCTCACGGCAAATCCCCCTGCACCCATCAGATCAGATCAGATATTCAAAGCCACGGCCACACCTGTGCCGACCTTCACCCGACACCAAGGAGTTCGCACCATGACCGATCGCCTCATGCACCCTGCGCTGCACATGCCGCTGTGGCGTCGCCTGGGCCGCTGGCTGGGCACATCACCGTCGATGGGCCGCGCCCGCTCCAGCGGCGGGGATACTGCCCGCATGGACCTCGGCTATGAAGCCGCCTACACGCCGGTCAAGTCCGACATCGGCGGCCCGCCATCGCGCTTCGAGGACGACCGCTCGGCAGCCTGAGCCTGTGGGAGCGGCGCCACCACGGATCCGAACAGACTCCGCGCCAAGGCGTCGGGATCGTTGACCGTGCGCAGCCGCGCATGCGCCTCGGCTGCCTCCGGGTGGCGCTGGCGCAGCAGGTGCAGCCACTGCTTGAGACGCCCGGCCCGGTAGCGGGGCTCGAACTGCAGCCCCACCCGCTCCCAGAAATCCCGCAACAGCAGCATCACCGCGTCCCAGCCAAGCGCCCGGTGCCCGTCGCTGAGGATCGCCAGGGCCAGCCCCGGATCGGCCACCTGCCCGCGGCCGAGCATCAGCCAGTCGCAACCGGACTCGGCCTGGCAGCGGCGCGCATCGTCCGCGGTCCAGATCTCGCCATTGGCCACCACCGTCAGGCCCGGCACCGCCGCCCGCACGTCCGCGATCCGTGCCCAGTACGCAGGCGGCCGGTAGCCCTGGTCACGGGTGCGGGCATGGATGACCAGCTCACAGGCCCCGGCCTCGGACACCGCCAGCGCGCACTCCTCGGCACGCGCATCGTCGTGCAGGCCCAGGCGCATCTTGGCCGACACCGGCATCGCCGCCGGAACGGCCGCCCGCACCGCCGCGACGATGCGCCCCATCAGCTCCGGCTCGTCGAGCAGCGCCGCGCCGCCCCGGTGGCGGTTGACCGTCTTGGCCGGACAACCGAAGTTCAGGTCGATCCCGGCAGGGCCGAGTCGGGCCAGCCGCGCCGCGTTGTCCGCCAGGCACGCGGGATCGGAGCCCAGCAGTTGGGCACGCACGGGTACCCCCGCAGTCGTGTGGCCACCTTGCCGCAACTCCGGCAGGATGCGGTGAAATACGCGGTCGGGCAGCAGCGTGTCGGTCACGCGGATGAACTCGCCGACACAGCGCTCGAAGCCCCCTGCGCGGGTCAGCAGATCGCGCAAGGTGCAGTCCAGCAGCCCCTCCATGGGGGCCAGCAACAATCGTGGGGTGTTCATGCCCCGCAGTGTCCCCGATCCCGACGCGCCCTCGCGGCGCATAATCCGGCCAGCCCAGCCCACGAGTCCCATGGCCCTCTACCGATGCAACCGATGCGGGCACCTGTCCGAATCCCCTGATGACCTGATCGGCACCACCTCGGCCTGCCCCGCCTGCGGGAGCGACAACCAGGTGTATCCGACCATCGCGTTCCTGCGCACGATGCTGGACCGCTACTTCGCCACCCGGCGCGAGCTGGCCGAGGCCAGATCCGAACTGGACCGCCTGCACCGCCAGGGCAGCGACCACCCCCTGCCCGCTGAAGCGGCCTCCAGCCACCACACCCTGCCCAGCGATTTCGATGCCGGCAACACCGACCACTTCTGCAGCCGCGTGCAGGTCGCCCCGGTGCTGGACTGGTTCCGCCATGCAGGGGTGACGGTCGACCTGGATCCCCGTTCGCTGGAAACGACGGGGGCCTTCGACGAGGTGTCTGCCGCCATCGGCAACCAGCACGCCCGGCTGCACGACATCGTCGAGCGCATCCGCGCCGCCCAGCAGCAGGACTACAGCTTCATCAACATCGACCTCGGCAAGCGCACGCCCGCCGAGATCACCACGCTCAACGACTTCTGCCAGACCCTGAGCCGCGGCGGCTTCCTGTCGAAAGTCCTCTACCAGGACGGCGACCAGGTGGTGCGGCTGTCGCTGCAGAAGGCCGAGGGCGTGCGGCGATTCTTCGACGGCGGCTGGCTGGGCTGGTACGCCTACATGCGCGGCCTGCGGCATCTGGTGTCGGCCGGCGTGGAGTTCTCGGTGGCGCGGGACGTGAGCCTGTCATGGCCCCGCGACGAGGGCCACACGCTCGACCTCGTGTTCCTCGTCGGCACGTCGACGCCGCTGTGCATCCAGTGCCGCACGGGCGACCCGGCCCCCCACATCGACCGCCTGCTGCACCTGCGCGACCGGCTGGGCGTGGAGCCGCAGCACTACCTGCTGTGCGTCAGCGACCTCGGCGCACAGGCCGCAGACCAGCTGGCCCGACGCCACGGCCTGGAGATCGCCACGCCGCAGACGCTGGCCGACTGGCTCGCGCGCCGCGTGCCCCTGCGCGCCTCAGCGGCCTGACAGGCGGCGCAGCAGCGTCCAGAGCAACAGCGCCAGCGCGCCGGCCACCACACCGGCGACGCCGTTGACCAGCATGGGCAGCAGGATCTCGCCGACCCCGCCGGCCACCGCCGCCGCCTGGCGGGTCCAGTCCTCGATCAGGTGGTGCGCCGCCGGCACCCCGTGCGTCAGGATGCCGCCGCCCACCAGGAACATCGCCGCCGTGCCCGCCACCGACAGCACGCGCATCAGCATCGGCGCCGCCGCCAGCACCCCCCGCCCCAGTGCCGCCACGGCGCCTTGGCCAGTGCGCACGAGGTACAGCCCGAGATCGTCGAGCTTGACGATGCCCGCCACCAGTCCGTAGACACCCACGGTCATCAGGATCGCCACCCCGCACAGCACGGCCACCTGGGTCGTGAAGGCCACCCCCGCCACCGCGCCCAGCGTGATGGCGATGATCTCGCCCGAGAGAATGAAGTCGGTGCGCACCGCCCCCTTGATCTTGTCGCGCTCGAAGGCCACGAGGTCGACCGCTGGATCGGCGAGGGCCTGGGTCAGCTCGGCGTGGTGGGCGGCGTCTTCGGCGGGGCTGTGCAGGAACTTGTGGGCCAGCTTCTCGAAGCCCTCGAAGCACAGGTAGGCGCCACCGACCATCAGCAGCGGCGTGATCAGCCACGGCGCAAACGCACTGATGAGCAAGGCCACCGGCACCAGGATCACCTTGTTCAGGAACGACCCCTTGGCCACGGCCCACACCACCGGCAGCTCGCGGTCGGCCGACACACCCGAGACCTGCTGCGCGTTGAGCGCCAGGTCGTCGCCCAGCACCCCGGCCGTCTTCTTGGCCGCGACCTTGGTGAGCACGGCCACGTCGTCGAGCACGGTGGCGATGTCGTCGAGCAAGGCGAAGAGGCTGGCAGCGGCCATGGGGGAGACTCCGGTGGAAAGACCCGAAGATCCTAGCGCAGTCGGAGCGCACCGATACTGCCGACCATGCGCACCCGCCCACCCCGCCCCGTCCGCCTGTCCGGTCTCGCCGCGCTGCTGCTGGCCGTCCAGTGCCTGCCCGCCATGGCCCAGACACCCGAAGCCCCCCGCTACCGGCTCGACCCCGGGCACACCTTCGTCCACTGGGAGGTGCTGCACATGGGCACCTCCACCAGCCGGGGCCGCTTCGACGGGCTCGACGGCAGCATCGCCTTCGACGCCCCGCGTGGCGCGCTCGACCTGGGCTTCACGGTGGACACGCGCTCGGTCAGCACGGGCAGCGCAGCGTTCGACGGCGTGCTGCGCGGTGCCTCGCTGCTCGATGTGCAGGCGCACCCCCAGGCATGGTTCGTCGCCCGGCGCGCCACGTTCGAGGGCGAGATGCCGCGCCAGGTCCACGGCGAACTCACCCTGCGCGGCCAGAGCCAGCCGCTCACGCTCACCGCCCGGCGCTGGAAATGCGGCCTGAACCTGCTGTTCCAGCGCGAGGTGTGCGGCGGGGATTTCGAGGCCACGCTGTCGCGGGCGGCCTTCGGGATGACGCTGGCGGCCGGGCTGGTCAGCGACGAGGTGCGGCTGCTGGTGCAGGTCGAGGCGATCCGGGAGCCGGCACCCTGACCGTGCAGCGCATCCGCCGCGCCTACGCGCCTACTGCAGGCGGTACGTCATCTGCAGGAACAGCAGCGCCGGCCGGGACTCGCCACCCAGCCCCGTCGGCGGCACCCACATCAGGTTGACCCCCAGCCGATCCTGCGGCAGCTCCAGCGACAGCGTGGGCAGCAGCGCCGGCACCCAGGCGCGCCGACCGCTCCAGCTCACCGAGCGGTAGAACGCATGCGCGCCCAGTCCGGCGCCGATCCGTGCCGAGTCCAGCACCCGCCACTCGCGCATCAGCCCCACGCCCGCGTAGCCGCCCCAGACGTTGCGCGAGTCCTGGAGGAAACCCGCCGACTGTCGCCAATGCCAGGTCTGCCCCCCGAGACGGCGGCGCTCCAGCCCGAGGCCAGGGTGTTGCTCGTTCCACTGGCGGCCGGGGGCCCGTGTCGGCTCGAAGTGGTGCGAAAAACCGCCCGTGTGCAGCAACCACTGCTCGGCGGTGGGCGCCTGGGCCTGCACGCCACCCGCCAAGAGGGCACAGCCCAGCAGTGCGCCAGGGATGCGCAGGCACGGGCGCCACGCGGAAAAGGAGGTATGTCGCACGGTCTGGTCCGGTCATCCTGGGGCAACCGGTCATGGTTCACGGTGCGGCAAGGGTAAGCAGCCACACGACGCCAGCACAGACCCGAAACACAGGCCCGCGTATCGACCTGGGAACCAGGTCTTTTTTGCACTTAAGTTCTGGAACTGGCGGCCTAGCATGGCGCCATGCCTGTCCAGAGTCTCCACCACCAGCCCCCGGCTCCGGCCGCACCGACCCCGCGTCGGAGCGGCTGGGCCGTGGCGCGCAGTGTCGTGTTCGCGCTGTCCCTGCGCGAGCTGAAGACCCGCCTGGACGGTCGCTGGGGCGGCGCGGTCTGGGTGGTGGGGGAGCCGCTGCTCAACACGCTGGGGATGCTGGCGGTCTACAGCGCCATGCGCGCCAACACCATCGGTGGGGTGGACACGCTGCTCTTTCTGGTCTCGGGACAGTTGCCGTATCTGCTGTTCAGGTCGCTGGTGCTGCGGCTGATGGAGGCCATTGACGCCAACCTGGGGCTGTTCGCCTACCGCCAGGTCCAGCCTGTCGACGCCGTGGTCGCCCGCGCCGTGGTCGAGCTGCTGGTGTTCTCGGTGGTGATGGGCGCCTGCCTGTCCGGGCTGGGCTGGATCGGGCATGCGGTACGGCCCCACCGCCCACTGGAGCTGTGTGCGGCACTCGTCCTGCTGGCCGTCATCGGCTTCAGTCTGGGGCTGTTCATGGCGGTCGGCACAGCACCGCCACTGAACCGGCTGCGCGGACTGGTCACGATGGGGATGTTGCCGGTCTACGTCAGCTCGGGCGCCCTGATCCCGCTGTCGAGCCTGCCCGCGGGGCTGCAGGCCGCATTCCTCCACAACCCCCTCGCCCACCTGCTGGACCTGCTGCGCAGCGCCCTGCTTGGCCCGGTCTACCAGTCGGTGCCGAACACCGGCTGGACGTTGCCGGTCGCCTGGGCGCTGGCCACGCTGCTGGCGGCCCTGGCGCTCTACCGTGCGCGCCGCCACCGGCTGCAAATGGGCTGACGGGGCACAACACCCATGCTGGACCTCCTCGACATCACCAAAAGCTACCCGAGCCGTCTCGGCCGGCGCACGATTTTCCGGCACTTCAACCTGTCGATCCCCGCAGGCTGCAACGCCGGGCTGATCGGCCCGAACGGCGCCGGCAAGTCCACGCTGATGCGCCTGCTGGGCGGACTGGAACAGCTCGACAGCGGCCGCATCGTCACCGACCAGCGGATCTCCTGGCCGATCGGGCTGACCGGCGGGATCCAGGGTTCGCTGACGGGGCGGGACAACGTGCGCTTCGTCTGCCACATCCATGCCGCCACGCCGGACGAACGGCGGGAAAAGGTCGCTTTCGTGCAGTCCTTCGCCGGGCTGGGTGACGCCTTCGATCTGCCCGTGAAGACCTACTCCTCCGGCATGCGCTCGCGGCTGACGTTCGGGCTGGCGATGGCCTTCGACTTCGATCTCTACCTGATCGACGAGGTGACGGCGGTGGGCGATGCCAGCTTTCGCCGCAAGTGCCAGGACATGCTGCAGGAACGCCTGCGCCACGCCAACGTGGTCTACACCAGCCACAACATGGGCGAGATCGCGCGGCTATGCAACACGGTGGTGCTGCTGCGACCGGGGCTGCCGCCGGTCGTGTACCCCGATGTGCAGGAAGGCATCGCCGCCTACCAGGCGCTGGCACCGGCACGGCCACGCACCGACACCGCAGCGCAGGCCAGCCCGGCATGAAGCGCCACTTCGCACGCCACCGGCTGGCCTGGCTGCTCATCGGTGTGCCGATGCTGCTGGCGGCGCTCTACTTTGCGCTGATGTCGCATGACCGCTACGTGAGCACTGCCGTGCTGAGCGTGCGACGCACCAGCCAGGAGGCCCCGGCCGTCGGCGGCCTGTCGATGCTGCTGTCGGGCACCGCCGGCGGCTCGGCAGAGGACATCCGCTATCTGCGCGAATACCTGCATTCGCTCGGCCTGATGCGCAAGCTCGACGCCCGCCTGCAGCTCAAGGCCCATTTCGAGTCGGCGCGCTCCGACCTGCTGATGCGGCTGTGGCCTGGCAGCCGGCAGGAAGAGCTGCTGGACTACTGGCGCGAGCGGGTCCAGGTGTCGCTCGACGAGCCCAGCGGACTGCTGACGCTGCGGGTGCAAGGCTTCGAGCCGGGGTTCGCCCAGCAGGTGAACCAGGCCCTGCTCGCCGAATCCGAGTCCTTCGTCAACGACATCTCGCACCGCATCGCCCAGGAGCAGCTCACCTTCGCCACCACGGAGCTGCGCCGCGCCGCCGAGCAGCTCGCCCGTGAACAGCAGGCCGTGGTCGAATTCCAGGCGCGCCACCAGATGCTGGACCCCCTGGCCGACGTGCAGGCCACCAGCACCCGCTCGGCCGAGCTGCGCAGCCGGCTCACGCGGCTGGAGGCGGAGCTGAGCACGAAACAAGCCTTCCTCAACGACGATGCACCGGACATCGTCACCATGAAGGCGGAGCTGGCCGCCCTGCGGCAGCAGCTGGGCCGCGAGGCCAGCGGCGCCACCACCTCGTCAGCCGGGACATCGCCGACCGACCCCCGTCGCGCCGGCACGCTCAACAAGCTTGCGGTCGAATTCCACGGCCTGAAAACCCGTGCGACGCTGGCCGACAGTGCCCACAGGAGCGCCCTGGCCTCGGTCGAAGCGACACGGATCGAGTCCAGCCGCAAGCTCAAGAGCCTGGTCGTCATCGAGCCGCCCACGCTCCCCGAGCTGGCCGAGTACCCGCGCCGTTTCTACAACCTTGCCACGCTGCTGCTGGCCTGTGTCGTGGTCTACACCATCGCACGGCTGGCACAGGCCACGGCCCAGGAACACCGCGACTGAGCATGACCCATCTCGCTGCGTCCCCATTGCCTTGCGCATCGCCTTTCGACCGGCTGCTGCACCGGGTGGCCGGCTGGCTCCCTCGCATGGCCATGCTGTGTGGTGGTCTGTGGCTGAGTGCCGCGCTCGCGGCCACGGAGCCTGGTAGTCCGGCCAGCGTCACACCGACAGCGTCGACGGCACCCCAGCCCGCCGCGCTGCCCGTGTTCGGCGCCCAGATGTTCCAGGGCCGCTTCGCCAGCCAGTCGTTTTCCGGCTTCAACCCGGACTACCAGATCGCGCCTGGCGATCGGGTGAGCGTGCGCCTGTGGGGCACCTTCTCGCTGGAAAGCGTGCAAGTGGTGGATGCCCAGGGCAACATCTTCCTGCCAAGCCTGGGGCCGGTGCGCGTGCAAGGGGTGCGCAATGGCGAGCTGGGGGCGCTGATCCAGAGCAGCGTCAAGCGGGTCTACCGCTCCAGCGTCCACAGCTACGCCACGCTGGAGGCCGCGCAACCGGTGAAGGTGTACGTGACGGGCTTCGTGCGCCAGCCGGGGCTCTACGGCGGCCTGTCCTCGGACGCGGTGCTGCGCTACCTCGACCTGGCCGGTGGCATCGACGCGGAACGGGGCAGCTACCTGGCGGTGGAGGTGCTGCGGGGCGGGCAGCTGCGGGCACGCTTCGACCTGTACCGCTTCTTGCTGGAAGGCCGCATCGAGCCCCTGCAGCTGCAGGACGGCGACACCATCTTCGTGCCAGCGCGCCAGTCGAGCGTGCGGATCGACGGAGAGGTCGCCAATCCCGCCTTCTTCGAGCTGCGGTCCGAGCGCGTGCCGGCCAGCGAACTGCTCGCGATGGCGCGGCCACGCCCTGGCGCCACCCACCTGTCCGTCGTGCGCCAGATCGGCCCGGAACGTCGCAGCGAATACCACCCGATCGGCGACGCCGCCCGCGTGCAGGTCGGCAACGGCGACCAGGTCAGCGTCACCGCCGACCGCATCCCCGGCACGATCCTGGTCCGCTTCGAGGGCGCACACCGTGGCGAGCGGACCGCGGTGCTGCCCTATGGCGCACGCCTGAGCGACGCCCTGGCGCTGCTCAAGCCCGCGCCACAAGCCCAGGTCGAGGCGCTGCAGCTCTACCGGCGCTCCATCGCCGTGCGGCAGAAGGAGATGCTGCTGCAGTCGCTCGACAAGCTGGAAACCCAGGCCCTGACCGCCCGCTCGGCGACGAACGAGGAGGCCGCCCTGCGCACCCGCGAATCCGAGCTGATCCTCAAGTTCACGGCCCAGGCCCGCACGGTGGAGCCCAAGGGCCGGCTGGTGTTGCCGAGTCTGGCCGCGGCCGGACAGACGCTGCTGGAAGACGGCGACACGCTCGTCGTGCCGGAGCAGTCGTCGCACATCGCGGTCCAGGGCGAAGTGCTGTTCCCGCTGACGCTGCAATACGCCGCGCCGATGCGCGTGGTCGACTACATCCGGCAGGCGGGTGGCTATGGCCAGCAGGCGGACACCTCGCGGGTGCTGCTGATGAAGCGCAGCGGCGCCGTGGTCGAGACCCGCGAAGACCACCAGCCCGAACCCGGCGACGAGCTGATGGTGCTGGCCAAGGTGGAAACCAAACGCATCGAAGTCGCGCGCGGCATCACGCAGGTGCTGTACCAGATCGCCGTGGTGGCCAAGGTCGCCCTGGGACTCTGAAGACAGCGACGAAGACAACGGCGAAGACAAAGGCAAAGGTGATGGACAAGATCCTGATCGTCGGGCATCCCCAGTCGGGTCATCACGACATCGAGCAGATCCTGCTGGCCGCAGGCATGGCGCAGGCACGGCCGTCCAGGCGTGAAGGGCTGATGCCGGGACCGCTGGACGCGCTGCTGTGCCGTGCGCACGACGTGCCGCTGGCGGACAGTGCCGACGATGTCGCGGCACTGTCCCAGACCGCGGTCAGCCCGGTCTGGCACGGTCTGGCGCTGGATCTGATGCTGGCCAATGTCGACCAGCGCCTGTGGGGCTGGTCCGATCCGGCGGCGGTCCAGCTGCTCCAGTTCTGGCATGACATCGACCCGGACATCCACTTCGTCATGGTCTACGACACGCCGGCAGCGCTGCTCGCATCGGTGTGCCAGACCTGCGATCCCCAGCACGAAGACGCGCCGCTGGAGGACGTGCTGGCCCGGCACATGCGCCAGTGGATGCGCTACCACACGGCGCTGCTCCAGTTTTACCTGCGCCACGCGAAACGGTGCCTGCTGGTGCAGCGGCAGCGGGGACGGCAGGCCCCTGGCGAACTCCTGGCGCGCCTGCAGGACCGGACGGTCGCTCCGTGGGCCGTTCAGCCAGGCGCCGCCGAGCCTGTCACCACACCGACCAGCCTGACAGACTGGATGGCGGGTGCGCTGGCCGAGCACTTCCCCGCCGCCCGACAGCTCTACGAGGAGATGCAGCTCTCCGCCAGCCTGCCGCACGGGGCATCGCCTGGTGCCGACCTGGCGGACCTCTGGCACGTCTGGAACGAGCGCATGGCGCAAGTTCGCAGCGATCAGCGCCAGCGCCAGACGATCGGGGCGCAGCAAGCGCAGATCGGCCAGCTGCAGGGCCACCTGCAGACGGCCAGCGCCGACCAGCAACGCCTGCGTCAGCTGGAGCGCATCGCCAGTCTGCGCCAGCAAAGAATTCAACGCCTCGCGCTGCAGACGAGCGGGCAGCAGCTGGCGATCGAACAGTCCCAGGCGCGCACGGCCAGACAGGCGGCACTGCTGCGTCAGCTGCGACACCAGCGCCAGCAAGAACATCTGGATTGGCAGGCGCAGCGGCGGCAGGTCGAACAACACGCGCACGACCAGCAGCGCACGCTCGACCAGGCCCGCTGCAGGGCGGACGAGCAGACGCGGGAGATCGCCGGTCTGACACAGCGCCTGCGTGCAGCGGACCAGGACCATGCGCTGCTGCTGTCCCAGCTGCAGCAAGTGCAGGAGACCCTCGGACACCAGCACGCGAACCAGAAGTCTCTCGCGGCGCAGCTGGCGCAGCTGCAGCAGGTCGAGCAGCTGGCGGCCACACGGCAACACCGCATCGACAGCCTCGATCAGCAGCTCACCGCACGCCAGCAGGAACTCGCCCTGGCCCAGGCGCATGCGGCCGAACAGGTGCAAGCGCAGGCCGCCCTGACGCAGGCACTGGGCACGCAGGAGCAGGCCGGCGAGCGGCTGATGGCGCAGCTCCAGCAAGTGCAGGAGACCCTGGCACGCCAGCACACCCACCAGCAGCAGCTCACACAGCGTCTGGAAGCCATTCCACGCCTGGAACAGCAGGTCCGCGAACGGACTGCCAGGGTCGAACAGCTGGATCGGGAAGTCATCGCGCAGCGGCACACGATCACGCAGGCCGAAGCACATGCCGGCTCGCTGCAGACTCGCCTGCAGGATCAGGCCACCGCGCACCAGTCCCTGATCGAGGACCACGCACGATTGGTCGCCCAGCTCCAGCATGTGCAGCAAGTGCTGGCGCTGCAACATCAGGCCGCAGCAGCCCCTCAGACGCCCACGCCCACGCCCACGCCCACGCCGACACCGACGGGCAACCCGCCGCCGGCCGCGCCCTTCGGCGCCGCCGACCGGGTCAAGGCCCAGCTGTCCTACCGTCTGGGAGCCACGCTGATCCAGCACTCGCAGAGCCTGAGCGGCTGGTTGCGCATGCCCTTCGCCATCTGGAGCACCGTGACGCAGTTCCAGCGCGAGCAACCGCAGCGTCAGGCACACAAGCTGCCCCCGATACACCAGTACCGCGACGCCCATGAAGCGGAACGCATCCGGAAACATCTGTCGTATCGACTCGGCACCGTGCTGGTCCAGAACGCCCGTTCGCCGCTGGGATGGGGCCGGATGCCCTTCGCCATGCAGCGCGAGATCCGGGCGTTCCGATCGGGCCAAGGTGCCTGAGCCCCCCGCGGCCTGCAGCCGTCGAACCCCCATCGTCACCCACACCGCCGTCCTGCCATGCCCATCGACACCTCACTGAAACCCTGGATGGATTTGCTGCAACAGCTGCACCCTGCGGACAGCGTCCTGCTGATCGGGGCGGGCACCGGCACTGGCCCCTGGGTCGACTGCCTTCGGGAGTGGAATCCAGCGCACGTCACGCTGGTCGAAGCCGACGAACGCCAGTTCCAGCAACTGCAGCGCAGCACCCGCAGCAGTGCCCACAGCCGTGCGTGCGATTGGTCGTTGCACCACACCGTGGTCGCACGTGCCGCAGGCAGCGTCGCGTTTCACCAGGCCAGCCATCTGGCGGAGAGTGGCTTGATCGAGCCAGAGGCCTTGCGCGGCCTGTGGGCCAACCTGGAGACGCGGTGCACCACGGAGCGGCAGGCTGTTGCACTGTCCAGCCTGCGCACGGAACACCCCTTCGACTGGCTGATGGTCGATTGCCTGCCGGCACTGCCCCTCGTCGAAGGCGCCGGTGCAGACCTCGACCAGGTGGATGTTCTCCTGGCCAGGGTGCTGCTGGACGACGTTCCTGTGTCGGCCGCGGAAGCGTCGCTGCCGGCGCTGCAGTCCTGGCTGGAGCCGCGTGGCCTGCGGCTGCTGGCCACCGCGGTCGGACGGCATCCGGCCAGCGGCCATGCCCTGTTCGTGCGCGACCACCGTCAGGCCTTGCAGACCCTGCAGCGACAACCACCCGCACCCGCACCCGCACCCGCACCGACACCGGCGCCTGCCGAGGCCGAAGCGCTCCACGCCTTGCAACAGGCACTGGCCACGTCGCAACAGGCGCAGATCGCCGCCCAGGCACTGGCCGCCGAACGCAGCGCCGAGATCGAGCTGCTGCGGGACACCCTGCGCTCGACCGAGCAAGCACGCCATGCCGCCATGGCACGCGCGGAGCAGCAGGACCACCTCGGCGACCTGCGGGCACAGCTGGCATCGTCCGAGTCGGCTCGCCAGCGCACCGAGCAGCGACTCGACCAGATCCTGCAGCAGCTGCACCAGCAGACCCAGCAGGCCCAGCACGTCTCGACCGTCCTCGCGGAGCTGCAGCGACACCAGGGCGATCTGCGCACACAGCTGTCGTCGTCAGACGCCACCCGCCAGCGCGGCGAGCAGCGTGTCGAGCAGGGTCTGCAGCAGCTCAAGGACCAGCTGCTGGAAAAATTCCTGGAACAGGCCGCCCTGCAGCGGCAGCACGCCAAGGAACTCGACACCCACCTCCGTTCGGAGCTGACACGCGGGCTGGCCAACGCGGTCAAGCAGGTCGAGTCCTTCATCGGCATCCAGAACTTCCTCACCCACGGCACCGACATCTCCGACTTCCACGGCTGGCCCATCAGCCCGGACATCGGCCTGATCCTGCTGGGCAAGATCCGCAGGCACCGGTACGACCTCATCCTCGAATTCGGCAGCGGCACCTCGACGGCGCTCTTCGCCCGCATGGTGCGCGCGACGTTGCCTGCACCAGCGTCCGACGGCCCACGGGCCCGTCCGCAGCCCGCGATCGTGTCCTTTGAACACGACACCCGCTACCACCGCAAAACGTCGGAGCTGCTCCAGTCGCAAGGTCTGGCCGAGCTGGTCGATCTGCAGCATTCGCCGCTGATCGACCACCGCCTTCCGGACGCACAGCACCTCTATTACGACTGTGCCGACCGCCTGCAAGCCCTGGCCAGCCAGCACGCTGGCCAGCGGCTGCGCATCCTGGTGCTGGTGGATGGTCCTCCAGCCAAGACGTGCGCACACGCCCGCTATCCCGCCTTGCCGCTGGTGCTGCAACACCTCGGCCGGCACACGGTCGATCTGGTGCTCGACGACTTCCACCGCAAGGAAGAAGCGGAGATCGTCGAACGCTGGCGGCAGATGCTGCAGGCCCGCAGCGTCCATTTCACCGAAGAGATCCTGCCCTGCGAGAAGGGCGCCATTGTCCTCAGCATCAACAGCGAACAGGCCGAAGCATGACCGCCCACAGCACCGTCCAACTGGCTGGAGACCACCTCCGGGCCGGCCACTACCGCAAAGCCCTTGACCTGTACGAGCTGGCCTCGCTGGAACTCGGCGCTGACAATTTCCGCTGGAACATCGACCACTGCCGTGCACGCCTGGACGCGCAGGAGTCCACGCAGGCCACACGGGCCCTGCACCGCAAGACGTTCGACGATGCGTTCGACCACATCTATCTGGTGAACTTGCGCAGCGCAGTGAAGCGGCGGCTGTCGGTGGCACGGCACCTGGACCAGTTCGGAATTCGCCCGACACTGCACGAGGCCGTCAACGGCTACGCCGGCGAGACCAGGCGCCGCCACGACACCTACGCCGCCAAGCCCCTCGGGCAGCTCGCGCGCTACCCGGAATTCGCCGAACTGGAGCGCAAGCGGGGCAAGCACTTCATCGAATCGGCCGGCGCGCTCGGCTACATCCTCACCTACCTCGACATCCTGCGGGACGCCCAGCGCAAGGGGCATCGCCGCATCCTCATCCTCGAAGACGACATCCTGCTGCACCAGGACTTCTTCACCCGCTTCCACGAGTTTCTCCAGCACATCGGCCCGGACTGGAAGCTGCTGCAGCTCGGTGCCTCCCAGTACAACTGGAGCGGCGTCAACGAAGTCCAGGCGCTGCGCGACGGCCATTACGCCCCGCGCCGGCTCGACACCTGCGGCTCCTTCGCCATCGGGATTGATGCGCGTCTCTACGACGAGCTGATCGAAGCCGAATCGGCCTGCGAAGCACCCTTCGACCACCTCCCGATGGGCGAACTCTACGAGCGCCATCTCGGCGCCTGCTTCGTCTGCTATCCGAACATCGTGATGCCGGATGTGGCCAGCAGCTCGATCCGGGGCGGCCGCTCGCAGCACACGCACAGCGAAAAGATGCGCTGGCGGATGGCGGATTTCGATTACCCGCTGCCGCGACCTTCGGTGGCCATCCTGGTCACTTCCGCACAGAACCTGCGCTATCTGGACACCTTCGAGCGCGCGAGCCAGCAGCCCTTCGATCTGCGCCTCTACATCCAGACCGACGACGGACCACGCCCCGTTCACCACCGGGAGCTGCTCGACCGGCCATTCAACACGCTCCGGCCTGTCCAGGGGCCGCTGCAGCTGCCGCACTGCGACGTCGCCGCCACGCTCCCGCCCGACGCCGTCCTCACCGAACAGCACATCGTCGACTACCTCGCATCCCGCCTGCTCGGTCGCCCCCACGGCACGCCGCTGCAGCCGCTGGAGGTCGTCCACCCGGAGCGGGTCCGGTCGATGGTGTCCATCATCCTGCCGACCTACCAGCGGCCCGGCAACCTCGCCCATGCGCTCGAATCGGTCGCCAGCCAGACCTATGCCCGCAAGGAAATCCTGGTGGTCAGCGACAACGCGGCGGAATCGGCCTTCAATGCCCAGACGCAGGAAATCGTCGAGGCGTGCCGGCGGCGGCACCCCGGTGTGCCCATCCACCTGCTCCAGCATGTCCACAACCGCAATGGCGCAGCGGCACGCAACACCGGACTGCTGCACAGCCGGGGAGACTACATCTGCTTCCTGGACGACGACGACATCTACCTGCCCGGCCGCCTGGAGCATGCCGTCGAAGCCCTGCAGCACAGCGACGCGGCGGTGGGAGCGGTGTACTGCGGTTTCCTGGGCTGGAACTCCCCGGTCAACGACCTCCACCGCTACCGCAGCGGCAACCTGACCCGCGAGCTGCTGCTGCTGGACTACAAGAGCCACTACCTGCACACCAACACCGCCACCTACAAGCGGTCCGCCCTGGAGCGCCTGAACGGCTTCGACGAGACCTACCGCCGCCACCAGGACATCGAGCTGAACCTGCGCTTCTTCGAGCAGCAGGTGGTGGGGGTCGTGCAGGAGGCGGGTGTCCGGCTGAACCCGGCCCCGTCCACCGTCAGCAACAAGGTGTTCAACGCCGACATGCTGGCGCTGAAACAGAAGTTCCTGGGGCAGTTCCGCTACCTGATCGACACCCTCGACGAGAGCGCCCGCAGCCGCGTCTACGACCTGCACTGGCAGGAGGTGGCGCGCTACACGACCGACCGGGACTCCACCGTGCGCCACCTGAACACCCTTGAGACGAACGGGCCGCTGCAGACCTTCCTCCGGCTGACCCGCACGGAAGCCGCCACGGCCGCCTAGGAGCACCGCATGCACCTGTTTCCGATCGGCACCAGCCGACTGCACGAACCCCTGGGCCTGATCGACGCCCGCCCGGACACCGGGATCGCGTTCGGTCGCATGGGCTATTTCCATTCCTCGTCCCAGATCCTGGATCTGCTGAAGGTGCTGCTGGGTGAAGTCCGGCTGGACCGCGACACCGCCCGCCTGTTCTTCCGCAAAGACCAGACCGCCGCCAATCCCTTCGACACCGCCCTGTGGTCCGACACCGTGGCGGACAACCTGTGCCAGATCCATGACCGGCTCGTTCGTCTGGGCAAGTCCGCCGTGGTGCTGGGGCATCTGCTGGATCCACGCGCCCCCAACCCGACCCGTCTGCGCAACAACACCCTGCTGCGGACGGCCATCGAAGAACAGCGGCTGCAGCACATGGCGGTCTACGATCCCTCGCACCTGGTCGCGCAGCACGGTTTCCGGGTGCTGCCAGACGGGAGCACGGACATCCACCACCTGCCCTGGGCCGCCCTGGAGACCGAGAAGGAGGAACTGCTCGCCAGCGGCCGGCGCCTGCTGAGCGCGTCGGGGCCGGCCGCGGTCGCGAACCCGGTGGCCGTGGCGTGCTGAATCGGCTGCACTACCACCGGCACCTCGCCCGGTCCCGCTTCGCCGAGGCGCTGGCACGGTTGCCTGCGGACGACTGGCTCCGTTCAGGCCGGGGTGTCTGGGCCTGCTACCGTCTGGGGCTGTACGCCACCGTCTCCCGATGTGACGTGGACCACCAGCATCTGCCGGGCAGCATCGGTCAGGTGGTCTCGCTGGCGGCCTGCGGGCAACGCGCGCAGGCCCACGCTGCGATCCAGACCCTGACACGGCGCCATGGTGCAGCCGCCCTCCAGTCCTCCGGACTGCCTGACGCCCTGGCGGCCTTCGCACCCGAAACCGCGCTGTCGCTCCTGGATCCCCGGCGTGGTCAGCAGGCCCTGCACAGTGCGCTGCTGCTGTCCCTCGGGGAAACCGCCGATGCGGCGCGCTGTCTGCACCACCTGCTGGATCGGGGCGAGGCGGCAGAGCCGGACTTGCACCTGCTGGCCGCCAATGCGCAGGCCGGCTCACCGGCACAGCGGCTGGCAGGGCTCAACCGGATGCTGGCCCGACACGCCTTGCCGCCCGTGGCCCTGCGGGATCCGGAACACATGCCCGGCCCGACGAATCTGACCGCCAGCGTCCCTGCGCCGCAGGACGGTCCCCGAGTGAGCGTCCTGATGACCGCCCACAACACACAGGACAGGATTGGCCCGGCCATCGAAAGCCTGCTGGCGCAAAGCTGGCGGAATCTGGAGGTGGTGGTCGCCGACGACGCCAGCACCGATGGCACGGCCGACGTGGTGCAGGCCCTGGCAGAACGCGACACCCGCGTGCGTTACCTGCGCATGCCCCGCAACGTGGGCACCTACGCCGCCAAGACCGCGGCATTCGGCCACTCCACCGGGGAATTCATCACCTGCCACGACTCGGACGACTGGTCCCATCCCCTGCGCCTGGCGTGGCAGATCCGCCCGCTGCTGGCGCATCCGGAACGGGTGGCGACCACGTCCCGGTGGGTGCGCCTCACCGACGAAGGCCAGTTCCATGCACGCTCGGTCTACCCGCTCAGCCGGCTCAATCCTGCATCGCCCTTGTTCCGACGGCGTGAAGTGGCACAGCATGCGGGCCTGTGGGACACCGTGCGCACGGGTGCGGACAGCGAATTCCTGGCGCGGCTGAAGCTGGTCTTCGGGCGGCAGGCCGTGCAGGCGCTGCCGGTACCGCTGGCCTTCGGCGCCCACCGGCCCGGCTCGCTGATGACGGCCACCGACACCGGCCACGGCACCCATGGTCTGTCACCCGGCCGCCTCGCATACTGGGAGGCCTGGACGCGCTGGCACATCGCCGCGCTGCGTGCAGGCGGCAAGCCTGTCATGCCTCGGAGCCAGTCCGACTGCGAGACCCCCCGCCCGTTCGCCTTGCCGTGAAACGGCCGCGAGTCGACGCGCTTATCGGAGCGTTGCAACTTCTGGCAGCACGAACAATCGTCCCATGCTGCTCGACTGGCTCCTCCCCGCCTCCCGCCCCGCCGCTGGCGACACTCGGCCACACCTGGCCGCACTGACCCGCGGCCTGCGGCAGGTCAGCACCCTGCCCGCCCTCTTGCCCGAGTGGGCGATCGGCAACGGCAGGCAGACTGGTGCTGGCTCGGCCGTCCTCGCCTGGGGCCACAAACCCAGCGCCCGCATCGCCGAGGCGTTCGCCCAGCGCCACGGACTGCCCCTGCTGCGCGCCGAGGATGGCTTCCTGCGCTCGACCGAACTGGGCCACCGCAGTCCCCCGCTGTCGATCGTGCTCGACGACACCGGCATCTACTATGACGCCGCAGCGCCCTCCCGACTGGAAAGTCTGATCGCGTCCCCAGTGGGCGCGGCACAGCTCGAACGTGGCGCCCGCCTGCGCAGCGCCTGGGTCGAAGCGCGCATGTCCAAGTACAACCATGCCCATGACGGCCTGCCCGATGCCCTGCTCCGCCAGGCCGCCACCGACCCGCCTGTGCTCGTCATCGACCAGACGGCAGGCGACGCCTCGATCACCGGTGCGGGCGCCAGTCCCGCACACTTCCACTGGATGCTGCAAGCCGCGCTGGACGAACACCCCGGCGCACCCATCTGGCTCAAGGTCCACCCCGACGTGATCGCCGGCCGCAAGCAAGGCCATTTCGCCGAACTCTCGCCCGGGCAAGCCGCTCGGGTCACGTTGATCGCCGACGACATCCATCCCCCCGCCCTGTTCGATGTCTGCCAGGCGGTCTACACCGTCAGCTCGCAGATGGGGTTCGAGGCGCTGCTGCACGGCCGCCCCGTGCGCTGTTTCGGTCTGCCCTTCTACGCCGGCTGGGGCCTCACCGCCGACCACCTCGGCGCCCCTGCACGCCGCCGCACCGCCAGCCCCGGCGTCGCTGCGCTGGCCCATGCCGCGCTGATCGCCTATCCACGCTGCCTGGATCCCGAAACCGGTCGGCTGTGCGAACCGGAGCGGCTGCTCGCCCACCTCAGCTTGCAGCGCCAGCAACGCGCCGCCTGCCCCTCGCCCGTGCAGGTGCTGGGTTTCTCGCGCTGGAAACGCCCGATTGCCCGTGCCTTTCTGCAAGGCAGTGCTGACATCGAGTTCCTGCGCCGCGAACGCCAGCTGGACCCCTCCACCGCCGTGGCGGTCTGGGGTCGCCGACCAGCGCCCGCCCAAGCCACCGGACCGGTGCTGCGCATCGAGGACGGCTTCCTGCGCTCGGTGGGACTGGGGGCAGACCTGACCCGCCCGGTGTCCTGGGTGGTCGATGGCGTGGGCATCTACTTCGACGCGACCCGACCCAGTCGCCTGGAGCAGCTGCTGCGGACCCACGATTTCGACGACACCCTGTGTGCCCGGGCGGCGGCACTGCGCACGTCGATCGTCAACGCCGGGTTGACCAAATACAACGTGGGCGGTGGCGCCTGGCAGCGTCCTGTCGGCGCGCGGCGGGTCGTGCTGGTGCCAGGCCAGGTCGAGACCGATGCCTCCATCCAGTGGGGCGCCGCGGACATCCGCACCAACGCCGCCCTGCTGCAGGCCGTGCGGGCCGCCGAACCCGACGCCTGGCTGGTCTACAAGCCCCACCCCGATGTCGTGGCGGGCCTGCGCCAGACCGACACCCCCTGGCAGGCCGAATGCGAACGTCTGCGCGCCCACTGTGACGAAATCGTCACCGACGCTCCCATGCACACGCTGCTGGACGCCGTGGACGCGGTCCACACGCTGACCTCGCTGACCGGTTTCGAGGCACTGCTGCGCGAGCGACCGGTCACGACCTGGGGCATGCCCTTCTACGCCGGCTGGGGCCTGACCGACGACCGAGCCCCGGCCGACCACCCCGCCCGCATCCGCCGCAAGCGTCCCCTGCTGCTCGACGAGCTGGTGGCCGCCACGCTGATCCTCTACCCGACCTACCTCAGCCGCCACTCGGGCGCCTACACCACACCCGAGCAGGCCCTGGTGGAACTGCGCGAATGGCAGCGGCTGGGCACACCGCCGACAGCACCGACCACCCGGCTGTGGCGGGCACTCCAGCGCAGCGTGCTGCACCGGCTCGCCCAGGCCCGCCGACGCTGAGGCACGACGGCCGTCGTCCCCTCTTTCGCACAAGCCCCCAACAGCCCGCCACGGCCAACACGCCCGCCAACATGCCGACTGCCGAGAATGCCAGCCCCGCGTGGCCGACTGCCTTCCGTGCGTTGATCGAGCGGCGCCACACGCTCTTGCTGCAAGGACCGATGGGCTGGTTCTTCAGCGATCTGGCCACGGTCCTGGCGCAGCACGGACAACACGTCACCAAGGTGCATTTCAACGGCGGTGACCAGCTCTTCTGGCGCCACCCCGAGGCACTGCGCTACACCGGACGCCTGGAGGCCCTGGCCGAGTGGCTGCGCGCCGTGATGAAGCGCCAGCGCACCGACGCGGTGGTGCTGTTCGGCCAGATGCGCCCGATCCACTGCATTGCGCGGGAGGTGGCGCGGGAGCTGGGCGTCAGCATCTACGTGTTCGAGGAAGGCTACCTGCGGCCCCACTACGTCACCCTGGAGCGCCGCGGCGTCAACGCCCTGTCGCGGCTGCCACGCACGGCCAGCTTCTACGCCGAACGTGAACAGCCTCGACCACGGGCGCCCCAGCCGACGGCCCAGAACATCCAGCGCACCGCCCTCATCGCCGCCGCCTACGGCATCGCCTCGTTCGCGCTGCGCCCGTGGTACCCGCACCAGAACCACCACCGCTCGCTCAACCCGGTGACCGAGCCGCTGCGCTGGCTGCGGAGCTGGCTGCGCCACTGCCGCTACCGGCTCAGCGAACAGGGCATCGAGGCACGCCTGGCCAGTCCGGACCTGAGCAGACGCTGGTACCTGGTGCCCCTGCAGGTCCGCGCGGACAGCCAGGTCACGCACCACTCGAACTTCCCGACGATCGAAGCGTTCATCAGCGAGGTGATGGCCTCGTTTGCCTCACACGCACCCGCAGACACCGGACTGGTCATCAAGCACCACCCGATGGACCGGGCCTACAGCGATTACCAGCACCACATCCGGCAGGAAGCCCGCCGACTGAAGGTGGCCCACCGTGTCCTGTACCTGCACGACCAGCACCTGCCCACGCTGCTCGACCACACACGCGGGGTCATCACCATCAACAGCACCGTCGGCCTGCAGGCACTGCACCATGGCGCGCCTGTGATCACCCTGGGCGAGTCGGTCTACAGCGTGCCTGGACTGGTCTTCCGCGGCACGCTGGCGCAGTTCTGGCTGGCCCCGGGGCAGGTCGACCGCGCCCTCTACCTGCGCTTTCGCCACCACCTGATCGCCCATACGCAGCTCAATGCCAGCTTCTATGCGCCGTCCCCGGCGCTGCAGTCCCACGGGGGCCCCAGCCCCTCGCATCCCCCCTGCTGGCAGCACGGCCATGACAGCCACATGGGCATAGCACGGCAGACCACCCGCATGCACGACGTGGCCGATGCCTGACGCGCCGACGCCGACGCGGTAGAGTTCGACCTCTTTCCGATGCATGAACCCCGGCCCCGTGCCATCTCCGATGTCCGTCACAACAACAACACCCCGCCCTCTGCCCCAGCCCCGCCACGCCAGCCGCATCCCTGCGCACCTCAGCCCGGAACAGGTGGACCGCATCCGCACGGCGGCTTATCTCCTGCCGCAGGTGGTACAGCCCATCGACTACGAGCGTGAGCCGAGCGCAGAGGCCGATGCCCATCTCGACAGCCTCGGCCTGATCCTGCTGCAGAAGGCCGTGCCCGGCCAGCGTCCCAGCCGCTGGATCGACCCGGCGCTGATGACCGAGGCGCTGCAGCACCTCGACGTGGTCGGCTCAGGCCAGAGCGTGCGGGCACTGATGCTGGAGCGGACCGCAGTGCTCGATGCCCAAGGGGTCTCGCGCCGCGGCGACCAGTGGCGGCGTGAAGCCCGCCAAGGTGTGCAGCTCCAGGCGCAGGACTGGCGGCTGACCGTCACCCACCACCAGCCTGTCCCCGCACAGGCCATCTGGGACTACTTCCGCGCCGGCGACAAGCCCGCGCTCATCACGGCCCTGAGCACCCTGCCCACCTACCCGCACGCGCAGGCCCTCGCCGCCCATCTGGAGCGGCTGGTCGAGCGCAGCGACGCGCTGAATTCGGCCCAGATCGGCTCGCTGCAGCCCGCACTGCAGTCCGAATGCGCGACCGCCCAGCCGCTGGAGACGCTGCTGGCCGCCTGCACCCGCGCCCAGGACCGCTGGGAACACCGTGTCAACGAACTCGACACCATCCAGGGCCTGAGCAGCGAGCTGGCCTTCCAGGGCTACCCCGACAGCTTCCCCCAGACCCGCCGCCTGCAGCGCAAGGTGACGCTGTTCGTCGGCCCGCCCAACAGCGGCAAGACCTACCAGGCGTTCGAGCGGCTCGCCAAGGCCAAGGCCGGTGCCTACCTCGCCCCGCTGCGGCTGCTGGCGCTGGAAGGACGGGACCGGCTGGCTGCGCGCGGCGTACCGTGTTCGCTGCGCACGGGCGAGGAGAGCGTGCCCGCCGACGGCGCCCGCGTCGTCTCCAGCACCATCGAGATGGTCGACACGAACAAGCCCATCGAGGTGGCCGTGATCGACGAGGCCCAGATGATCTTCGACCACAGCCGCGGCTGGGCATGGACGCAGGCCATCGTCGCGGTGCCGGCCGAGGAGCTGCTGATCATCTGCTCCGACTACGCAGTGGAGGCGCTGCGCAACCTGCTCGGCCTGTGCGGCGAGGAATGCACCGTGCAGCGCTTCGAGCGCAAGCAGCACGTCGAGCTGCTGCCGGCACCTGTCTCGCTGAGTGCGCTCAAGAAGGGCGATGCGGTCGTGGCCTTCAGCCGCCGCGACGTGCTGATGCTGCGCGACCAGGCCGCCGCCAACGGGCAGGTCGTCTCGGTGATCTATGGGGCGCTGCCGCCGGAGGTGCGCCGCCGTGAGGCCGAGCGGTTTGCCACCGGCGAGTCGCATGTGCTGGTCGCCACGGACGCGATCGGCATGGGACTGAACCTGCCGGTGCGGCGCGTGCTGTTCAGCACCATGACCAAGTTCGACGGCGTGGGCGACCGGCCGCTGACCGAATCCGAAGTCCACCAGATCGCCGGCCGTGCGGGACGCTTCGGCCTCCACGAGGAAGGCTTCTGCGGCGTGCTGAAGGAGGCAGAACCGACGGCACTGCGCACGCTCAAGGCCCTGTTGCCCAAGGTACCCAAGGCGCCGCGTGACTTCAAGGCGCCGGTCGCCCCGAACTGGTGGCACATCGACACCATCTCCAGCCGCCTGGGCAAGAGCCGGCTGCGCGATGTGCTGGGCGTGTTCGTCGAGCAGCTCAAGCTGGACAACGCCCACTTCGCGGTGGCCGAACTCGACCAGATGCTCGACCTGGCCGGACAGCTCGACCAGGTGGCGGGCAACCTGCCGCTGCGGCAACGCTTCGTCTACGCCCAGGCGCCGGTGGACACGCGCACGGACCAGCAGGTCAAGCAGTTCCTCGAATGGGCTGCGCACCACGCCAAGTCCGGACAGGCCGGCGCAGCGTGGTTCCTGAACGACGTGGACGAACACAGCCGCCTGGAGCGCATGGAGCAGACGCTGCGCACCTGCACGCTGTGGCTGTGGCTGGACCTGCGCTTCCCCGGCATCTACGGGCAGGTGGACGAGGTGGTGGACCTGCGCGCCCGGCTGAACAACGGCATCGAGCGCCAGCTCAAGGCGAAGAAGCCGCTGTGGCAGGCCCGCGGCGGACGCCGGGGCTGAAGCAGCGGACGCCCCAGCTCAGCGCAGCCGGTCGGCCATCGCCTCACCCAGGCGGATCGGCCCGGCCGGCTGCCACCGCGGATGGAACGCCAGGGCCGTGTCCTTCGGGAACAGCATCACCACGGTCGAGCCGAGCAGGAAACGCCCCATTTCCTCGCCCTGCTGCAGCCGGATGTCCTGGTCGTGGTAGGTCCAGTCGCGCAGGTGGCCGGGGCGCGGCGGGTTCACCAGCCCGTGCCAGACGGTGGCCATGCTGCCGACAATCGTGGCGCCGACCAGCACCAGCACGAACGGCCCGCGTGCGCCCTCGAACACGCACACCACCCGCTCGTTGCGCGCGAACAGCCCCGGCACGCCCCGCGCCGTCGTCGGGTTGACCGAGAACAGCTCGCCCGGGACATGGACCATCCGCAGCAGGCGGCCAGCGCAAGGCATGTGGATGCGGTGGTAGTCCCGCGGGCTGAGGTAGAGCGTGGCGAACAGGCCATCGTCGAACTGCGCGGCGAGCTGGGCATCCCCGCCGACCAGCGCGGTGGTCGAGTAGCGGTGGCCCTTCGCCTGGAAGACCTGGTCGCGCTCGATGGGGCCGAACTGGCTGATCGCGCCATCCACCGGGCAGATCAGCTCCGCCGTGGCCAGCGGGCGGGCACCGGGTTTCAGGGCGCGGGTGAAGAAGTCGTTGAAGCTCTTGTAGCTGGCGATGTCCGGGTTCAGCGCCTCGGCCATGTTGACGTCGTAGCGGCGCACGAAGCGGCGAATGATGCCGGTCGTGACCGCGCCGCGCTCCTTCGATGCCACCCAACCGGCGAACGTGGTCAGGGCCTGCTTGGGGAGGAGGTATTGGGGCAGGACGGCTAGGCGGTCGGACATGGCGGGTGGGTAGGGAAGCCAGAGAACGCGGATTGTATCGACGGGCTGCGGCCTGCGGCCAGACCTTGGCTCACAGCGCTCGGGATTGCACGTCGTTTCAACCGTACCCAGCGCATTTGCGATGTTCGATTTAACCGCCAGCATTGCCAGATAATCAGGGGTTTTCACTGACTCCAAAAAATTTGCAGATTTCTCAAAATGAGAAAATGTCCCTGCAACTTGCAGTTCAAAGGAGTTAATTCGTGAAAAAGCCCCCTTACACCCAATCTAAAATGACAGCAAAAACGTTGGCCATTCTATGCACCAGCATATTAACCGCATGCGGCGGGGGTGGCGATTCAACAAGCACCGGAAACACAGTAGCAACAAATACTGCAAGCCCGACAACCAATGTCATCGTAAAATTCCCATTCCTGTTCGATCAAGGCGGAGCAAAAGTTCTCCCCACCTACATTTCGCACATTATCACGTCAGAAAAACGCCCGCTGGCCAGCGTGCAAATAGAGAACACTGGCGAACAAGCCACATTTCAAGTTTCTGCAGATTTATCAGTATATGGAAATCAAAGCACGCAAACCGTAACACTGGCCGCTGGCGAAAAGCGAACGATATCCATTTCACCGGTCGTCAACTACGCACAACTTTTCCAAAACACAACGAACCTGCCTGCATCGCTGTCAATATCAATCAACTCCAGCGGGAAAAATATATTCCAACAGAGTTATCCTATTCAAACAACAGGAAAAAATACAGCATTCTGGTCAAATGCGGGTGAATCGATAGAACCATTAATCGCCACAATGGTAACTCCACAGGATAAAAATCAAGCTATCCAAGGGTTGCTTCGGGCAGCTGCAAATCGATTCGCTGGAGGCACAGCGAATATGGTTGGCTATCAATCGACCCGTTGGCCAGCGGGATCGTACAGTGTCCAGCCTGGCCAGAGAACTCAGCAGGAAAGCTTTTATGTACTC
Organism: Sphaerotilus sp.; assembly: GCA_013299055.1. GTDB lineage: Bacteria > Pseudomonadota > Gammaproteobacteria > Burkholderiales > Burkholderiaceae_C > Sphaerotilus. The sequence goes on from JAAFKB010000047.1 coordinate 29,290, forward strand.
GCCGGCGAGAGTCCGAGCGTGACAATCGAAAATGTGTCTACGGTGTTTGATTCGAGCAGCGATCTATCCGTCTACATCATGGACGACGCCAACTTCACCAAGTGGGCAGCAGGACAAGCTGCAAATGTTTGTTCGAAAAATGATACTGCAGCTGCAGGCACAACGATCACTTGCGAACCGCAAACCAGCGCCGGATATTATCACATTGTTTACTTCAACCCATTGGGAAACATATTGAGTCGAGAGGTAACTCGTAATCGACCAATGACCAAATGGGAAACCACCTACTACCAATCCCAAGCGATCTTCGAAGAGCTGCGCGCACGAGGACTCACCTATATAAACCTAACTGGCAGCGGCTTCTTTTCCTCATCGCAGAACGTCCGCTATCCGTCAGAGTCTCTGGCCGGGCAAGGTGCCAATTGCATTGACGGGTCGTTATTATTTGCAAGCGCACTTGAAGCATTGGGGATGGAGCCGGTTATTGCAATAAGCCACACAGCAGGCCATGCGTTTGTCGCGGCACGCTGCTGGGCAGGATCGACTGACTGCGTGGTCCCAATTGAAACCACCATGATAAGTGGCTCCAGTAGTTTTGGTGAGGCCCATGGCACCGCAATTGGATATTGGAACAAATGGCTTTCAGACAGCAGCCTGAAAGCACTTGACATCAAAGCCTTGCGTGCGGCAGGAATAACACCCGCCCCCATGTGACAAGGAAACCTCGGGCCATTGCACCGACTTGCACCGTCACGCACGCCCTTCTTTGCGCCCAAGTCCCTCTGCAATGAACGCCAGCACCAGCGTGTTCAGCGACACGCCTTCCGCCCTGGCCCGAGACGTGAGCCGCGCATGGACGGTCTTGGGCACACGGGCGACGAACTTGCCCGATGCGACACCCCCACCATTGGGCGCAGGCACAGGCA
>JAAFKB010000048.1 GCA_013299055.1 Sphaerotilus sp.
ACGGCACCGTCGTGCTGCACACCGCGCCCGAAGCGGCGGCGGGCGGCACGCTGGCCCTGGTGCAGAACGGCGACCTGATCACGCTGGACGTGGCCGGGCGCTCGCTGCACCTGCATGTGGACGACGCGGAACTCGACCGCCGCCGCGCCGCGTGGACGCCGCCCGTGCCACCGATGGACAGCGGTTACTGGAAGCTCTACATCGACCATGTGCTGCAGGCCGACGAAGGCGCGGACCTCGATTTCCTCCGAGGCAAGCGCGGCAGCGCGGTGCCCAAGGACAACCACTGAACTCCCGGAGAAACACCTCATGACCGACCGACTCCGCGGCAAGACCGCCCTCATCACCGCCGCCGGCCAGGGCATCGGCCGCGCCACCGCGCTGGCTTTCGTCCGCGAAGGCGCCCGCGTCATCGCCACCGACGTGAACGCCGCGGCGCTCGACGCGCTGGCCGCCGAATGTGGCTGCACGACGCAGGTGCTCGACGTGACCGACCCGGCCGCGATCGACGCCGCCGCTGCGGCACACGGCCCGGTCGATGTGCTGTTCAACGGCGCCGGCTTTGTCCATGCCGGCACCGTGCTCGACTGCACCGAGGCCGAGTGGGACTTCGCGATGAACCTCAACGTGCGCTCGATGTTCCGCACCATCCGCGCCTTCGCGCCGGGGATGCTGGCAAAGGGCGGCGGCTCGATCATCAACGTCGCGTCGGTCGCCGGCAGCCTCAAGGGTGCGCCGAACCGCTTCGTCTACGGCACGACCAAGGCTGCGGTGATCGGGCTGACCAAGGCGGTGGCGGCGGACTTCATCACCAAGGGCGTGCGCTGCAACGCGATCTGTCCGGGCACGGTCGAATCGCCCTCGCTGCGCGACCGCATCGACGCGCAGGCCACCGCGTCCGGCCTGACACAGGCGCAGGTCGAGGCCGCTTTCGTCGCCCGCCAGCCGATGGGGCGCTTGGGCCGCGTGGACGAGATCGCGGCGCTGGCCGTGTATCTTGCGAGCGACGAATCGTCGTTCACCACCGGGACCACGCAGGTCATCGACGGCGGTTGGTCGAACTGATCCACACACCCGAACACCGAACCCGAAAGGACTCCCATGAAACTCCTGCGCCACGGCCCCCGCGCCAACCCGAAACCCGGCCTGCTCGACAGCGAAGGCCGCGTGCGCGACCTCTCCGGCGTGCTGTCCGACATCACCGCGTCGGCGCTGTCGCCCGCCGCGCTCGCCGGCCTGAAGGCGCTGGACGTGTCCACGCTGCCGGTGGTCGAGCAGGGTGAACTCCAGGTGCCGTGGACGGGGATGACCAAGTTCATCGCCATCGGCCTGAACTACGCCGACCACGCCGCCGAGTCCGGCATGGCGATCCCGAAGGAGCCCGTCGTGTTCCAGAAGACGACCGAGTGCGCGGTCGGCTGTCACCACGACGTGGTGCTGCCGCAGGGTTCGGTGAAGACCGACTGGGAAGTCGAACTCGGCGTGGTCATCGGCACGAAGGCACGCTACGTGGCCGAGGAAGACGCGCTCTCGCACGTCGCCGGCTACTGCCTGATCAACGACGTGTCCGAGCGCGAGTACCAACTGGAGCGCGGCGGCACCTGGGACAAGGGCAAGGGCTGCGACACCTTCGGGCCGATCGGGCCATGGCTGGTGACGGCCGACGAGGTGGGCGACGTGCAGAACCTGGGCATGTGGCTCGACGTGAACGGCCAGCGCATGCAGACCGGCAACACCGCGACCATGATCTTCACCGTCGCGCAGATCGTCAGCTACCTGAGCCGCTTCATGACGCTCAACCCCGGCGACGTGATCACCACCGGCACGCCGCCCGGCGTCGGCATGGGCCAGAAGCCCAGCCCGGTGTTCCTGAAAGCGGGCGACGTGATGCGCCTGGGCATCGACAAGCTCGGCGAGCAGCAGCAGACGGTCCACGCCTGGAACCCGGCGTTGATCGACGCCTGATCGACACCTGAGCCACCCCGAGGACCACCCCATGAGCGCCGGCCCCGTCATCCGCATCCATCCCGGCGACAACGTCGTCATCGCCCGCGCGCAACTGCTGGGCGGCACCGTGCTGGCCGACGAGGGCGTGACCGTCTCCGGGCTGGTCCCGCCGGGGCACAAGGTCGCCACCCGCGCCATCGCGGCGGGCGAGCCGGTGCGCCGCTACGGGCAGGTCATCGGCACGGCGACCCAGCCGATCGCGCCGGGCCAGCATGTCCACACCCACAACCTCGCGTTCAGCGACTTCGCCCGCGAACACGCGGACGGGGTGGACGCCGTGCCGACCGCGTTCGAGGCGACGCCGGCGACCTTCGATGGCATCGTGCGGGCGGACGGCCGGGTGGCGACGCGCAACTACATCGGCGTGCTGACCTCGGTGAACTGTTCGGCGACGGTGGCGCGGGCCATCGCGGACCAGTTTCGCCGCGACATCCGCCCCGAGGCGCTGGCGGACTTCCCGAACGTGGATGGCATCGTCGCGCTGACCCACGGCATGGGCTGCGCCACGGCGAGCGACGGCGAGGAGCTGCGCGTGCTGCGCCGCACGCTGGGCGGCTATGCGCGGCACCCGAATTTTGCGGCGGTGCTGGTGGTCGGCCTGGGCTGCGAGACGAACCAGATCCAGGGCCTGATCGCGCAGGAAGGCTTGCAGGAAGGCGCCCGGCTGGTCACGTTCAGCATCCAGGATTCGGGCGGCACGGCGCAGACCGTGGCGCGGGGCGTCGCGCTGATCCGCCAGATGCTGCCCGAGGCGAACCGCATCACGCGCCAGCCGGTGCCAGCGTCACACCTCGTCGTCGGCCTGCAGTGCGGTGGCTCGGACGGCTATTCCGGCCTGAGTGCCAACCCGGCGCTCGGCGCTGCGGTCGATCGGCTGGTGCGCCACGGCGGCACGGCGATGCTGTCCGAGACGCCCGAAATCTACGGCGGCGAGCACCTGCTGACGCGCCGCGCCGTCAGCCCCGCTGTCGCCGACAAGCTGCGCGCCCGCATCGCGTGGTGGGAGCAGTACACCGCCCGCCACGCCATGCGCATGGACAACAACCCGTCGGCCGGGAACAAGGCAGGCGGGCTGACGACGATCCTGGAGAAGAGCCTCGGCGCCATCGCCAAGAGCGGCACGACGAACCTGGTCGATGTCGTCGAGTTCGCGCAGCCGGTCACCGCGCACGGCCTCGTCTTCATGGACACGCCCGGCTACGACCCGGTGTCGGCGACGGGGCAGGTCGCGGGCGGCGCCAACCTGATCTGCTTCACGACCGGGCGCGGCTCGGCCTATGGCTGCGCGCCGTCGCCGTCGCTGAAGTTCTCGACCAACACGGCGCTGTGGACCCGGCAGGCTGAAGACATCGACCTGAACTGCGGCACGGTGATCGACGGCGCGGAAAGCGTCGATGAGGCGGGCGAGCGCATCTTCCGCCTCATGCTGGACGCTGCTTCGGGCCGCGCCACCAAGAGCGAACAACACGGCTACGGCCAGAACGAGTTCGTGCCGTGGCAACTCGGCGCGGTGATGTGAAGACCTGCGTGAACAAGGACTCCTGATGGTGCAACCGATCGCCGAGGGCAGCGTGTGCGTGCCCGCCGAGGACATCGCCGCGTGGGCGGTGCAGTGCCTGCAGGCGCTCGACCTGCGCGAACCCGACGCCCGGCAGCTCGCCGACAGCCTCGTGCAGACCAGCCTGTGGGGCGTGGACACGCACGGCATCGCCCGGCTGCCGCACTACTTCGACCGGATCTCGCGTGGCTCGATCCGGGCGCGGCCGGTGCTGCGGATCGAGCGCACGGGCGCGTCCACCGCGCAGGTCGATGGTGACCAGGGCCAAGGCATCCTCGTCGCGCATTTCGCCAACCGACTGGCGATGGACATCGCCCGTGAAACCGGCATCGCGGCGGTGGGCGTGCGCGACTCGTCGCACTGCGGCGCGGTCGGCCTCTACGCCCGCGAGGCGGCGCGGGCCGGCCTGATCGGGCTCGCCTTCACCCACGCCGACAGCATCGCCGCCCCGCACGGCGGCCAGCGCCCGTTCTTCGGCACCAACCCGATCGCCATCGCCTTCCCGCGCGAAGGGGGCGAGCCGGTGTGTCTGGACATGGCGACGACCTCGATCCCGTGGAACCGCGTGATGAACGCCCGCCGCGAGGGCCACACGCTGCCGCCCGACATTGCCATCGACGCCGCAGGCCAGCCGACCACCGACCCGAACGCCGCCATCGCCGTCACCCCGCTCGGCGGCCACGACTACGGCCACAAGGGTTACGCGCTGGCGCTGATGGTCGATCTGCTGAGCGGTCCGTTGCACGGCAATCCTTTCGGCCCGCACATCCCGCCGATGTTCGCCGACCTCGACGCGCCGCGCCGCATCGGGGCGTTCTTCCTCGTCATCGACCCGATGCGCTTCGCGGGCGGGCCGATGCTGGCCGCCGTGGTCGAGCAGATGGCGCACACGCTGGCGGCCGAACCGGGATCGCCCCGCATGCCCGGTGATCCCGAGCACGATTGCGAAGCCGAGCGCCGCCGTACCGGCATCCCCATCGAGCCGCAACTGGCGCGGCAGGTGCACGACTGGAGCGAGCGGCTGGCGGTCCCGTCGCCACTACGTACTATTGCGCAGGGGTAACCCTTGTGGCCCTCCCGCATGGGCCTTCCTAGAATCGCGCACAGCTTTCTCTGTCCATCCTCTCCCCACCCAGGTTTTCAGGAGTCTCCGCATGGAACGTCGCAATTTTGTCCGCCAAGCCGGTCTGGCCGGTGTCCTCGCCGCTGGTGCCGCCCCCGCCATCGTCCATGCCCAGGCCAACATCCGCTGGCGCCTGGCATCGAGCTTCCCGAAGTCGCTCGACACGATCTTCGGTGCCGCCGACGAGTTCGCCAAGCAGGTCAACGCCATGTCGGGTGGCAAGTTCCAGATCACGACCCATCCGGGCGGCGAGCTGATGCCGGCGTTCGGCGTCGTGGACGGCGTGCAGAACGGCACCGTCGAGATGGCCCACACGGCGCCGTACTACTTCTTCGGCAAGGACGAGACCTTCGCGCTCGGCTGCGCCATCCCCTTCGGCCTGAACAGCCGCCAGATGACCGCGTGGATGTACGAGGGCAACGGCCTGAAGCTGATGCGCGAGTTCTACAAGGCGTTCAACATCGTCAACTTCCCCGGCGGCAACACCGGTGCGCAGATGGGCGGCTGGTACCGCAAGCCGGTGACCTCGGCCGCCGACATCAAGGGCATGAAGATGCGCATCGGCGGTTTCGCCGGCAAGGTCTTCGAGCGCATGGGCGGCGTGCCGCAGAACATCCCCGGCGGCGAGATCTACCAGGCGCTGGAGAAGGGCACCATCGACGCCGCCGAGTGGGTGGGGCCGTATGACGACCAGAAGCTCGGCTTCAACAAGGTCGCCCCGAACTACGGCTATCCGGGCTGGTGGGAAGGTGGCCCGCAACTGGACTTCTTCATCAACCAGAAGGCGTTCGATGCGCTGACCCCCGAGTACAAGGCCATCGTCGAAGCGGCCGCCAGCTACGCCCACGTGGACATGCAGGCCAAGTACGACGGCCGCAACCCGGGCGCGCTGAAGACGCTGGTCTCCGGCGGCACCAAGCTGTTCCGCTTCCCGAAGGACGTGATGGAACTGGCGTTCAAGGAGTCGATGGCGCTCTACAGCGAACTCAGCGACAAGAACCCGAACTGGAAGAAGGTCTACGCCGACTACGCCAAGTTCCGCGCCGACCAGAACCTGTGGTTCCGCTTCGCCGAAGCTGGCTTCGACGACTTCATGCAGCAGCAGAAGCTCTGACCACGTCGAACACCGCGGCCGTTCCCGGCCGCCCGACACTCTGGCCCGGTCTGGCGTTCGCGCTGATCGGGTCGATTGCTTTTTCGGGCAAGGCGATCATCGTCAAGCTGGCGTATCGGCACGGGGTCGATGCGGTCACGCTGCTGATGCTGCGGATGCTGTTCGCGCTGCCGCTGTTCGTGGGGCTGGCGTGGTGGTCGAGCCGCGGCAGGCCGGCGCTCACCCGGCGGGATGCCGTGGCGGTGTGTGGCCTGGGATTTTCCGGCTATTACCTGGCGAGCTTCCTCGACTTCGCCGGGCTGGTCTACATCAGCGCCAGCCTGGAGCGGCTGATCCTGTATCTCAACCCGACGCTGGTGCTGCTGCTCGGGGTGCTGCTGCACGGCAAGCGCGTGACGGCGCGGCAATGCGCTGCGCTGGGCGTGAGCTACGCGGGCGTGCTGGTGGTGTTCGGCCGGGAGCTGAGCGATCTGGGGCCGGACGTGCTGCTCGGCGCGGCGCTGGTGTTCGCCAGCGCGCTGAGCTATGCCGTCTACCTCGTACAGAGTGGCCAGGAGGTGCAGCGCCTGGGCTCCTTGCGGCTGACCGGGCTGGCGACGACGGTGGCCTGCCTGCTGTGCATCGGGCAGTTCGTGGCGCTGCGGCCGGTGGTGTCGGTGCTCACGGTGCCAGAGCCGGTGCTGTGGCTGTCGCTGCTCAATGCCACGGCCTGCACGTTCGCACCCGTGGTCCTGGTGATGATGGGCATCGAGCGGCTCGGGGCAGGGCTGGCGGCGCAGACCGGGCTGGTCGGGCCGATGAGTACCATCCTGCTGGGGGTGCTGGTCCTGGGCGAGCCGCTGTCGGTGTGGATCGGTGTGGGCACGCTGCTGGTGCTGGCGGGGGTGGCCTTGCTGGCGCGATGGCGCTGAGTCGTTGGGTGAGTCGTTGGGTGGTGGTGAAGACAATACCAAGCAAGCCAGTCTGGGCACTGGCGCTGTTCATCGGGGGATTGCTCAACCTGTCGGCCTGGTCCGAGCGGCGGGTGTCCGTCTATGCCTCGTCGACCTGGGGCACGGCATGGCTGGGCGGGGCGCTGGAGCTGCTGCTGCCGGTGGCGGTGACCGCGGCGTTGCTGTGGCTGGCGGCGCTGTTCGGGCGGCGGGCGCTGCAGATGGCGGGGACGCTGGCGCTGGTCATCTCGGTGCTGTGTGCCTACTTCATGGTCCGCTTTGACGTGGTGATCGGCTACGGGGTCGTCAAGGCCGTGCTGACCACCGACCACGCCATGTCGGGCGAGGTCGTGGGTGGGCTGCTGCTGGTGTGGGTGGTGGTGCTGGCGGGGCTGCCGGCCTGGTGGTTCCTGCGGATGACCGGCTGGCTGCGGCCAGGGTGGGCCGAGCCGCCCGTCCCGATGGCGCGGCGGCGGGCACTGGCGTGGCTGGTGGTGGCGCTGGTGGCGGTGCTGGCACTGCTCGCAGGGTTGCGGCGGGTGGCACAGCAGGTGGACGGGCACGGCCTGAATGCCAGCTTCACCGGGGTCGTGGCCCATAGCTACCTGCCCACCAACTGGCTGGCGGGCACGGCGATGGTCGTGGGCAACGCGCTCACCGCCTGGCGCGATGACGCCACCCTTGTCCATCCTGCCGAGCGCCACCGCTACCTGCCCACCGACCTGCCCGAGGATCTGCAGGTGGTGGTGGTCATCGGCGAAAGTGCGCGCTGGGACCACTTCGGCGTGCTCGGCCACCACCGCCCGACCACGCCGCGCCTGCAGGCCGAACAGGCGCAGGGGCAGCTCGCGGCCTTCCGCGCCACGTCCTGCGACACCTCGACCAAGCTGTCGCTGGCGTGCATGTTCGTGCGGGCGGCGGGGGTGATGCCGGGGGATGGCCTGCACCAGCGCGACGAGATCCTGGAGCAGTCGGTCTTCGCGGTGCTGCGCAGCCTGGGATTCTCGATCGACCTGTTCGCCATGCAGGGCGAGGCGGGCTTCTACCAGCACGTGCACCCCGACTTCTACAAGCTGCGCGAGGTCATCGCGGCGGAGGCGGGGTCGGGCGTGCCGGATCTGGACGGGTTGCTGATCCCGCAGGTGGCGCGGGCGCTCGAACAGCGGGGCGCCGGACGCCGAGCCATCGTGCTCCACACCAAAGGCTCGCACTACCTCTACAGCCGCCGCTACCCCGCCGAGCAGGCCCGCTGGCAGCCGGTGTGCGACATGGAACACCGCTTCTGCTCGCGCGACGAGCTGCTCAACGCCTACGACAACAGCATCCTCTACACCGACCGCGTGCTGGGCGAGCTGTTCGACACGCTGCGCGAGAAGCGGGCGGTGGTGCTGTATACGGCGGACCACGGCGAGTCGATCGGCGAGAACAGCCACTTCCACGCCACGCCGCGGGCCATCGCGCCGCCGGAGCAGTTGCGGGTGCCGCTGCTGCTGTGGGCCTCGCCGTCGGCCATGGCCGATCCAGGGCTGGGACCAGGATTGCGCCGTGCCGTGGCGCGGGCACAGGGGCAGTCACAGGCACCGTCGCGCCGACCCGCCGACCTCGCCGTCACCCACCACCACCTGTTCTCGACCCTGCTGGGCTGCGCCGGGGTGCGCTCGCCGGACGGTGGGCTGGAGGCCGGGCGGGATCTGTGCGCGGTGGAGGATCGACCACCCGCGTCAGCGCCGTGACGACACCAGGATGCCGGCCACGATCAGCGCGAACGCCACCGCGTGGTAACCATGGGGTGCCTCGCCCAGCAGCGCCGTGGACAGCAGCGCGGCGAACAGCGGCGTGAGGTTGGCGAAGATGCCCGCCGTCGTCGGCCCCACGGCGGCCACCGCCCGGCCCCACAGCGCATAGGCGATCAGCGATGGTCCGACCACGATGTACAGCACCGCCAGCCCCATGGCGGGCGACCACACCGGCCCACGCGGCGACACCACCGCCTCCAGCCCCGCTGCACTGCCGGCCCACACCACGCCGAACAGCGTCTGCACCAGCAGCGCCTCGTCCCAGCGCCAGACGCGCCGCTGGCCGGTGGCGTCCACGATGTGCGGACGTGCCTCGCCGTGCATCGACGCCGGGGGGCGCGCCAGCAGCCAGCTGTAGCCCGCCCAGCTCGCCGCCGCGGCCAGCATGTAGAGATCGCCTTGCACGAACTGCACCTGCGCCAGCGTGGCGAGCTGGCCACGGCCGATCACGGTGGCCACGCCCGCCAGCGACAGCGCCGCGCCCAGCACCTGCACCGCACGCGGCCGCTCCGCATAGAACACGCCGCCCACCAGCAGCATCCACAGCGGCATGCTTGCGGCGATCAGCGTGACGTTGATCGGGGTGGAGGTGGTCAGCGCCAGATACTGCAGCGCGTTGTAGGCGCCCACCCCCAGCAGCCCCATGAGCGCCAGCGGCCGCCAGCGTCGCAGGATCTCGCGGCGGCGCTCGGCGGTGGCGATCGCCTGCCGGCCCAGCACCAGCAGCACCAGCAGGACCACGCCCCAGCGGACCGCGTTGAGCAGCAGCGGCGGCACCTGCGCCACCGCCAGCCGCCCCACGATGGCATTGCCCGCCCAGAGCAGCGGCGGAAGGGTCAGCATCAGGATCAGGCGGGGCGTGAGGGTCATGGGCACAGTGTCGCCCAATCCCGTAAGCTTTGCGTCTTTGCCGGACCACCTACCGCACCAGGAGACTCCCCATGCCACGCGCCATCCAGATCTCGACCTTCGGCGGCCCCGAGGTGATGCAACTTGTCGATCTGCCAGTGGGTGAACCCGGCCCCGGCGAAGTGCGCGTGCGCCACCACACCGTCGGACTGAACTTCATCGACGTGTACCAGCGCACCGGCCTCTACCCCAACGCCTTGCCCCTGTCGCTGGGCATGGAGGCGTCCGGCGTGGTCGAGTCGGTCGGCGCGGGGGTCGCGCACCTGCAGGTCGGCGACCGCGTGGCCTACGCCAGCCAGCCGCCGGGCAGCTACTGCGAGGTGCGTGTCATGCCGGCCAAGTGCGTGGTGCAGCTGCCCGACGGCATCGACCTGGAGACCGGCGCCGCCATGATGCTCAAGGGCATGACCGCCGCCTACCTGTTCACGCGCACGCAGCCCCAGGGGGGATTGCAGCCCGGCGACCACGTGCTCTTTCACGCCGCTGCCGGGGGGGTCGGCCTGATCGCCTGCCAGTGGGCGCGCGCCATGGGCCTGAACCTCATCGCCACCGCCGGCAGCCCCGACAAGTGCCTGCTCGCGCTGCAGCACGGTGCCACCCACGCCATCAACTACCGCAGCGAGAACTTCACCGCCCGCGTGCGCGAGATCACCGGCGGGCGTGGCGTGAAGGTGGTCTACGACTCGATCGGCAAGGACACCTTCGAGGGCTCGCTCGACTGCCTGGCGCCTTTCGGCCTGCTGGCGACCTACGGCAACGCGTCCGGCCCGATCCCGCCGGTCAACCTGGGCATCCTCGGCGCCAAGGGCTCGCTCTACGTCACCCGCCCGACGCTGTTCACCCACATCGCCACCCGTGAAGGCGCGCAGGCGCTGGCCGAGGAGCTGTTCGCACGGGTCGCCTCCGGCGAGGTGAAGATCCCGGTGTCGCAGCGTTACCCGCTGGAGCAGGTCGCGCAGGCCCACCGCGATCTGGAGAGCCGTGCCACCACCGGCTGCACGGTGCTGACGCTGTAAGGCGCGGTGTCGGGCGGGGCTACGGCGCGGCGGGGGGCTCGATGGTGGCGCGGTAGGCATGCCAGCTCGCGTGCCCCACGACCGGCCCGAGCAGCAGCAGCCCCAGGAACCACGGCAGCATCGCCACCACCACCAGCGCCGTGATCAGCAGTCCCCACCACACCATCACCACCGGCTGTGCCAGCACCAGACGCAGGCTGGCCAGGCCGGCGGTGATGGCGTCCACCTGCCGGTCCAGCATCATCGGGATGCTGACCACGCTGACCGAGAAGATCAGCCCCGCGAACACCGCACCCACGCCCAGGTAGGTGACGATGAAGCCGAGGTGCTCCGGGTCGAGCAGGGCGCGCAGCGAGCCTTGCAGGTCCGGCATGCCGTCGAAGCTGACGGCGAAGATCACCATCGCCGCCCGGCCCCACAGCATCTCCAGCACCAGCAGCACGAAGCCGAAGATGGCCATCTGCCCGAGGTGGGCGTCCCAGGCGGTCAGCGAGTCGCCGAAATCGGGCGCCTGGCCACGCTCCAGCCGCATCGACACCTGGTACAGCCCCATGCACAGGAATGGTCCCATCAGCAGGAAGCCAGCCGACATCGCCAGCGTGTAGGCGGGGGCGTGTTCGTAGACCTTGAGCAGCGTCCAGCCCATGGCCATGAAGCACACGCCGTAGAACAGGCTGATGGCGGGGTGGGCGAGGTAGTCGTGCAGGCCGCGCCAGAGCCAGCGCAGCGGATCGCCGAACGAGACCGCACGCAGGTGGATGGGAGGGGTGGCGGCCGGGTCGGGGGGCGGCTGGCTCAAGGCCCACTCCTCAGCTGCGGCGCACCCGCAGCAACTCGTCCAGGATCAGGCCGATGGCGCCGGCGGTGATGGCGCAGTCGGCCACGTTGAACGACGGGAAGTAGCCGCCCGGAAACAGCGGCGCCATCCAGTCCCAGTGGAATTGCAGGAAGTCGACCACGTAGCCGTGCCAGGCGCGGTCGATCACGTTGCCGACCGCTCCGCCCAGCAGCATGGCCACGCTGAAGCTGAACAGGCGCTGCTCGGCATGCTGGCGGATCATCCAGATGAACAGGACGGACGCGACCGTCCCGAGCCCGATGAAGAACCAGCGTTGCCAGCCGGAGGCCTGTGCCAGGAAGGAGAATGCGGCACCGGCGTTGTGGACCCGCACCAGGTTGAAGAAGCTGGTGATGGTCTGGCTGTCGCCCAGCTGAAAACGCTGCAGGATCCACCACTTGGTGAGTTGGTCGGCCACGATGACCAGCACGGACAGCAGCAGCCACGGCGTCAGCGAGGTCGACGCCGTGTGCGAGCGGGAAAGGGAAGAGCGGGACTTGGAGCGCATCGGCAGGCCACCTGGGGCGAGGGCGTGAATCGGGCAGTGGCTGCACTGTAAACCTTGGGCAGGACGACCCGTGCGGCGGGAGACTGCTGCGTGGTGCAGGTCGAGCGGGTCCGAATGGCGTTGTTTGTCTCTATTAACAAATTTTGATAAAAATGGCAAATAATATTCGTGATATTTGTCTCGAATTGACGATTGGTATCAAATTGTAGAGTGCATCCAGCCTGTCCGAATGCGGCAAGGCTGTGCACAGTAGAGTCGGCGCTTCGGGTCAGTGAATACCCGAAGAAGGCTGGTCGGCGGTCCGGGCTGCGCGGGGGTGAACTGCAGTGCCGGAGCGCCCACACGATCCACACACTGCAGAAGATGGCGCGCGATGTCGGCTCTGGCAAAGAAACTGTTCTATTCCAAGCACTTCAACAAGTTCGCCGTGCGCCTGTACGCACGGCTGAACCCGCCGCCCTACCGGCGCGCGAACATGGAGTTCGAGCACGACGTGTGGAACGGCATCTGCACCTTCCATGCCCATGATGGCCGCCAGATCGGCGAGAACAACACCAACCCGGTCGTCTACAAGGAAGTGGTGGAGACCGAGCACAAGATCTGCAAGTTCGAAGGCTCGCGCAACGGGCTGCCGATCAACGTGACGGCGCTCAAGCAGGTGATGGCGGTGTGGCCGGACGCGCTGCAGTTCACGACGATGCTGCGCAACGACTACCTGCGCCGACGCGGGCTGCAGGGGCCGCGGCTGACGCTGGCCCAGGGCTATGTGTTCTCCAAGCTGGGGGCGGCCTATCCGGCCTACCTCGCCCGCAAGCGCAGCCAGCCGATCATGTCGCTGCCGGCGCTGGAGACGGCGTTCTTCACGCTCGGGGTGGGGCCGTTCATGGTCGTGCGCACCTTCATGGAGCGGGGTGACCTGGCGGTGCTGCACGACGGCCCGCTCACGGCGGCCGAGCTGTACGAGATGGCCGACAGCTCCGGCACGCTGGTCTCGGCCGGGGGCAAGGGCTGTGCGGGCAGCAAGAAGCTCATCCTCGATTTCCTGGACGTGACCATGAACGGCACGTTCGCCAAGCCGCTGGACTCGGCCGATGCGCGTCGCGCCGTGGACAGCATTGCCGACTGGGACGAGTTCTACGCCTACGTCTACGCCAGCGCGCGGCTGGAGCTGCTGGTGCGGCTGGCGCAGTACCTGTGCGCGCAGTCGCTGTGGTCGCTGCACACGCGCTCGGGGCTGCTCAGCGAGGTCGAGCTGCCGCTGCTGGCACAGTGCCTCGACAAGGCGTACCACGACCCTGGTGCCAGCTACGAACCCCGCACCGTGATGGGCAACTTCATCCAGATCGCGCTGGCGCTGCTGGACGAACTCGATTTCCCGCAGGCGCGGGTGGCGCTGGTGGAGGCCAGCCTGGTGCAGTCCGGCCACGGTGGCTACCTCATCGACCAGGTGGGCGGCGATGCGCGGGTCTCGGCGGCGCGGCGCATCCGGCTGGCCACGGAGACGCTGATGCCCTTCTGCAAGCAGACGCTGGACGACACCCACCGCGCCTTGCACCGGTTCACGGCGCACACCATCACGCTCGACGACCTGCAGCGCCGCGCCTGCGGACCCGCGCTGCAGCCGCTGCTGGCGCTGCTGGAAACCCGCCCGACGCAGCAGCACGGCGCACCGATGGGGGTGCCAGCGTGAGCAGGGCACCGATGGCGTCGTCCGCGCCGATGGAAGTGCCCTTTGGTCCGGGCGGCACCGTCCTGCTGCGCAAGATGGTGCTGGATGAAGACGCGCCGCTGCTGCACGACTGGTTCAGCCGCGACTACGCGCGCTTCTGGGGTCTGCAGGGCAAGACGGTCGACGAGATCCGCGAGAAGTTCGCCGGCATCGAGGCCAGCGGCACCTGCGACATGGTCTTCGGCATCCTGGCCGCCACGGGCGAGCGGCTGTTCATGTTCCAGTCCTACGACGTGCGCGCCGATGTCCTGAGCCGCCACTACCCCGTGCAGACGGGCGACCGCGGGTTCCACCTGATGCTCGGGCCGGTCGAGAAACCGCTGCCGGCGGCGGCCTACCACACCTTCCAGGCCATCGCGGCGTGGATCTTCCGGGATCCGTCGGTGCAGCGTCTGGTGGGCGAGCCCGACATCCGCAACCGCAAGGTGCTGCTGCGGCTGGTCCAGGCGGGTTTTGATTTCGGTCAGGTGGTCCACCTGCCCTACAAGACCGCCGTGATGGTCTACCGGACGCGGGCCGCGTTCGAGCAGATGCGTGGACTGCCCCCGCCCCCGGCGCCCACGCGGTCACCGATGGATGGCTGGCGGGGCAAGTACCACGCGCTGGTCAGCCGGGTCGGGCGCAGGATCGGGCTGATCGAGCGCCACTGGTGAGCCGCTGGAGTCTGCAGGGGGGCTGAAGCGACGCCGCGGGGCGTGCGCGTCCGGTGTCCGCGCCATGGTCGAGCCTCTACACTCGTCCGTACCCAGCGCATGACCGCGGCCCGCAGGTCGCCGGAGCCCCCATGAAACTCGCCCTCATCACCGACATCCACGCCAACCGGGAAGCCTTCGAGTCCTGCCTGGAGCAAGCCCACCTGCACGGCGCCGACCGGCTCGCCTTCCTCGGCGATTTCGTGGGCTACGGGGCCGATCCGGCGTGGGTGGTGGAGCAGGTGCGCGACCTCGTGTCGCAGGGGGCGATCGCCGTGCGCGGCAACCACGATGAGGCCGTGGCCCGTGGCCCGAGCGACCACCTCGTCGAGGATGCACGCCGCGCCATCGAGTGGACCCGCGCGCGGCTTACCCCGGCGCAGCTCGATTTCCTTGGCGCGCTGCCCTACACCCGCGAAGACCTCGGGTGCCTGTTCGTCCACGCCAATGCCTACGCGCCGCCCGCCTGGGACTACATCCTCGGCCGCAACGAGGCCGTGCGCAGCATGATGGCCACCGAGGCGCGCCACACCTTCTGCGGCCACGTCCACCAGCCTGCGCTCTACCACCTCTCCAGCACCGGCAAGATCGCCAACTTCACGCCCGTGCCCGGTGTGGCGGTGCCGGTGCCGGGGCATCGGCAGTGGCTGGCGCTGCCTGGCTCCTGCGGCCAGCCGCGGGATGGCAACCCGGCGGCGAGCTGGGCGATGTTCGACCTGGCGCGGCTGACGCTGACCTTCCACCGCGTGCCCTACGACCACGATGCCACGGCGGCCAAGATCATCGCTGCCGGCCTGCCGCGCGCCCTGGGGGACCGGCTGCACCAGGGGACGTGAGATGGAAAGCGGCGGCATGGCGAATTTCTCGGCTGGCGAGGTGATCGACGGTTTCCTGCTCGGAGAACGGCTGCACCAGGGGGGCATGGCCAACCTCTGGCGTGTCACCCACCCGGAGCACCCCGGTCCCCTGCTGATGAAGGTACCGCGCATCAAGGGCGGCGAAGACCCGGCCACCATCGTCGGCTTCGAGGTCGAGATGATGATCCTGCCCATGCTCAAGGGCGTGCATGTGCCGCGCTTCATCGCCAAGGGCGATTTCACGACGCGGCCCTACATCGTGATGGAACACATCACCGGGGACTCGCTGCGCCCGAAGCTGGACGGCCCGCCGCTGCCGATCGACGAGGTGGTGCGCACCGCGGCGCGTGTGGCGATGGCGCTGCACGACCTGCACCGACAGCATGTCATCCACCTCGACATCAAGCCCAGCAACATCCTGTTCCGCCCGGATGGCAAGGCGGTGCTGGTGGACTTCGGCCTGAGCCGGCACGACCACCTGCCGGACCTGCTCGACGAGGAGTTCAACCTGCCGATGGGCACGGGGCCGTACATGTCGCCCGAGCAGGTGCAGTTCCTGCGCAGCGAGCCGCGCTCTGACCTGTTCGCGCTCGGTGTGATGCTCTACCACCTGACCACGGGCGAGCGGCCGTTCGGATCGCCCGACAGCGTGCGCGGCCTGCGCGAGCGGCTCTACCAGCAGCCCGTCGCGCCACGCCGCCATCGCCCGGACTGCCCGCCGTGGCTGCAGGAGATCATCCTGCGCTGCCTCGAAGTCAAGGCCGCCGACCGCCACCCGAGTGCGGCCCACCTCGCCCACGACCTGCTGCACCCCGACCAGATGCCGCTGACCGAGCGCGCCACCCGCGACAGTGCCCCCAGCCGGCTGCAGACCTGGAAACGCTGGCTCACGGCGCTTGGTGCCGAGCCGTCGGTGCGCGGCACGGTGGGCGACCAGCTCAAGCGGGCGCCGATCATCCTGGCGGCCGTCGATGTGACCCACGCGACCGAGCCGCTGCTGGATCTGCTGCGCGAGACGGTACGCCGCAGCGTGGTCACCGAGCCAGGGGCGCGGCTGGCCTGCGTGGCGGTCATGAAGACCCACCGCATCGGCATGGACGAACTGACCGATGCACAGGGCCGCAGCCTGCATGTCAAGCAGCTCGTTGGCCTGAAGCACTGGGCACGCCCGATCGCGCAGTCGCTGCACCTGGGCACGGCCCGGTTGACCTTCCATGTGCTGGAGGCGCCAGACGTGGCCACCGCGATCGTCGAGTTCGCCCGGCGCACGCATGTGGACCACATCGTCATGGGCGCGCGGGCCAGTTCGGCCTTGCGGCGTTACCTGGGCAGCGTGTCCTCGGAGGTGGTGGCACAGGCCGACTGCACGGTGACGGTCGTGCGCGTGCCGCCAGCGCAGGGTGAGGAAGAGGCGGGCTGAGCGCGGGTCTGCCGATCAGGCGGCCGGCTGCAGATGCTCCTGCAGGAAGGCCGACACGAGCGCCAGGTTCTCCGCCGACTCGAACGCCGCTCCGCCATGCCGCGCACCTTCCAGCAGCGTCAGCCGTGCCCGTCCCGGCCCCGCCACCTCGTCGATCCGATCCGCCAGCCGCACCGAATGCTGGAAGGGCACGAGGTGGTCGCGTGTGCCGTGCTGCAGCAGGAAGGGCGGGCAGTCCGGCCGCAGCCAGCTCTCCGGATTGGCACGCCGCACGGCGTCCGGCACCTCGGCGATCGGCGCGCCGAGCAACTGGCTTTCCGGTGAATCCGGTGCGCCGTGGTCGGGCGTGCCGCAGCCGGTCTGGCGCAGGTAGACATCCATCTTCAGGAAGTCGGTCGGGCCGAACCACGACACCACCGCCTGCACGTCGCTGCGCTGCGTCGGGTGGCCGAGCGTCAGGTCTTCCAGTGCCGCCACCCCGGTACTCGTGCCGACCAGTGCCGACAGGTGCCCGCCCGCCGAGCCGCCCCAGGCCGCCACGCGCAGCGGGTCGAGCCGG
Organism: Sphaerotilus sp.; assembly: GCA_013299055.1. Classification (GTDB taxonomy): domain Bacteria; phylum Pseudomonadota; class Gammaproteobacteria; order Burkholderiales; family Burkholderiaceae_C; genus Sphaerotilus. The sequence goes on from JAAFKB010000048.1 coordinate 17,059, forward strand.
TACTCGGCGGCATGGGCGCGCAGCCAGCGGATCGCGGCCTTCACGTCGTGGATCTGCGCCGGAAAGCGCGCCTCGCCCGAGAGCCGGTAGTTGACCGCCGCGACGGCGTAGCCCTCGGCCAGCATCTGGCGCGGGCCGTTCAGTTGCTGGTCGCGCTTGTCGCCCATCCGCCAGGCGCCGCCGTGGAGGTGGACGATCAGCGGGTGACCTGCGGGCGGTGGAGGTGTGTCGGGCAGGTAAAGGTCGAGCACCTGCCGGGCGGCGGTGGCGGCATAGCGCAGGTCGGGGTGGGTGGGCAGAGCGGTGTCGGTCATGGGGGTGTGGGAGGTCAGCGTTCAGGCGCAACCCCCAGATTAACCGGTCTGTCTCGGCCTCAGAGCTTGACCATCACGTTCCTCAGCTCCGTGTAGAACTCCAGCGAATGCACCCCGCCCTCGCGCCCGATGCCTGACGCCTTCGCGCCGCCGAACGCCGTGCGCAGATCCCGCAGGAACCACGAGTTGATCCAGCACAGCCCCACCTCGATCGCCGCCGCCATGCGGTGCGCGGTGCCGAGGTTCTGCGTCCACACCGTCGTGGCCAGCCCGTAGTCGGTAGCGTTCGCCAGCCGAACAGCCTCTTCCTCGGTGTCGAACGGCGCGAGGTGGCAGCACGGCCCGAAGATCTCCTCGCGGATCACGCTGGCGCTCTCCGGCAGGCCGGTCCAGATCGTCGGCTGCACCCAGTGCCCGTCCGCCAGCGCCTCGTGCATGTCGGGCACGCCGCCCCCCGTCACCACCGTCGCGCCCTCGGCCACCGCCTTGGCGTAGTACGACAGCACCTTCTGCTTGTGCTCGGCGGAAATCAGCGGGCCGAGACCGACGCCCGGCAGCTCGCTCGGCCCGACCTCCAGCGCCTCGGCCTTTTCCTTGAGCGCCTGCACGAACCGCTCGAAGATCGGCCGCTGCACATAGACCCGCTCGGTGCCGAGGCAGACCTGCCCGCAGTTCTCGAAGGCCGAGCGCGTGATCCCGGCCACCGCCTTGTCGAAGTCGCAGTCGGCGAACACGACACCCGCATTCTTGCCGCCCAGCTCGAAGCTCACCGGCCGCACGCCCTTGGCTGCCGCCGCCATGATCGCCTCGCCGGTGCGCGTCTCGCCGGTGAAGGTGATGCCGTTGACGCCGGGGTGCCTCGTCAGGAACTCGCCCGCCGAGCCGGGGCCGAAGCCGTGCAGCACCTGGTACACGCCCTTCGGCACGCCCACCGCGTTCATCACCTCGCCGAGCAGCGTCGCGGTGGCCGGCGTCTCCTCCGACGGCTTGACGATCACCGTGTTGCCGCAGGCCAGCGCCGGGCCGACCTTCCACGTCATCAAGAGCAGCGGCAGGTTCCACGGACACACCACCGCCATCACCCCCAGCGGCGAGCGCACCGCGTAGCTCACCGCCGTGCCGCCGTCCGGCGTGGTCATCTGGAAGCTCTCGGTCGGCACGTTCTTGACAATGTCGGCGAAGACCTTGAAGTTGGCCGCGCCGCGCGGGATGTCGATGTGCGACGCCAGACTGAGCGGCTTGCCGGTGTCGGCGATCTCGGCCTGCAGGAAATCGTCGAAGCGGCGGTGGATCTCGTCGGCGACCGCGTGCAGCAGCTCGGTGCGCCGGACGACCGACATCCGGCCCCAGTCGCCCTTGAGCGCCGCACGGGCCGCCGCGACGGCCGCGTCCACCTCGGCCTGACCCGCCTCATGCACCAGCCCCAGCACCCGGTTGTCCACTGGCGCCCGGTTCTCGAAAGTCTTGGACGTGGCGACGAACTCGCCGTTGATGAAGTTCAGGTACTGTTTCATGGTGCTTGTGCGGTGCTTGGGTTTCAGGTGAACACGCTCAGGAAAGCTTCGTTGATCTTGCGGTCGTGGTAGAAGATCGCCCGCCCGAGTTCGTCGTCGGTCCAGGTGATCACGGGCTTGTCGGGATAGAAGATGTAGCCACCCGAGAAGACCTCGTTGCGGTTGCCGCTCGGGTCGAAGAAGTAGATCGTCTCGCCGCGCGTGATGCCGTGGCGGGTCGGGCCGATGTCGAGGCTGACGCGCTTCTTCGAGATGATGTCGGCCGATTTCAGCACCTCGCCCCAGTTGTCCAGGATGAAGCTGGCGTGGTGGAACTTGCCCTTGACCGGCTGGCGGATGAAGGCCACGTCGTGCGCCTTGGTCGAGCAGGTCAGGAAGGCGCCGATCAGGAACTTGTCCGGCCCGGCGACGATCTGCTCGGCCATGTGGAAGCCGAGCACCTCGGTGAAGAGCTTGACGGTGCCGTCGAGGTCGTCGCCGTAGAGCAGGCAGTGGTCGAAGCGGCTCGGTGCCATGCCCTTCAGACCGTCTGGCCAGGCTTCCGGGTTGAGGTCGCCCAGGCTGTTGCCGACCTTCTCGCGCTCGGCGTACAGCTCCATCACGTGCCCGGTCGGGATGGTGAAGCGGAACTTCTCGCCGGTCTTGAGGTGCTCGCCCGCCGCGATCCAGGCGGTGTCGGTGGCCAGGCCGCTGGCCTCGACATCGGCGGCGAGCTTTTTCAGGGTGGCGGGCGAATCGACGCGCCAGCCCATGCAGTCCATGCCGGCTTCCTCGGCCTCGCGCAGGATGACGCTGTGGTGGTCGTGCTCGTCCCAGGCCTTGAGGTAGACCTTGCCTGTGTCATCACGGGCGGTCTCGATCAGGCCGAGCACCTCGGTGTAGTGCTTGACCGCAGGGGCCATGTCGAGCACGCGGATCTGTACATGTCCTGGACGCAGGACGCCGGTCATTGCCATCGTTGTCTCCTTTCGTGGGGGTCGTTCAGGTGGGGGAATCGGGGGACGGGGCGGGGGGGCGCAGGCCGTCGAAGAAGGAACGGGCGTGGCTGCGCTCGATGCAGCGGGCCATCTTGTCGACCGCGCTGAGCTGCACGTCGCTGCACGGGTAGGCACGGCAGGCCAGCACGACGCCGCTCGCCTGTTCCTCGGCGCTGACGTGCTGGCGGCTCATCTTCTCGGTGCGGACTTCGCCGCTGTCGATGCGCACCTTGCACACGCCGCAGCCGCCACCCCGGCAGCCGACCGGGATGCCGCGCCGGCCGAGCAGCTCCATGCCGCGCAGCAGCGTCTCGGCGTCGTCGCAGGCGAAGGTCTCGGCGGTGTTGCGGATCGAGACGGCGTGGCGGTGGCCCATGCGGTCAGCTCCTCAGATCGACCGGAACAGCGGGCTGCGCTGTGCGTTGGCATCGGCGGCCGAGATGAACTTCTCGGTGTGGATGCCGTCCTCGAACAGCCGCCCCTGCATCAGCACGCCGATGCAGGCTTCGACCATCGGCGGCGGCCCGCACAGGTACGCCTTGTGGCCGGCGAACTGGCCCTTGAAATGCGCCTTGGCCGCTTCGTGGACGAAGCCGCGTGCGCCGGTCCAGTCCGAGCCGTCGGGTTCGTTCGACAGCGCCGGCACGTAGGTGAAGTTCGGGTGCCGCGCCGCCAGCGCGGTGAACTCGTCGTGGTAGTACAGCTCGTCGCGGGTGCGCTGGCCGTAGACCAAGGTGATCGGCTCGGTGCAGCCGTTGCCCAGCAGGTCCAGCACCATCGAGCGCGGACTCGACAGCCCCGAGCCGCCCGCCATGAACACCATCGGCAGACGGGCCGAGCGCCGCACGAAGAAGCGCCCGTACGGGCCGGAGCAGCGCAGCCGGTCGCCGACCTTCAGCGTGTCGTGCAGGTACGCCGTCCCCGCGCCGCCGGGGACGCGGCGCACGTTCAGCTCGATCTCGCCGCTCGCCGCCACGTCGGCCGGCGCATTGGCGATGGAGAACGCCCGCGACTGGCCCAGGCCCGGAATCTCCAGTTGCACGTACTGCCCGGCCTGGAAGTCGATCGGCGTGGCGCTGCGGTCGAGCGCGAGGTGCAGTGCCTTGATCGTCGGCGTGAGATCGACGAGGCGCGTGACGGTGGCCGCGAAGTCGCGCACCGGGATGATCCGTGCGTCCGGCTCCTCGTCCAGATCGGCTTCGATGGTCACGTCGTCCAGCAGCGTCGCGCAGCAGGCCAGCGCCTTGCCCTCGTCGCGCTCGAAGTCCATCAGCGCGAACGGGTTGGCCGCGCCGAGATCGACCTCGCCCGCGCAGACCTGTACCTTGCACGTCCCGCACAGCCCGTGGCCGCAGGCGTGCGGGATGTAGATCCCCTGGCGCAGCGCGGCGTCGAGGATGGACTGGCCGTCCTCGACCTCGATCACGGTGCCGGAGGGTTCGATGGTGAGTTGGTGGCTCATCAGCGCGGCGCGGGGGTCAGTTGCAGGAACCGTTCAGGCCGTGCAGCCCCGGCGTGCGGAAGCGGATCACGTCCTTGTGCGTCAGGCCGTTCTCCGCCAGCGACTTCGCCGGATCGGGCTGCCACGGCTTGCCCGACTTGGTCCACTCGACCGTGGCCCAGTCGATCTTGGCGAAGTCCGGGTGGTAGCCGTAGACGCCGGGCAGCACCGCCGCGCCGACCGCCCCGAAGGGCATGTCCGGCGGCAGCGGCAGGCACACCGGCGCGCAGACCATCAGGTGGTCCTCCCAGCCGATGTAGAGCAGCGGCGCGGGGAAGTTCTCGCGCACGTCCACCATCGGGAAGTCGTAGGGGGCGGCGTTGGGGTTGGCGACGACGCTCATGCTGCGGCTCCCGATGGACCGTTCTGACCGGCTTTCCAGGCGGCGAAGTTCTTCTGGTCTTCCGAGCCTTCGAAGTCGAAGTTGTCCCGGCCGATGTTCATCTCGTACCACTGCAGCACGGCGACGAGCGGATCGAACCCTTCGGCGGTCGGGTCCACGTCGGGCTTGAAGCAGTGGCCCTGGTAGATCTGGTGGACCGGCAGCCACGATTGCACGTACTTCTCCGGCTCGTCCTCGAAGATGTGCTGGCAGTGGTCGGAGCAGAAGTGGTACTTGTTGCCGAAGTAGTTCGTCTCGCGGTAGCAGATCTTGGTCGCGTCGCCCGGCTCGGTGAACAGCATCGGGATCTGGCACGTCGTGCAGAGCATCGGCAGCGTCTTGTTGTAGAAGCGGTTGCCCTGCGCCGCCTGCTCGCGCCAGTAGTCCCAGCGTGGCTTGTAGACCGACTCGAAGCTGTCCGGGTACTTCTCGGCCAGCCACTGCATCTCGTCCTCGTTCGGGATCCAGGTGTGGAACGGCGCGGCGGCGTTGTAGTTGTAGAAGGTCGCCCACGCCTGGTGGCTGATGTGGTCCTTGCCTTCGCAGGCGTCCTTCCAGCCCTTCGGTTCGCGGATGCCGTAGCGCGCGAGATCCTTGAACAGCGCGCCGCCGTTCTGCTCGGCGTACATCTCCCACGCCTCCTTCCAGCTCATGACGCGCTTCGGCAGCATGTAGTCCTGCATCATCGCCACGATGGTCAGCAGCCGGTAGCCGCGCCAGAACCACTTGTCGATCCACTTCTGCACGATCGGCACGTTGGCCGGATCCTGCTCCAGCAGGAACTTGATGCACTCGATGCCCAGCGTCATGTGGCGCGACTCGTCCGACTGCGCCGAGAAGCCGAACGTCACCGTGGACATGTCGCCGTTGTGCGCCGCGCCCGACATGAAGGGCACGAAGAGCAGGTTCGTCAGCACGTACTCGAACGAGAAGCTCACGGCGGTGAGGAACTCGAACGGGCCGCCGGTGCAGGCGTCCTCGAAGAAGCTCTTCGGCACCGAGAGGTACCAGACGCGGTCGAACCAGTGGCTCGAATGGTGCAGGCCGTTGAAGTACTTGTTGTAGTGGCTGAGCGCGTGGGTCTCGGTCTGGTAGTGGCGCAGCTCGTCGATCGACTGCATCTGCGCCGCCACGCGGGCACCTTCACCCCGGAAGGCGCGGCCGGCGTGGGCGAACCCCCGGTGGGCGTAGTACTCCAGCGGCGTCACGCCCTGGATGAAGAGCTTCAGCGCGTTGACGTAGCGGGCGTCGGCGATGCCGAGCTGGCCGTTGTTCTGCGCGAAGGCTTCGATGACGGCGTAGAGCTTCTTTTCCTTCTCGCCCTGGTACTTCCAGTAGGCGTCCATCGTCAGGCGGAACGGGTCTTGCCACTTGTCCCAGTCGTGGATCTTGATGCCCTCGTACTGGTCGTAGGGGAAGACGGCGTCCATCGGCTGGTAGGTCGTCTCCCAGCCGAGGCCACGGGTCATCGCGGCGTAGCGTTCCTTGAGGCCGAGCTTCTTCTTGGCGACGCGGGTGTCCATGCTTGTCTCCTGGTGTCCGGTGGGTCAATGCGTCCAGCTCAGCGTGAGCTGGTCGTCGTCCTCGTCGATGTGGCCCGACAGCGTCACGAGGTTGACGTGGAGCTGCTGCAGGTCGTAGGGGCGGCCGGTGATCTCCTCGATCGTCTCGCGGCGGATCGTCAGGCGCTGCGGCACGTCGATCTTGGCCAGCCCGGTCGGGTAGCTGACGACGGCGGCGGGGTTGTCGGCCACGATGGCTTCGACCACCGGGCGGGATTCCTCGTTGGCCTGGAAGGCGATGAAGACGTTCGACATGGGTGGGATGTCCTTGGTGTGCGAGCGGTTCAGGCGGCGAGGCCGGCCTTGCGGCAGCGGGTGTCGAGCGCGGTGCGGGCCTCGGTCAGCGCGGCGTCGCCGTGTTCGCCCATCGCCTGTTGCGCGACGGGGGCGAGGGCGGCCTGGGCGCGGTCGGCCCAGTGCGCGGTCCACTGCACGAGCAAGGCCCGGTTCTCGGCGGACTCTGCGGCGGCGGTCTTCACCACGGCGTCGATCCAGCGGGCGGTCTCGGCGTGCCAGTCGGTCATGAACGCGGTCAGCATCGCCACGGCGGTCGCCCCCTTGAGCGTCAGGTGGTCGTCGATGAAGCTGCCGTAGACCAGCGGGTACAGCAGCCCGTCGAGCGCGAGGTTCTGCGCCACGAACAGCTCGAACGGGTCTTTCACCACCAGCAGATCCTCGACCAGCCGGCGCAAGTCCTGCCATTCGGGCGCGTTCAGCCACGCCTGCTTGCCCGCGTCGAGCACCTCCGGGTCGCCGAGCGCGAGGCCGAGCCGCGTCAGGTACTGCGCGATGCCGAGGTTGTCCATCGCGTGGAACATCGCCGGGGCCGTGAACGCCGTGCCGTAGCCGTAGGCGCAGATCGACGCGTTGTTCATGTTCGCGCCCCACGCCACATGGCGCAGCGGCATCAGCACCGCCAGCGCCTGCTCGCGCACCGCGTCCGACAGTGCGGCGACCATGCCCTTCGATTCGACGAACTGGAAGTTCGATTCCATCGTGTCCTGCTGGCGGGCCCGCGTCATCGTCCAGGTGGCGTAGTAGAACTGGCGCGGGTCTTTCAGCACGTACCAGTCCTGCAGCTTGATGGCCGAGCGCGCCGTGTCGAACAGCGCGTACTGCGGCTCCCAGGTCGGGCGGTAGTGGAAGTTGGCGGTGGACTGTGCGCCCAGCGTGGCTTCCAGGTAGCGCGAGGCGGGCTTGTCGCTGCCGAGGTGTTCGGCCACGCGGGTGAGGGTCTGGCGCAGCGGCGTGATCTCGCGGGCCTGCAGGTCGATGTTCATCGGGACGTGTCTCCTGTTCCTGTGGTCGTCAACAAAACTCAGCCGTCAGTCCAGCCGGATCACGCGCTGCGTGGCGCAGAACTCGTCGAACGCCGCCTCGGGCAGCAGCAGCTCGACCATCAGCTCCGGCCAGCCGATCGCGAACTCGAAGGCGACGAGGCCGTCGTGGCGGTCCAGGACGCGGACGTATCGCTTGCGTGTGTCGAGGGTCGGGCTGGCGGTCATGGGCAGGACTCCGGGTGGTGTGTCCTGCATTGCAAGCGGCGAGCCTGTTCGTGCCAGGTTCGCTGAAATCTCGATATTCACAGGGTAAGTCCTGAGAAAACCCGGTCTGCCATCTCCGTGAAAACCCCCGATTTCCAGCCCTTCCAGGCGCGTCTGAGACCTGATGTGAGCGGTGTTTCAGGATGCTTTAAGAAGGAGCTTGATGATTTGATGAAGCGTCTGCCGGGGTGTTGATCATTTGGTGAAGTGGGTGCGGCGGCGGGCCTAGAATGGCGGGGCTTTCCCAAAATATCGAGATATTGCGTCGATGCACTCGGAGCCCCCATGCCAGATCCCCTGAAGTACCCGCCCGACACCGACCTGCGGCGCCTGCTGCACTTCGCCCCGGACGAGGGCGCGATCTGGCTCGGCGAGCGGCGCATGGTGCTGCTGCACACGGCGTCGCTGGGGGCGCTGCGCGAAGACCTGATCAACTCGATCGGGCTCGAACAGGCGCGGCGCATCTTCACGCGCATGGGCTACGCCAGCGGCCTGAACGACGCCGAGTTCGCCCGCAAGACCCGGCCCGGCGATGACCCGGCGGCGGCGTTCCTGGTCGGGCCGCAGTTGCACATGCTCGAAGGCGCGGCGCGCGTGACGCCACTGAAGATGTCGTTCGACCGCGGGTCCGGGCGCTTCGAGGGCGAGTTCCGCTGGGACCACTCCTGGGAGGCGCATGCGCACCGCCAGAAGTTCGGCGCGGCGGACGACCCGAGCTGCTGGATGCTGACCGGCTACGCCTGTGGCTACACGTCGGCGTTCATGGGGCGGCTGATCCTGTTCAAGGAAGTCGCCTGCACGGCCTGCGGCGACGCCCACTGCCGCATCGTCGGCCGCCCGATCGAGGAGTGGCCGGACGGCGAGGCGCACCGCGTCTATTTCGAGTCCGACTCGCTGGTGGAGAAGATCGAGGCGCTCAGCCTGCAGGTCGAGGCGCTGCGCTCGACGCTGGCGCCGGCCGGGCCGTGTGGCTCGATGGTCGGGCAGTCTCCGGCATTCCGGCGGGCGTTCGAGTTGCTGGGCAAGGCGGCGGCCACGCAGGTCACCGTGCTGCTCACCGGCGAGACCGGCGTCGGCAAGGAGCGTTTCGCCCGCACGCTGCACGAGCTGAGCGCGCGCCGCACCGGGCCGTTTGTCGCGGTGAACTGCGCGGCGCTGCCGGCCGAGCTGATCGAGGCGGAGCTGTTCGGGGTGGAAAAGGGCGCCTACACCGGCGCGCACGCCGCCCGCACCGGCCGCTTCGAGCGCGCCGACGGCGGCACGCTGTTCCTCGACGAGATCGGCGACCTGCCCGTGCCGCTGCAGGCCAAGCTGCTGCGGGCGCTGCAGGAAGGCGAGATCGAGCGCCTGGGCAGCGAGACGACGCGCAAGGTGAATGTGCGGCTGGTGGCGGCGACGAACGTGGACCTGGACGCGGCGGTCAAGGCGGGGCGGTTCCGGCGTGACCTGCTGTACCGGCTCAACATCTACCCGATCCGCATCCCGCCGCTGCGCGAGCGCGGCGCCGACATCGAGCTGCTGGCGCAGACGCTGCTCGCGCGCTTCACGGCGCTGCACGGCAAGCGGCTGCAGGGGTTCAGCGAACGTGCGTTGCAGGCGCTGGGCCGCCACGGCTGGCCGGGCAATGTGCGGGAGCTGGAGAACCTGGTCGAGCGTGGCGTGATCCTGGCGGCGCAGGGCGGAGCGATCGAGGTGGAGGATCTGTTCTCGCTCAGCCCCGGCCATGGCGACGGCTCGGCCGACCGCACCGGGCTCGATCCGCATGGCCAGCTCGCCGTGCTGCCGCCCGATCCGGACGAAGACCTGTGTGCGCGCATGCTCGCCAGCGGGCTGCCGCTGGAGGAGCTGGAACACCAGTTGCTCGCCTTCGCCGTCGCCCGCGAAAGTGGCAACCTCTCGGCGGCGGCCCGCCGCCTGGGCATCACGCGCCCGCAGCTCGCCTACCGCCTGCGCCGTGGCCCGATGCCCTCAGAACCTGGAGCCCACTGATGCTGCCGTCCGAAAAATTCCTCGCCGCTTTTCGCAGCAACGACGAGGCGCCGCGCACCCTGGTGGAGCGCGCCTACCTGGGGTTGCGGCATGACATCGTCTGTGGGGCGCTGGCGCCGGGCGAGCGGCTGCGGGTCGAGCACCTGAAGGCCCGCTACGACGTGGGGGCCGGGACGTTGCGCGAGGCGCTGTCGCTGCTGCTGTCGGACGCGCTGGTGACGGCGGAGGGGCAGCGCGGTTTCCGGGTCGCGCCGATCTCGCTGGCCGATCTGGAGGACATGACCAACACGCGGGTGATGCTGGAAACCGAGGCGCTGCGGCTGTCGATCCGCCACGGCGGCGCGGCCTGGGAAGCGGCGCTCGTCGCGGCGTTCGAGCGCCTGAGCGAGGCCGAGCGCAGCCCCGAGCGCATGCGCGGCGCCGACTGGGAGGACGCCAACCGCGCGTTCCACGAAGCGCTGATCGCCGGCCACGACTCGCCGTGGAGCCGCTACCTGCTCGGCATCCTCTACCGCCACGCCGAGCGCTACCGCTACATCGCGATGCGCGTGGTGGTCACCGAGGCCGGGCCGCCGCGGGATGTGCATCGCGAGCATGAAGACCTGTACCGCGCGGCGATCGGGCGGCAGGAGGCGCGGGCGGCGCTGGCGCTGGAGGCGCATGTGCGCAATACGTGTGAGGTGTTGAAGAAGGCGGGGTTGGGGGCGGGGTGATGTGAGGTTTTTCACGCTGAGTCCGGATCTGTGAAATTCGGACGGTGAGCGCCAGTCGGGCACTGTGGACGGTGTCGGGGTGGCGCTTTATTCTGGATGGCTGCCGGGTTTTGCGGGATGAGCTTGCAGGGTTTCGGGAGACTTTTCGGAGGAGGGTATGCGTCACGCCGCAGCAAAATATCAGTCGCGACAACGACTTGCAAGCGGTCTTTGCTCTGATTTTTACTACGCGCCATGGCCTGTTGTGCCTTCATTCTAGGGTCTGGCTGGCGCATGATAAACGCTATTCTTTGAACTTCATAAGAGTCATATGAGTTTTAACCGCGACGGCTTATTTCACAAACGAACTCTCGCTTGGCGCCTTTTCAAGCGGCATCACACCCATTTTAACCAAATCTATTGGGCACACCGAGCGGCGTCTGTTCATGCTTTTTCATCTACGCGCCCATTCAAAACAAGCGACAAGTCAGAAAAACTCTTTACTTTCGCCTCTGGTGCTCCTCGGGTAGTTGCTACTCTCGGAGAGTGGGCTGATGCCTATTCGGCCTTTGACAGATGGAATCGCATGGCTGCAATCGTCGCCATCGCGGGATACCTAGAGACATACATCGCGCAGGTTTCAACCGCGGCTTTAGAGTCGTGTCCTTCGTTAATCTTCGGTGGCGGACCAAAGGTCGATGGAGCCATATACCTGAAGAACAACCCGCGCTATGACCTCTATCCCTATACAGAAGGACTTACCAGGGGAGATTGGCAATCAAGAATATCTGCTTATAAAAAACTATTTGGAGCCTGCCCGTTCGAGCCGTCTCTTGCGACTCTTGAAGAGTTGCGCAAGCTTCGAAACGATGCGGGGCATTCATTTGGCCGCGACATAAAGTCCATGAGCTTTGCGCCAAAATGGATTGTGGAAAAGCTTCCAAGTATAAGCGACACAAAGATGCTATCGTTTTTGTCGTTGGTTGATTCAGTTGCGGAGAATATCGAGGAACAGTTGGCCTCAACCTATGTTGGTCAATATGAAATCATCAAAGTCTTTCACCGATGGCTGCCAACAGCCAGCATCTCTATTGCACAAAGGAAGGAATTGGCGAAGGCATTCAGCGTTCATCTGAACGACATCACAGCCAATTGCTATCCAAAACAGAAAGCAATGGGACTCATTGCATACTACGCCAGCCTTTGAGCACGTCCAATCGGGTAGCCGAGTATCTATCCTCGCCGCCACCCACCGTGCGGGCCCGCCGTGGGTGGTTCAGCAAGCTGGCTCGCATGACGAAGTTTCTCGATGTCAAGCCGAATAGTCCTGAACCTTGCACCACAAGTCTTTGATGCTGAGCAGTCCCTGTTCCTTGAGCCATGGATTGGACATGGCCTGCAGGGTGACGGGGGGCCAATAACTCAGGCTGCTGACGCCGTCCTTGATGGCGGCCTTGAGCGCCACACCGAGATTGAGTCGGTGAGACTGAGATTGAGCAACCCCATCGTCGATCCAGCTCGCCGTCAGCGCATGAGGAAAAACCTCGGGTGGCTGGCGGGGCGGTTTGGGGATGTCCCTTTCATTCGTTATTAACCAGGCAATTAAAGACGGCACTCATGCCGCATAGCGAATTGGCGCCGACTTGAAGTAACGCACGATCCGCCCGGGCACCGCAGAAATCTTGACCATGAAATCTTCCGCCAGCTTCTTCAA
>JAAFKB010000049.1 GCA_013299055.1 Sphaerotilus sp.
GGGGGCGGGCAGTCCTTCCGGGTTCTTGAACTGCGAGACCTTCAGCCCGAACGCCTGCGCCTGGCGGTTCATCATCGCGACGAAGTTTTCCACCGAGCCGCCGACGGCTTCGGCCAGCAGCACGGTCGCGTCGTTGCCGCTCTGCACGATCATGCCCTTGATGAGGTCTTCGACCCGCACCTTGTTGCCGACCTGGATGTACATGCGCGAGGCGTCGGTCATGCCGGTGCGCCAGGCGCGCTCGGACACGGTGAGTTCCTGGTCGAGGCTGAGCTTCTTGTCGCGCAGGGCCTGGAAGACCAGGTAGGCGGTCATCAGCTTGGTCAGCGACGCGGGCTCGACGGTGGTGTCGGGGTTGCGCCCGGCCAGGGGCTGGTCTGCGCTCAGGTCGAGCAGCACATACGCCTTGGCGGCGATCTCGGGCGGCGGCGGGGTCTGGGCCAGGGCATGGGGCAGGACCAGGGCCATCGCCAGGGTGGCAAGGAGTCGTTTCATCGGTGGAGTCGATCCGCAGGACAGGAGGTCAGTGCCAGCTGCGCACGATGAGCTGGCGCAGGCGGGGCAGTTGACCGTGGAAGAAATGGCCGACACCGGGCATCACGGTGACGGGCAGGTGCTGCGGCCGTGCCCAGTCGAGCGTGGCCGACAGCGGGACGACATCGTCGGTTTCGCCATGGATGACCACGGTGTCTTCCGGCACATCGGCCGGGCGGGCGCGCTGCGTGGACGGGCCGACGAGCAGCAGCCGTTCGGCGCGTGCGTCGCCGTCCAGCCGTGCGGCGGCCAGCGTGGTCACGTAGGCGCCGAAGGAAAAACCGCCGAGTGCCAGCGGCAGGCTGGCCGCGCGGTGTGCGGCGACGACGGCGAGCAGGTCATCGGCCTCGCCACGGCCCTCGTCGTGCAGGCCCTCGGTGGCGCCCACGCCACGGAAGTTGAAGCGCACCGTGCGGTAGCCCATCAGCAGGAAGGCACGCGCCATGGTCTGCACGACCTTGTTGTCCATCGTGCCGCCGAACAGCGGGTGCGGGTGGGCGAGGACCACGACGCCGCGCAGGGTTTCGGTGCCGGCGGGCTGGTCGATGGCCACCTCGATGGCCCCGGCGGCCCCGGCCACCTGCACGCGCTCGGTCTGTGCGTTCATCGGCCCACGTCGGCGGGCAGCACCAGGCGCTCGACGACTTGTCCGTGCTTGAGGTGCGACTCGACGATCTCGTCGATGTCGCTGGTGTCCACGAAGGTGTACCAGGTCGCCTCCGGGTAGACCACGGCGACGGGTCCGCCGGCACAGCGGTCCAGGCAGCCCGCCTTGTTCACCCGCACCTGGCCCGGCCCGGCCAGTCCGGCGGCCTTCACCTGGCGCTTGCAGTGGTCGAACGCGGCTTGTGCGCCGTGTTCGGCACAGCTGGACTCGCCCTGGCGCTGGTTGAGGCAGAAGAAGATGTGGCGCTGGTAGTAGCTGGTGGGCGTGTTCATGGGCGGATTGTAGGAGTCGGACCCGGGGACGGTCGGTGTGGAGACACGGCCTGCAACATCAGGAACACCAATGCAGCCAATGGCCACACCCAGCCTATCCACTGCGCCAGTCCGTGAAAGCGGATGAAGCGTCCCTGCTCCCAGCCTTTCAGACTGAGGGCGAAGTACGGGTCGGCGCCGGTCTGGTTGACCAGCGCGATCAGCAGCGTCAGCAGCACCAGCCCGAGTGCGGCCACGACCTTGCGGTGCATGAAGGCCAGCGCGCAGCCCAGGATCAGCCCCATCAGGATCCCCGGCACCACCGGCGGGGCCAGCCAGGAAAAAGCGTGTTCCGGGCCGAAATTCAGGGCAGTGGACAAGGTGGTGGCGCTCACGCCCAGCGCACACGCACCTGCCAGCGTCACCAGCCGGTGGCGCGCCCGGCGCAGCATCACGAAGCTCACCAGACACGGTGCGAGCAGGCCGAGCGCCGTGGCCAGGGCTTCCATGCCAGGGGCGAGCGTGCTGTCGGCGGCGGGCAGTGGCAGCCAGCCGGCGAAGGGGGTGTCGGCCAGCCAGCCATCGGCCACCACCGCCAGCCGTACCACCGCCTGTCCCGGCCCCAGCGGCACCGGCGTCGGGAACAGCAGCCCGATCGGCCAGGACAGCAGCAGCATCAGCCCCAGGGTGCCATGCGGCACGAACAGCACGTCGCGCAGCCGCTGCCAGCCCGCCATCACGCCCAGCCGCTGCAGCCCGAGCGCCAGCACCGCTCCTGTCAGGGTGCCCGCGCTGTTGAGGCCCCAGTCCACCCGCGACGGTACCCGCCGCGGCAGCAGGTACTGCGTCCACTCCATCGCCAGCGACAGCAGCACACCGACCAGTGCCGCCTGCAGCCCCGCCCGCCATGGGGCCGCGCCGCCACGCAGCCACGCCACCGCGAGCAGCAGCCCCAGCGGCTGGTAGGCGAGGTAGTTGGACCAGTAGTCGAAGCGGGTGTAGCGTGACAGTGGCAGCCATAGCAGCGTATGCCATGGCTGCTCCGGCGGCAGCACCGGCCACTGCCATGGCATGAAGGGATGCAGGCTGGCGTAGACGATCAGCCCCGCCCACATCCAGGCCAGCGGCCACGAGGAAGAGCGGTGGGCGGGCATCGGGCACTGGACCGGGGCGGGCGGTCAGCTCAGAACGGCTTGAACACGACCAGGGCGACGATGGCCGTGAACAGCACGACGGCGACCTCGTTGTAGACGCGGAACCAGGTGTGGCTGCGTCGGTTGGCCGCGTGCTCGAACTGGCGCAGCAGCCGGGCGTTGACATGGTGCAGGCCGACCACGAGTACCACCAGCGCCAGCTTGGCGTGCAGCCAGCCGTTGCCGGGGCCGCGCCAGTAGCCGTGCCCCAGCCAGAGCCACAGGCCGCTGGCCAGCGCGAGACCCATGAGCAGGGTGGCGAAGCGTTGCAGCTTGCGCGCCATCAGCAGCAGCCGCTCGCGTTCGGCGTGGCTGTCGGGGGCGACCATCGCCAGGTTGACCAGGATGCGCGGCAGGTAGAACAGTCCCGCGAACCAGCTGGCGATGAAAAGGATGTGCAGGGTCTTGACCCCGAGGTAGAGCGTGTCCATCACGGCATCATAGGGACGGCCCGCCTCGGGGTGGGCAGCAGGGTCAGCCGGCGTCCTTCACGCACTTCTTGACGAAGCTGTTCTTGGCGGCGCCCGCCAGCTTCTTCTCGGCGGCCTTGGCGTCGCAGGCGGTCTGGGCGTCGCCACCGCCGCCGGCTTCGCGCTCGCACTTCTTCATGAAGCTGTTCTTGGCAGCGCCCGCCAGCTTCTTCTCGCCAGCCTTGGCTTCGCAGGCGGCATTGGCGGCGTAGGCGGTCGAGGACAGGCTGGCCAGCGCCAGGGCGATCACGGTGATGAACTTGTTCATGGGGCGTTCCATCCAAAGTGGAGTTGAGCGAAGGGCCATTGTCCAACGCCATGGGTGGTGCCGGCGTTGACGTTGTCCCTGAGGTCGCCCGACCTGGTGGAGCGAGGGCCTCAGAGGATGCGCCGGGGATGCGCCAGTGCCTCGTGCGCGGCGTGCAGGCGGCGCACCAGCACGCGGATGAAGGCTTCGTCGAAGAGGTGGCGGGTCTGCGGGCTCAGCCGGGCCAGGGTTTCCGGCGTGAAGGAGATGGCGGTGGCGGTGTCCAGGACGATGGTGTCGGTGCTGTGGCGGCGCAGCTCGGGGCTGGGGGCGAGGTAGGCCATCTCGCCGACCGAGGTGCCCGCGCCGAGCTGCGCGACGCGGCGGCCATCGCGGTGGACCTCGACCGCACCGCTGGCGATGATGTGGAAGGTCCGCCCCTCCTGGCCGGGGCGGTAGAGCGCGTGGCCGACCGGGTAGCGTCGCCAGCGCGCCCGGTGGACGACTTCCCACAGCGCCACGTCCCCGAACGTGGTGAAGAATTCCAGCGTGCGCAGCAGGGTGAAGCGTTCCGAGTCGAGCACGCCCTGCGAGTTGCCGCGCGGGACATGGTGCAGGCGGATGAGCTGCGACAGCGCCTCGCCCACCGCGTCCCACGAGGGATAGCGGTCGTCGGCGCGCTTGGCCAGGCAGCGTTGCACCACCTGGTCGAGCGCCGGGGTGACGCCGGTGCGCAGCCCGACCAGGCTCTGCGCCGGGACGTGGCAGATCTGGTGCATCAGGCTGGCCTGGCTGGTGGCCTCGAAGGGCGCCCGCCCGGCGATCAGGTGGTAGAGCACGGCGCCCAGCCCGTAGATGTCGGCCCGTGCGTCCAGCTCGCTGCCATCGAGCTGCTCGGGCGACATGTAGGCCAGCGAGCCGACGCGGTGGACCTGCGTGGCGTCCGAGGTCAGGTTGAGCGCGCTGCCGAAATCGGTGAGCTTGATGTCGTGGATCTCGGTGCTGTGGCCCTGCGTCAGGGTGAGGATGTTGGCGGGCTTCACGTCGCGGTGGACGAGGCCCTGCCGGTAGCAGTAGCCCAGCGCCATCGCGCACTTGAAGCCGATTTCGACGATCTGCTCCAGCGGCAGCAGGTGGCCGGGCTGGCAGAAGGCGCGCAGGGTGGTGCCGGGCACGTACTCCATCACCACGTAGGGCGCCACCGGGTCCGGCACGGCGTCGAAGATCTCGACCACGTTGGGGTGGTGCAGCCGGCCGGCCAGCGCAGCTTCCGAGGCAAAGAAGCGCGCGAACATGTGGCCGTCGTGCGCGTCGCTCAGCACGCTGGCGCGCACCTGCTTGACCGCCACCTGCCGGTCGTGGAACTCGTCGTGGCAGAGGAAGACCTCGCTGGTCGTGCCTTCGCCGAGGCGGCGGACGACGCGGTACTTGCCGATGCGCTGGGGCAGAACCGGGGCGGTGCAGTCGATCATGTGGGCTTCACAGGGCAATCGCCGATCCTTTCACTCCCGGCCGCGCCGTGCAAGTGCGGATTGCGCGCCGACCCGCCCCGTAGAATCCGCGCATGATTCAAGCCAAAGAGCAACTCCTCGCCGCGCTCCACGACGCACTGGCCGAGATCGCGCCCGGTGCGGCGGTCGAGCCGGCCTTCGAGAACCCCAAGCAAGCCGCTCACGGCGACCTGGCCTGCACCCTGGCGATGCAGCTCGCCCGCCCGCTGAAGCAGAACCCGCGTACGCTGGCCCAGGCGCTGATCGCGGCGCTGCAGACCCGCCCCGCGGTGCAGCAATGGGTCGAGTCGATGGAGATCGCCGGCCCCGGCTTCATCAACATCCGCCTCCAGCCCGCCGCCCGCCAGCAAGTCATTGCGCAGGTGCTGGCCGAGGCCGACCGCTTCGGCGTGCGCCCGGACAACGGCCGCCGGGTGATGGTGGAGTTCGTCTCGGCCAACCCGACCGGCCCGCTGCACGTCGGCCACGGACGGCAAGGTGCGCTCGGCGACGCGCTGTGCAACCTCTACGCCACGCAAGGCTGGCAGGTCCACCGCGAGTTCTATTACAACGACGCGGGCGTCCAGATCGGCACGCTCGCCACCTCGACCCAGTGCCGCCTGAAAGGGCGGAAACCCGGTGACGACGGCTGGCCCGAGTCGGCCTACAACGGCGAGTACATCGGCGACATCGCCCGTGCCTTCCTCGCCAAGGAAACCGTCACGGCCGACGACCGCGCCTTCACCGCCTCCGGCGACGTGGACGACCTCGACGGCATCCGCCAGTTCGCGGTGGCCTACCTGCGCCACGAGCAGGACCTGGACCTGCGTGCGTTCGGCGTGCGCTTCGACCACTACTACCTGGAGTCCGGCCTCTACAGCAGCGGCCGCGTCGCCGAGGCGGTGCGCAAGCTGGTGGACGCCGGCAAGACCTTCGAGGACGGCGGCGCGCTCTGGCTGCGCTCGACCGACTACGGTGACGACAAGGACCGCGTGATGCGCAAGTCCGACGGCACCTTCACCTACTTCGTGCCGGACGTGGCCTACCACATCCACAAGTGGCAGCGCGGCTTCGACAAGGTCGTCAACGTCCAGGGCAGCGACCACCACGGCACCATCGCCCGCGTGCGCGCCGGGCTGCAGGCGGCGGGTGTGGGCATCCCGGCTGGCTTCCCGGACTACGTGCTGCACAAGATGGTCACCGTGATGAAGGGCGGCGAGGAGGTCAAGATCTCCAAGCGCGCCGGCAGCTACGTGACCCTGCGCGACCTGATCGACTGGACCAGCCGCGACGCGGTGCGCTTCTTCCTGATCAGCCGCAAGGCCGACACCGAGTTCGTCTTCGACGTGGATCTCGCGCTGCAGGCCAACGACGAGAACCCGGTGTTCTACGTGCAGTACGCCCATGCGCGCATCTGCTCGGTGCTGGCGAAGTACGCCGACGAGCACCAGGGCGATGCGTCGCCGGGCGCGCTGGCGGTGGCCGACCTGTCCGGGCTGACGGCGCCGACCGAGGTTGCGCTGATGGGCAAGCTGGCCGAGTATCCGGAGATGCTGGGCCGTGCCGCTGCCGACCTGGCGCCGCATGATGTGGCGTTCTATTTGCGCGACGTGGCCTCTGCCTACCACAGCTACTACGCGGCGGTGCGCTTTCTCGACGGCGACAAGGCCACGATGCCGGCGCGCATGGCGCTGCTGCAGGCGACTGCGCAGGTGCTGTGCAACGCGCTGGCGGTGCTGGGCGTCAGCGCACCCCGGAAGATGTGATCTGAAGCTGTGAGGAGACTCTCGATGGCATCGAATGGCAATGCGCAGCGTGGTGGTTTCGGCGTCGGTGTGGTCGTGGGGCTGCTGGTCGGCCTCGTGCTGGCGCTGGCGGTGGCGCTGTACGTGACCAAGGCGCCGATTCCTTTCATGGACAAGGTGCCCCAGCGCACGGCCGAGCAGGATGCGGCCGAGGTCGAGAAGAACAGGCACTGGGATCCGAACGCCCCGCTGCACGGCAAGAATCCGGCCAAGTCCGGTCCGACTCCGGCGGCCCCGGCCCGCGTGGACAGCACGGCCGCAGCCCAGGATGCCGTGGCCAGCGCCGTGGCCAACGCGGCGGCGGGGGCTGCCGCGGCGACCAGTGCGCCGGCACGGGCGGCTTCGGCGGCGGCGGCCAGCGCGTCAGCCAAACCGGGGGCTGATGCGTTTGTGTACTTCGTGCAGGTCGGTGCCTACGCCAGCAGCGACGACGCCGAACAGCAGCGTGCCAAGCTGGCGATGGGCGGCCTGAAAGCGCGCATCACCGAGCGGGAACAATCCGGCCGCCTGATGTACCGTGTGCGCCTCGGTCCGTTCGAGACCCGTGACGACGCCGAGCGCATGCGCGACCAGACAACCGTGTCAGGCTACGGTGAAGCGGCGCTGGTGCGGGTACCGCGCTGAATCGGGCGGCACCGCACGGAACCTTGCTGCACGCGGACACTCTGAGCCGGCTGGACCATCGAAAGGAAACATTGCATGAAGCGTCGTGAGTTTGTCGTGGGAGGCTCCGCAGCCCTCGCGCTGGCCGGGGTCAGTCCCCTGGTGTCGGCCCAGGCCACGTTCCAGGAAGGCAAGCACTTCGTCCGCCTGTCCACCCCGGTGCCCGTGTCGGCGCCGGCGGGCAAGATCGAGGTGATCGAGTTCTTCTGGTACGGCTGCCCGCACTGCAACGCCTTCGAGCCGACGCTGGAGGCGTGGATCAAGAAGCTGCCCGCCGACGTGGCCTTCAGGCGCGTGCATGTCGGTTTCCGGCCCAACTTCGAGGCCCAGCAACGCTTCTATGCCACGCTGGAAGCCCTGGGTCTGGTCGAGCAGATCCACCGCAAGGTCTTCTACGCCATCCACCAGCAAGGCGCGAAGCTGGACAAGCCCGAGGCGCTGATCGAGTTCGCGGTGCAGAACGGCGCCGACCGCGCCAAGTTCACCGAGATGTTCAACTCCTTCGGCATGCAGAGCAAGGTCCGCCAGGGCAAGCAGCTCTCCGAGGCGTACAAGATCGACGGCGTGCCGGCGCTGGGCATCCACGGTCGCTACTACACCTCGCCCTCGCTGGCCGGTGGCGACAACACGCCCGAGACGGAAGGCCAGGTCCGTGCGCTGGCGCTGACCGACCAGCTTGTCGCCAGAGCGCGCAAAGGCGGCTGACGCCCCACCGGTCTGCCCGCCCGCCCAGTCCAGCAGGCCCGCGACAGACGCTGTCGCGGGCCTGTTCGCTTCTGGCGAGACTGGCTAGAATGCAATGCAATTTCCATGCCTTCTACCTCCATGCGCCCTGCTGCTGCTGTGATGTCCCGACGTTCCTGCCGAATGCTGGCGTGTGCCGCGGCGTTTGCAGGGGCGCTGGCCGGGGTGAGCCTGCCGGTGCACGCCGAAAAATCCGACCGGGAGCAGGCGCTCACTTTTGATGCGGGCCGCATGGTGCTGGACGGCAAGCGCAAGATCCGCACCCTCAGCGGCGGTGTCGAGATCACCCGTGGCACGCTGGTGCTCAAGGCTGCGCAGATCGAGCTGAAGGAAACCGCGCAGGGCCAGATCGCCACGGCCCTCGGCGGCGACGGTCAGCCCGCCACCTTCCGCCAGAAGCGCGAGGGGCTGGACGAGACCGTCGAAGGCCAGGCCCGGCGCATCGAGTACGACACCGTGACCGAGACCGTGCGCTTCGTCGACCAGGCACAGGTGCGGGTGCTGCGCGGCGGGGTGGTGGCCGACCAGGTGACGGGCCAGACCATCGTCTACAACCATGCCCGCGACGTGTTCGAGGTGCAGGGTGGCGGCGCGGCGACCGGCGCGGGTGCCGGGTCTGCCGTCACCGGCGGGCGGGTCAAGGGGGTGGTGACGCCACGCAAGTCCACCGGTGCGGTCGCCGAGCCGGCGGGCCAGGAGACACCGCGTTGACCGGACTCCACCGCGATGCCCCCAGCCGCCTGGACGCCGAGGGGCTGCAGAAACGCTACGGCGCCCGGCTGGTGGTCCAGGACGTTCACCTGTCGGTGCGCAGCGGCGAGGTGGTCGGGCTGCTGGGGCCGAACGGCGCCGGCAAGACCACCAGCTTCTACATGCTGGTCGGCCTGGTGCGGGCGGATGCCGGGCGCATCCGCATCGACGGCGCCGAGGTCCAGCGTCAGCCCATCCACCAGCGTGCGCGGCTCGGGCTGTCCTACCTGCCGCAGGAGGCGTCGATCTTCCGGCGGCTGACGGTGGAGGAGAACATCCGCGCCGTGCTGGAGCTGCAGCAGGGGACCGACGGCCGCCCGCTCGGCGCAGCGCGGATCGAGGCCCTGCTCGACGGCCTGCTGCACGACCTGTCGATCGAGCGGCTGCGCGCCAGTCCTGCGCCGGCGCTGTCGGGTGGCGAGCGGCGGCGGGTCGAAATCGCCCGCGCACTGGCCACGCAGCCGCGCTTCATCCTGCTGGACGAGCCGTTTGCCGGCGTGGACCCGATCGCCGTGATCGAGATCCAGCGCATCATCGGCTTCCTCAAGGCGCGGGGCATCGGCGTGCTGATCACCGACCACAATGTGCGCGAGACGCTGGGCATCTGCGACCGCGCCTACATCATCAGCGAGGGCCGCGTGCTGGCAGAAGGCACGCCGGCGGCCATCGTCGAGAACCCGGACGTCCGCAAGGTCTATCTCGGCGAACACTTCCGCATGTGACCCCGGTCCCGATCCCATGAAACCATCCCTGCAGGTCCGTCTCTCGCAGCACCTGGCACTGACGCCACAACTGCAGCAGTCGATCCGGCTGCTGCAACTCTCGACGCTGGAGCTGCACCAGGAGGTCGAGCAGATGCTCGAAGCCAACCCCTTCCTGGAAGTGGACGAAGAAGGCGTCGCCCAGGACCGTCCTCTGGCCGACGCCACGCTCGCCCCGCCCGAGCGCAGCGCCGCCGCCGACGAGTGGGACAGCGCCACCAGCGCCAGCAGCCCCGAGTCCGACACCCCCGGCGTCGACCAGCTCGACTTCAGCAGCAGCCACGCCGACAGCGACAGCAGCGACTGGGACAGTGGCAGTGACCGCGAGGACTACGACAGCCTCTCGGACGTGTCGGGCGCCCGCAGCAATGCCGTCGAGGACGAGGATGGCGACTGGAGCGAGCGGTCCAGCCTGAGCGAAAGCCTCAACGACCACCTGCGCGGGCAGTTGCTGGGGATGCGCCTGGCGCCCGAGGAGATGCTGCTGGTCGAGGCGCTGATCGACTCGCTGAACGAGGATGGCTACCTGGCCGACCCGCTGGAGGACATCGCCGAGCGGCTGGCCATCGAGCTGTCGATCGGAGACACCCCGGGTGACGAAGAAGCCGCGGCGCTGCGCGAGGAACTGGTCGACCGGCTGCGCTGCGCCCTGGGCTGGCTGCAGAACCTGGAACCCTGCGGCGTTGGCGCCCGCGATCTGGGCGAATGCCTGGTGCTGCAGCTGCGCGAATGCGACCGCACCGAGGCGCAGCGCGTGGCCATCCTGGTCTGCCAGGGCCACCTGGAGCTGCTGGCCCGGCGCGACATGAAGAAGCTCATGGCGGCCACTGGCGCCGACGAGGACGACATCCGCGACGCCCAGACGCTCATCCTCACGCTGGAGCCCAAGCCCGGCCGCCGTTTCGCCCGCGCCGAGGCCAACATCGTCGTGCCGGACGTGATCGTGCAGAAGGCGGGCCGGGGCTGGCGGGTCGTGCTCAACCCGGACGTGATGCCCAAATTGCGCATCAACGACCTCTACGCCCAGGTCCTGCGCCAGCACCGCAGCCAGCGCACCGGCGACGAGGGCGGCGCCACGCTCGCGGTGCGGCTGCAGGAGGCGCGCTGGTTCGTCAAGAACATCCTGCAGCGGTTCGACACCATCCAGCGCGTCTCGCAGGCCATCGTCGAGCGCCAGAAGGGCTTCTTCACCCACGGCGAGATCGCGATGAAGCCGCTGGTGCTGCGCGAGATCGCCGACGAGCTGGGCCTGCACGAGTCCACCATCTCGCGCGTGACCACCGCCAAGTACATGAACACGCCGTTCGGCACCTTCGAGCTGAAGTACTTCTTCGGTTCGTCGCTGAACACCGAGGCGGGGGGCAATGCGTCCAGCACGGCCGTGCGGGCGCTGATCAAGCAGTTTGTCGCCGCCGAGGACCAGAAGAGGCCGCTCTCGGACAGCCAGCTCAGCACGATGCTGGAGGAGCAGGGCATCCAGGTCGCCCGCCGCACGGTGGCCAAGTACCGCGAAGCCCTCAAGATCGCGCCGGCCAACCTGCGCAAGGCGATCTGAGCAGCGCACGGTTCTGGTGCGTGGTCGGTGCCGGATGGGCCATCGCCGGGCAGGCCCCGCAGTTACCCTGACTGCGCATGGTGCGTGTCGACGCCAGGTGTGACGGGCTGCGCAGCGGGCGTGTGCGGAGATTGGCAAATCGTCCGGCACGGCGCATGCAAGGCAGGCCATGTACCCAGGAGCCTGCCATGCACGACCCCCAGCGCCACCAGATCGCCAGCCGCATCCATGACCTGCTCATGCACGAGATGGGCGAGGATGTGGATGTCAGCCTCATGCTCGGCCCGCCGGAGTACGCCCGCGCGGTGCTCAGCCTGTGCCGGGCCTGCGGCAGCGCGGAGCTGGGGCGGCTGGCCGAGCAGTTCCTGCTGACCCCGGCCTCGCTGCCGACAGGACTCACGCTGGCGTCGATGCGCCGCTGAACCGCTGCACCAGCCCCCGCAGCAGCGCCCGCACGTGGCGCAGCAGCCAGACCGTCAGCCCGAGCATCCCCACCACGGCGATGCCCAGCCCCACCGCCGCCCACGTCGGCTGCACCCACGACAGCCACAGCATGGCGGGCACCGCCGCGTCCCCGGCCAGCGACAGGCCCCAGTTGCTGAACGGCTCGGGCGAGGTGTTGACCGCCGCCCGCGTGGTGGTCTTGGCGACATGCGCCGTGGCGGCCAGCGAGCCGCCCAGCACGGCCGCCGCCATCGCCCACGAACCTTCATCCCCGCCGAACACCGACGCTGCCAGCGCCGCTCCGGCCGGGATGCGCACGAAGGTGTGCAGCAGATCCCAGAACGAGTCGAATCCGGGGATCTTGTCGGCACAGAACTCCGCCGCCAGCATCAGCCCGCTGGCGCCCAGCACCACCGGCTGCTGCAGCCACTGCAACCCGGACGGCAGCGGGATCCAGCCCAGGTGTCCCGCCAGCCCGGTGCAGAACAGCACCGCGTAGAGCCGCAGCCCGCTGGCCCAGCCGAGCGTGGCGGCGATCGACATCAGCTCCGGGGTACCGAGGGCGGCGGGCATGGCGAGGCTCCTGGTGCGATCTGGTTCAGTCCTGTACCAGTGTAGCCAGTGCGTCCACGAAGCGCATGAGGCGCGGCCCATCGAGGAAGGCATCGGCGCCCGGGCCGTCGACCAGCCCGACGAAGCGTTCGCGCCCGGTGTCGGCCTGCTGCGCCGCGACCAGCCGGGACTCGATGCTGTCCGCCACGACGACGTGGTGGACCTCGACCAGCCGCACCCGGTCGGCGCGGTGGACGCGGCTCAGGCGTTGCCCCAGCAGGGCGGCGTTCCACGGGCGGTCCAGGTGGACGATGGCGGTGGCGGCGTGGCGCAGCCCGAGCTGGCCGCCACGCTCGTCGTCTGCGCAGAGCAGCACCCGCAGCGTCGGCGTCTGCTGGAATTCGCCCACCAGCGCCCGCCGGGCGTCACCGACCACGTCCGAGGTCAGCTGGCAGAACGCCGTGCCCCGCGCCTGCAACGCCGCAGCGAGCCGGTCCAGCGCCTCGGGCCACTGGCTGAACACGACCACCTTGGCCTCGGCGGTCTGCAGTGCAATGTCGATGGTCTGCAGGGCAGCGCCGGCCTTGTGGTCCTGGCCGCACTGGCGCAGGGCCTGCAGCGTGCGCAGCCACTGCCGCTGCTCGCGGCTGCCGAGGAACTGGCTGCGCTGCCAGCGTTGCACCCCGTGGCGCAGCCGGGCCAGCCAGGTGTCGTGCTGCGCACGGTCGTCGGGCGTCAGGGCGACCTGCGTGGTGTGCTCGACCGTCTCGGGCAACTGCCGCAGCACCAGCGTGCGCGAGCGTTGCAGCCACCACGGGGCCAGCGCGTCGAGGTGGCCGCCTTGCAGCGCCGCCACCGCACCGTAGTGGCCCGGATCGACCCAGTCCAGCATCGCCTCCAGCACCAGCGGGCGCGTCGGCAGCGGCTGGCGGGCGAGCACCAGCGCCCAGGGGCTGTCGAGCGTGCGCAGGGCGGCCAGCAGGTCGGGCTGCTGCCAGGGGCTGGTGTCGCCCGTGGCTGGCTCGTCCACCACCACCACGTCGGCGCCCAGGCCCTGCAGCGTGGCGAGATCGGTGCCCAGGCGGGCCAGGTCGGCGAAGACCACCTCGAAGGCGGGGGCGGCCGGGGTGTCCGGCGTGTCCGTGGCTGCGGGTGTGGCGGTCCAGTGCTGCCACTGTGCCTGCCAGTGGGCCAGTCGCTCGGGCGGGCACAGCACCAGCGCCCGCTCCGCGCCAAAGCTCTGCTGCAGCAGGCGCAGCGTGGCGATGGCCTGCACCGTCTTGCCCAGCCCGGCGTCGTCGGCCAGCACGCAGCGCCCGGCGCAGGCAGCGAACAGCGCGGCCTCCGCCTGGTAGGGGCGCAGCGGGGCCGACAGCCGCGTGGACAGGCCGGGGCTGAGGGGGCCGAGCGGGTGCTGGCGCTCCAGGTGCTCAACGCGGGCGCGCATGTCGCGGGCGCCGGCCAGCCAGTCCCAGACGGCCGGCTCCACTTGCAGCGGGTGGCGGCGCTCGCGGGCCACCCGCACCAGCTCGACCAGTGCCAGGTCGTTGACCAGCGGCGCGGCGTCGGTGGGCGTGCCCAGGGCCTGTGCGGCGCTGGCGAGGTCGGCTGGACAGTGGCGGCCAGCGGTCCACTGCAGCGTGTGGCGCAGGCCGGGGACGAGGGCGACGCTGCTGTGCAGGGGGGTGAGGTCGGGCGGTGGCGGCGGGGCGGGTTCCGGCTCCGGTGCCGGCTCCGCCACAGGCTCGGGTTCCGCCACGGGTTCGGCGATGACTTCGGCCACCACCTCCGCGACCACCTCGGTGGGCGCTTCTGCCGCCGGCTCGGCGGCCACGGCCTTGCGGGCGGGACTGCGGCGTGGCTTCTTGGCAGGTGCGGGCTCGGCTGCTGCGGGTGCCTCGGGCACGTCGGCCGGTGCGGCGGGAGCCTGCGGTGCGGCGGTCTTGCGCGGCGCACGCTTGCGGGCCGGGGTCTTGGCAGCGGGTGCGGCGGGTACGGGCACCTCCGGCAGCGCCTCGACCACGGACACGACCGCGGTGTCCGCCGTCGTGTCGACCAGGGTGTCGGCCGTTGCATCAGCCGGACGGGTTGCGGCGCGCTTGCGCGCGGTGGGGGTCTTGCGGGGAGAGGAAGTTGACGCCATGGGGAGGGCAGTGCCGGCCGTGTTTCGAAGTCCTGGAAATGGCCGGGACTGTAGCCGGTATGGCGCCAGCCCCTGCCAACGGCCGGGTGCTGCCAGGGCGGGCAGGCGTCTAAGATGCACCGCATCATGAAAACTGTCCTCAAGCTGCTGGTGTGTGCGGTGCTGGCGCTGGTGCTGCCTGCGGTCCTGCTGGTCTGGCTGGCCTTGCACGACCGGCCGCTGGTCGAGCGGGATTCGGCCATGACCCCGGCCGACATTTCCCGCGTGCGTGACCTGCTCGGCGCCGCCGACCCGCGCAAGCACCCGCAGGAAGGCCAGGCCGTGCGCACCTTCCACGCCGACGGGCGCGACCTGGACCTCGTGCTGCACGATGCGGCCCGCCGGCTGCTGCGCGGCGCGGGACGGGTCGTGCTGGAGGACCAGGCCGCGCGCGTGCAGCTCAGCTTGCGCTGGTCCCGCAGCCCGTTCGGCGAGTGGCTCAATGTCGAGGCGCAGCTGCGCCAGACGGCGGGCCTGCCCGCACTGGAGCGGCTGCAGATCGGCCGTGTGCCGGTGCCCAGCGAGCTGGCGCGCTGGCTGCTGGTGCAGGGTCTGGACCACTACAGCGCCACCGAGCCGGTGCAGACCGTGGTGGGCATGGTGCAGCGCGTGCGCCTGCAGCCCGAGGAGGTCGTGCTGGACTATGTGTGGCGCCCGGACGGCCTGCGCACGGTCATGCTGCCGCCGGCCGACCAGCAGCGCCTGCGCGTCTACGTGGAGCGCCTGGTTCCGCTGGTGCGCAAGGGCCACGGGCCGGTGCCGCTGGCCTCGCTGCTGGCGCCGCTGTTCGAGCTGGCGCGGGTGCGCACCGACGCCGCAGGGGCCGGCGAGGCGCTGGCTGCCCAGGAAAACCGCTCCGCCCTGATCGCCCTGGCGCTCTACGCCACTGGCCAGAGCCCCACGCGCTTCGTGCAGGAGGCGCGGCAGTGGACCCTGCCGGTGTCGCATCCGGTGCTGCTGCGCGGCCGGGAGGACTTCGCGATGCATTTCCTGGTCTCCGCCGTGCTGGCCGCCGAGGGCGGGGGACGGCTGGCGGACGCGATCGGCCTGTACAAGGAACTCTCCGATTCGCGGGGCGGCAGTGGCTTCAGCTTCAACGACATTGCCGCCGACCGCGCCGGCACGCGCTTCGGCCAGATCGCTGTCCGTGATCCCCTGCGGCTGCAGGTCGGTCTGTCCAAGGGCGTGACCGACGAGGACTTCATGCCCGGCGTGGCCGACCTGCCCGAGTTCCTGAGCGAGGCCGAATTCAAGGCGACCTATGGCGAGATCGGCTCGCCTGCCTACGAGCGCATGCAGGCCGAGATCGAACGCCGCGTGGCCGCCCGTCCGCTGCTGCATTGACGCACCTGACCCACTGTGGCCTCCCCCATGCACACCTTGACCGACCTGCGGGCGGGCGCCCTCGCGGGCTGTCGCCGCCTCGACCTCGCCTGTGGTCTCACCGCGCTGCCCCGTGAAGTCTTCGATCTGGCCGACACGCTCGAAGTCCTCAACCTCACCGGCAACCAGTTGTCCACCCTCCCGGACGACCTGCCGCGCCTGCACCGGCTGCGCGTGGTCTTCTGTTCGGACAATGCGTTCACCACCTTGCCGCCGGTGTTAGGAAGCTGTGGACAACTGGAGATGGTGGGCTTCAAGGCCAACCGGATCGCTGCGGTGCCCGCGCAGGCGCTGCCCCCTCGGCTGCGCTGGCTGATCCTCACCGACAACGCGGTCGAGACCCTGCCGGAGCGTCTCGGCGACTGCTCCCGGCTGGAGAAGCTGATGCTCGCCGGCAACCGCCTGGCGCACCTGCCCGACCTGTCCGGCTGTGGAGAACTTGCCTTGCTGCGGCTGGCCGCCAACCGCCTGGAGGCGTTGCCTGCGTGGCTGCTGTCCATGCCCCGGCTGGCGTGGCTGGCGCTGGGCGGCAATCCATTTGTCAACAGGGTCATGCACCGCCACCGGACGATGGAATACCCGCAGATCCGTTGGGACAGTTTGCGTTATCAACAGGTGCTTGGCGAGGGTGCATCGGGTGTTATCCACAAGGCGACATGGATGGACCGAGCGGGGTTGTCCACAGACGTGGCGGTCAAGCAGTTCAAGGGTGCGATGACCAGCGACGGCCTGCCCGACAGCGAAATGGCCGCCACCCTCGCCGCCGCCGGGCATCCCGGACTGGTGGGCGTGGAAGGGGTTGTCCACAGCCCCGGCCAGGCCACGCCGGGCCTCGTGCTGCCGCTGCTCGATCCCGCATTCCAGCCGCTGGCCGGACCGCCGAGCTTCGCCTCGTGCAGCCGCGATGTCTACGCCGACGGGTTTGGCGTGGCTGTGGACAAGCTGTTGATAATTGCCTGTTCCGTGGCGAGTGCGGTCGCACATCTGCACAGCCGCGGCCTGCTGCACGGCGACCTCTACGGCCACAACCTCCTGTGGAATGGCGCCGACCGTGCCCTGCTCAGCGACTTCGGTGCCGCGTCGTTCTTCGATCCGGACGACCGCGCCACGGCCGAGGCGCTGCAGCGGCTGGAGGTGCGCGCCTTCGGGTGTCTGCTGGAAGAGCTGCTGGTGGCGGCGGACCCGCCGGACGATCCACGCTGCCTGGCGCTGGCCACGCTGCGGGACGCCTGTCTACAGCCCCAGGTGGCGCAGCGGCCGCTGTTTTCAGACCTCGTGACCGCGCTCGCCCGCATCGGTTGACGCGGCGAGCTGGTCGACGAAGGCGCCGAACGCGGCCAGCAGCGGGGCGTAGCGTTGCGGCGCCTGTTCGAGCTGCGCCAGCGCGTGGCAGGTGGCTTCGAGTGTGGACAACTGGTCCGGCTGGTGCGCCTTGCGGATGCGGTACTGCGACGGCGGCGGCTGCACCAGCGCCAGCCGTGGCAGGCGCTGCAGGGCCGGGTTCTGGTGCAGCAGCTTGCGGCTCTTGCGCCAGGTGCCATCGAGCACCACCAGCCGGCGCGGCAGCGTGGCGGGCCAGGGCACCATTGGGTTATCCACAGTGTCCGGGTAGAGCAGCACGCTGGCGCCGTCGCCGATGCCACCGAGCCAGCCCGCCAGCAGCGTGTCGTCGAACCGCTCGCCTGTGCATAACTGGCTGCGCGCCAGACTGCGGTGCAGCAGCGGCACACTGCCCTTGGCCTGTCCGATCTCCAGCGGATGCTGCAGGATCAGCACTTCGATCTGGTTATCCACAGGCGTGACCCAGTGGCACAGGCAGGTGCGCAGCGGGCGGGTGCACTGTGGACAAGTCGGGCGGCGGGGATGTTCCATGGCGGACAGCAGGGGTGAGCGGATTGCGCGAAGATGCCCGCATGATCACCGTTTCCGTCCTCGACCTCGCCCCCATCGCCCAAGGCAGCGACGCTGCCACCGCGCTGCGCCACGCCCTCGACCTCGCGCAGCACGCCGAACGCTGGGGCTACCGCCGCTACTGGCTGGCCGAGCACCACAACATGGCAGGGCTGGCGTGTTCGGCCACCGCCGTGCTGGTCGGCCACATCGCGGGCGGCACGTCCACCATCCGCGTCGGCTCCGGCGGGGTGATGCTGCCCAACCACGCGCCGCTGGTGGTGGCCGAGCAGTTCGGGACACTCGCCACGCTCTATCCCGGTCGCATCGACCTCGGGCTCGGCCGTGCGCCCGGCACCGACCAGGCCACTGCACGGGCCTTGCGCCGCCATCTGCACAGTGCCGACGAGGACAGTTTTCCACAGGACGTGATGGAGCTGCAGCGTTATCTGGGCGAGCCGGACGCGGGTCAGACCGTGCACGCCATCCCCGGCACGGGCACGCACGTCCCGGTCTGGCTGCTCGGCTCCAGCCTCTACAGCGCGCAACTCGCCGCCTACCTGGGCCGTCCGTTCGCTTTTGCCTCGCATTTCGCGCCGGACATGCTGATGCAGGCGCTCGATGTCTACCGCAGCACCTACCGGCCGTCAGCAAGTTATCCACAGCCTCATGCGATGGTCGGCACCAATGTGATCGCCGCCGACACCGATGCCGAAGCGCAGAAGTTATTCACATCGATCCAGCAGCGCTTCCTCGGCATGGTGCGCAACCAGCGCGGGCCGCTGCCACCCCCTGTGGATAACATGGACGCGCTGTGGAGTCCGGTCGAGCGGCGGCAGGTCGGGCGGATGCTGTCGGTGGCGGTGGTCGGCTCGCCCGCGACCATCACGGCGGGGTTGCAGGCGCTGGTCGAACGCACCGGGGCGGACGAGCTGATCATCGCCGGCGCGACACACGACCACGCGGCGCGGCTGCGCTCCTACGAACTGATTGCCCAGTGTGCCGCCGACGTGGCGCCGGCCGTCAAACCTTGACCGGCACGTCCTCGATGCGCTCGTAGACCGGCAGGCCCCGGGCGCGGGCGCGGGCCACGTCCTGATCGGCGCCACGCGACTCACCGGGGATGCGCAGCACCGCATCGCAGCGCGACAGCAGCCGCTCCGCCACCGGGTACTGGTACTGGTGGAACACCTCGTCGCCATGCACGCGCCCGCCGGCCGCGTGGATGATCGGCAGCGCCACCCACTCCCCGATCATCGCCAGGTGCCCGCGCTCGTAGAGCGGCAGCGCCGTGGCTTCCATGCGGGCCATGTTGGCGGCGATGCGCTGCGGGTCGCCGTCGGTGCCGGAGAGGTAGGGACCGGCGATCAGGATCAGCAGCGTGCGGTCGGTGGTGCCGGTGTTGTTTGGGGTGGTGGTGATTGCCATCGTGCATTCTCGTGCATGAATGTTGATATTCGTGCAATCTACTATGATCCTGGCACCATGTCCACGACCCTCCTCACCCGCCAGCGCCAGCAACTCATCCTCCAGCGCCTCGCCCGCGACGGCCAGGTCGTCGCCAAGGTGCTGAGCGAGGAGCTGCAGATCTCCGAGGACACGATCCGCCGCGACCTGCGCGAACTCGCGCGCGAGGGGCGGTTGCAGCGCGTGCATGGTGGCGCGCTGCCGGCGTCGGCGGCGATCGGCGACATGGCGGTGCGCCGGCAGGTGGCGCCGGATGCGAAGCAGGCCTTGGCACGCTGTGCGGCGGCGCTGATCCAGCCGGGGCAGGTGGTGCTGCTCGATGGCGGCACGACCACGACGGCGCTGGCCCGCGCACTGCCGCCCGAGCTGCACGCCACCGTCGTCACCCACAGCCCGACCATCGCGGTCGAACTCGGCGAGCGCGGCGACCACCCGCACATCGAGGTCATCCTGCTCGGCGGCCGACTGTTCAAGCACTCGATGGTCACGGTCGGCGCGACCACGATCGAGGCCGTGCGCCACCTCCGCGCCGACCTCTACTTCATGGGCGTCACCGGCATCCACGCCGAGGCGGGGCTGAGCACGGGGGATTTCGAGGAAGCCGCCATCAAGCGCGCCTTGCACGAACGTGCAGCCGAGACGGTGGTGATGGCCTCGCCGGAGAAGCTCGGGGCGGCGTCGGCGTATGTGATCGCGCCGGCGGCGGAGGTGGCGACGCTGGTGGTCGCGGCGGACACGCCGCAGGTCAGCGTGGCGCCACTGCAGGCGCTGGGGATCGAGGTGCTGCGGGCATAGCGGCTGTGCGCCGCAAGCGGCGATGAGGCTCAGCCGCCCACCCCCTCCGCCTTGAACATCGCCTTGATGCCGCGCACCGCCTGCCGGATCCGCCCCTCGTTCTCGATCAGCGCGAACCGCACATGGTCATCGCCGTGGTCGCCGAAGCCGATGCCGGGCGAGACGCAGACCTTGGCCTTCTCCAGCAGCCGCTTGGCGAATTCGAGCGAGCCGAGGTGGGCATACCGCTCGGGGATCTTCGCCCAGATGTACATCGACGCTTTCGGGCAGTTCACGTCCCAGCCGATCTCGCGCAGGCCCTTGACCAGCACGTCGCGGCGCTTCTGGTAGGTCGCGGCGATGTCCTTGACGCACTGCTGGTCGCCTTCCAGCGCGGCGATGGCCGCCACCTGCAGCGGCGTGAAGGTGCCGTAGTCGTGGTAGCTCTTGATGCGCGCCAGGGCCGCGACGAGGTCCGGGTTGCCGACCATGAAGCCGATGCGCCAGCCCGCCATGTTGTAGCTCTTGCTCAGCGTGAAGAACTCGACCGCGATGTCCTTGGCGCCAGGCACCTGCATGATCGACGGTGCCTTCCAGCCGTCGAAGACGATGTCGGCGTAGGCCAGGTCATGCACCACGAAGATGTCGTGTTTCTTCGCCAGCGCGACCACCCGCTCGAAGAAGTCGAGTTCCACGCACTGCGCGGTCGGGTTGCTCGGGAAGCCCAGCACCATCATCTTCGGCTTCGGGTAGCTGCCGCGGATGGCCTTCTCCAGTTCGGCGAAGAAGTCCACGCCCGGCACGTTCGGCACCGAGCGGATGTCCGCGCCCGCGATCACCGCGCCGTAGATGTGGATCGGGTAGCTCGGATCCGGCACCAGCACGGTGTCTCCCCGGTCGAGCGTGGCGAGCATCAGGTGCGCCAGCCCTTCCTTCGAGCCGATGGTGACGATGGCCTCGCTGTCCGGGTCGATGTCCACGGCGTAGCGGTCCTTGTACCAATGCGAGATGGCGCGGCGCAGGCGCGGGATGCCCTTGCTGGCGGAGTAGCCGTGGGTGTCGGGTCTTTGCGCGACCTCGGTGAGCTTGGCGACGATGTGCGCGGGGGTGGCGCCGTCGGGGTTGCCCATGCTGAGGTCGATGATGTCCTCGCCACGGCGGCGCGCGGCGAGTTTCAGCTCGGCCGTGATGTTGAAGACGTAGGGGGGAAGGCGGTCGATGCGCGCAAAGCGGCGCTTGCCCGAGGAGGAGGCGGAGGAAGACATTGGCAGTGGCTTTCACGTGAGCGCCCGGAACCGTCCGAGCGACGCTGGCTGCTGGGCAGCCGGCTGGCATGTTAGCAGCGGATGACCTGGTGCGCGCCTCGCACGAGCCGCAGCACGTGCGCACCGAAGTCTGCCGCGACCAGTCCTCCGGGGTGCAGGTCCATGTCGTGCCAGACCGCGATCTGCACCAGCCACGCCGTGCTGGAGGCAGAATCGCGCCACACCGGTTCCACCCAACCCGCCGAACCCGCGGAACCTGAACCACATGACCATGCCCCGCGCCAAATCGCCCACGAAGAAGATCACCGCCACCGATGTCGCCGAGCGGGTGGGCGTCTCCAAGTGGACCGTGTCGCGTGCCTTCACCGATGGGGCGTCGATCGCGCCGGACGTGCGCGAGAAGGTGCTGCAGGTCGCCGCCGAGATGGGCTATTCCCCCAACCTGCTGGCGCGCAGCCTGTCCACGCGCAGCACGCGGCTGATCGCGCTGGTGGTCGATGAACTCGGCAATCCGAACCAGCTCTACATGCTGAGCGAGGCCACCCGGCAGCTCCAGGCCAAGGGCTTCAGCTCGCTGCTGCTCAATCTCAGCCCCGAGTACGGCGCGGGCGCGGCGCTGCGGCTGGCCGACCAGTTCCAGGTGGACGGCATCATGTTCATGGGCACCTCGCTGGACCAGGAGCTGATCGAGCTGGCCCAGAAGATCCGCCGCATCCCGCTGGTGGTCGTCAGCCGCAACAGCTCGCTGGCCAACATCCCTTACGTGACCACCGACGGGTATGCGGCTGGCGCGGAGATCGCCGACCTGTTCCTCGCCGAGGGCTACCGCCGCATCGGCCACATGGCGGGGCCGGACTCCGACCGCACCGAGCTGCGCCGTCTCGACGGTTTCCGCGACCGGCTGCAGGCACGCGGCGTGGCGCTGGACTGCGTGCTCAAGGCGCCGCACTACCGGCGCGACGAGGGCATGCAGTCGCTGCTGCGCTATCTCGGGGCGACTCCACGGGCACAGCGCATCGAGGCCCTGTTCTGCGAGAGCGACATCCTGGCCTTGGGGGCGCTGGATGCACTGACCTCGATGGGCGCCCGCCAGCGCATCGCCGTCGTGGGCTTCGACGACATCGAGATCGCCTCGGCCCCTGCCTACGCGCTGACGACCTTCCGCCAGCCCACCGATTACCTGGTGGCCGAGGCGATCCGGCGCCTGCTGGAGCCGGACAGCGTGGCACAGCAGTCGCTCATGGCCCCGGGCACGCTGGTGCTGCGGTCCTCGCACCACCGCCTCGGCTGATCAGGCGACGACCGGTCGGCCGTCCTGCAGCCGCACGGCTCGGCCCGTCTTGCACGACAGCGTCGCCGCTTCGGCCACGGCCAGCGCGTTGACCCCGTCCTGCAGCGTCACGGGGTAGCCGGTGCCGGCCTTGACCGCGTCGATGAAGGCCCGCCATTCCGCCTCGTACGCCTTCATGTAGCGTTCCAGGAAGAAGTATTCCGGCTTGGCGCTCATGGCCCCGGCCGTGGTGATCTTGTGGACCGTGCTCTCCAGCACATTGCCGGCCTGCAGCAGCCCGGTCGAGCCGAGCAGCTCCAGCCGCTGGTCGTAGCCGTAGACGGCGCGGCGGCTGTTCTGGATCACCGCGATGCGCCCGTCGGCGAAGCGCAGTGTGATGACGGCGGTATCGACATCGCCCGCCTCGCCGATCGCGGGATCGACGATGCTGGTGCCGGTGGCCGAAACCTCGACCGGGGCGGCGCCGAACATCCAGCAGGCCATGTCGAAGTCGTGGATTGCCATGTCGCGGAACAGGCCGCCGGAGACCCGGATGTAGCTGACCGGCGGCGGACCCGGGTCGAACGAGGTGATCGACAGCAGCTCGCCGCGGCCAATCTCGCCAGCGTCGAGGGCGCGCTTGACGGCGGCGAAGTTCGGGTCGAAGCGGCGGTTGAAGCCGATCATCACCGGCTTGCCGGTCTCGGCCACCGCGGCCTGGCAGGCCAGCGCCCGCTCCAGGCTCAGATCGACCGGCTTCTCGCACAGCACGGCCTTGCCCGCGGCGGCAGCGGCTTCGATGAGGCCGGCGTGGGTGTCGGTGGAGGTGGCGATCAGCACCGCGTCGATCGACGGGTCGTTGAGGATGTCCAGCGAGGTGCGGGCCTGCGCGCCGTAGGCGGCGGCCAGCGTCTCGGCGGCGGCGGTGTGTACGTCCGAGACGGCCACCAGGCGGCTGTCTGCGTTGGCGGCGATGCTCTTGGCGTGTACGTTGCCGATGCGGCCCGCGCCCAGCAATCCGACGTTGATCATGGGGAAATTCTCCGGTTTGGTGTTGAAGTGAATATCAGGCCAGCATGCGGGCCAGGAACTGCTCGAATTCGGCATCCGCGATCGGCACGACGTGTTCCGGCGCCGGGTAGGCACCGCTGTTCACATCGGCCACGAACTCCTTGAAGGCCGCCACGCGCTCGGCCTGCAGGCGGGCGTATTCGGTGGCGAAGTCGCGGTAGGTCTTGGCGTGACGCGGCTTGTGGCCCTGGGTGTGGCCTAGCACGTCCTCGGCGAACAGGTACTGGGCGTCCGCACCCGGCCCGGCACCCATGCCGAGCATGAGCAGGCTGGTACGGCGCGAGATTTCGGCGCCCACGCGGTCGGGCACCACCTCCAGCTCGGCGCCGAACACGCCGATCGCTTCGAGCCGCTGGACGTGCTGCCACACCGCCAGCGCGCTGGGTGCGGTCTTGCCCACCGCCTTGAAGCCGCCGGTCCAGGTGCATTGCGAGGGGATCAGGCCGACATGGGCCACCACCGGCACGGCCTCGTCGCACAGGCGCTTCTGGATGTCGAGCGACGCGGCGCAGTAGACGCAGTCGCCGCCGACGGCCATGAACTTGAACGCGGCCCGCAGGTAGTCTTCGGCGGTGATCAGGTCACCGAACGGGCCATACGGCAGACCCACCTGCACGAAGCAGCGCCCTGCCGCGGCGCGCATCTCCGGGGTGAAGAACCGTCCCTCGATCGAGAGCATGTCCACCCCGGCCGCATCGGCGGCAGCTGCTTCCTCGGGCGTGGTCACGTACAGCATGGAAATCTGGCGCACGCCCTTGAGGGCGCGCATGTCGGCCACGGTCGGGCGCTTGGATCGGGTCATGGCGGGGTTCCTGTTCAGGCTTGGACGGTAGCGGACACGGTGAAGGCGGCGCGGAAGGCTTCGAGCGCGGCTTCCGGTGGGCCCGAGGCGAAGGCTTCCATGCAGACGGTGCCGTGGTAGCCCATCGCGGCGAGGGCGCGGGCCACGCCGGCGTAGTTCACCTCGCCGGTGCCGGGCTCCATGCGGCCGGGCACGTCGGCGACCTGCACCTCGCCGATCCACGGCAGACAGCTTCGGCACAGCGCGATCAGGTTGCCCTCGCCGATTTGCGCGTGGTAGAGGTCGAGGTTGAGCTTCAGTCCCGGTCGGTTGACCGACGACACCAGCGCCAGCGTGTCCTTGGCCAGTGCGAACGGCACGCCGGGGTGATCGACCAGCAGGTTCAGGTTCTCGATCATGAAGGTCACGCCGTGCCGCTCGGCCAGGTCGGCGATGCGGTGCAGGGTGTCGCGGGCCTTGAGCCACATTGCGCCGGTCACGGTCTCGCAGGGCGTCACCGGCAATCCCCGATCGCCCAGCCCCGTGCCGTGCAGGTTCAGCCGGGCGACGTTCAGCCGCTTGCCGACGGCGATGGCTTCCTCGACGGTCGCCAGCAGTTCGGCTGCGCCCTCGTCGTCGCTCAGGCGGCCACGCAGGTAGCCCGTCATCGACGAGAAGCGCGCACCCGACGCTTCCAGCATCGCCAGATCGTGGTTCGGCCAGTTCCAGATGCCGACCTCGAAGCCCATTTCGGTCAACCGGCTCAGGCGCCAGGACATGGGGCGGTCGTTCCACAGCATTTCGGCGCAAGCGGCCAGGACGAAGGGAGAGTTCACGGTGGGGTCTGCTTTCCGCGGGTCGGGTGGATCAGGGGTCGAGGTTGAAGTGAGTGTAGAAAGACATGCATCCGGGTGCAATATTTTTGGAAAGAATTTTCTTCTGACTGGTGTTTACTGGCCCGCAATGCCGTGGCATTTGAATGTCTACCGGGTAAGCACGTAGAAGTTTTTTTCCATGATGGCTCTAAAGTTGTTTGCACTCGGTTGCATTGCAAAGACAAATACTCGCTCAACCATCCCAAAGGACGACTGCCCATGGCCCTGGACGATTCGCGACTCGGCGTCCGCAACAAACGCGGTGACTGGACCCCCACCAGCCAGCGCGAGATCGCCCCTTTCTGGGCGTGGCCACCGCAGCCGTTGAAGGTGCTGCAGTGGATCCCCGGCTACCTGTGGCCGTGGAATGCCTTCCACCTGGCGACCGCACTGCTGTGGTGGTTCGTCGTCGTGCCCGATCTCGACACGATGAAGACGCTGTCCTGGGGCTGGCCGGCTTGGCTGCTGGCGGTGAACTGGGTGGCCAACCTGGCGTGGTACGGCCTGTTCGAGTGGCGCCTGTACCGGCAGCGGGCGCAGGGCAACCGCTTCAAGTACCACCGCCACTTCCCCGCTGACCAGCCCTCGGACGTGTTCTGGTTCAAGAGCCAGCCGCTGGACAACTTCCTGCGCACCTTCCTGGTCTCGATCCCGCTGTGGACGCTGGTGCAGGTGATCTTCCTGTGGAGCTTCGCCAATGGCTCGGCGACGTGGCTGACGTGGGCCGAGCACCCGGTCTACCTGACGCTGCTGGTGCTGGTGTCGCCGGCGATCCACGAACTGCACTTCTACGTGATCCACCGGGCGATGCACGGCGGCTGGCTCTACAAATGGGTCCACTCGATCCACCACAACTCGGTGAACCCGACGCCCTGGTCGTCGCTGTCGATGCACCCGGTCGAGGCGTTCCTGTACCACGCGGTCGCGCTGTGGCACCTGGTGATCCCGTCCAACCCGGTCGTGGCGCTGTTCCAGTTGCACATGGCCGGCTTCGGCGCGCTCAACGGCCACATCGGCTTCGAGAAGATGGAGCTGCCCGGCGGCACCAAGGCCATGGACAGCCACGCCTACACGCACTACCTGCACCACAAGCACTTCGAGGTGAACTTCGGCGGCGACGGACTGATCCCGCTGGACCACTGGCTGGGCACCTGGCACGACGGTTCCAAGGATGGCGACCGCCGCATGCAGGAACGCTACGAACGCAAGCTGGCCCGGATGCACCCGCCCACGTGATTTCCCCTCTTCTCCGCGCCCTGGCCGCCGCCAGCAGCACATTCGTGTCGGGCAGACGTGTCATGGCATGGGGCATGGACGAGACGGCGCTGGAGCAGTTTCTGGCGCAGGTCGGTGGGCGTTGATCCACCCTGCCAGGGCACTCAGGGGCGCTGGTACAGCACGCTGCTGCGCAGGTGCTGCGTCACCTGGTCGATGGCGGGCTTGAGGCGGGCGTACTCCTCGACCGAGCAGACGTGGCCGGTGCGCGCCAGCGTCAGCTCGCGCCAGCCTTTGACCGTGCGGCCGTCCAGCGTGTAGCGGGCCTTGAAGCGCAGGCCATCGGCGGGCTGGTCGATGTCCAGATCCCTGGGCACCCGGACCACGTCGAGCGACGCCGGCCAGCGCAGCTCGAAGTCCTCCCGCACCGACACCGGCGGGCAGACCATCGGGTAGCGCCGGGTGGCGGCCGTGAAGTCACCCAGCTGCGACAGCACATAGATGGGCGCGTCCGACAGCATCGGGTGGGCGGGGAGGCTGCCGGCCTGCGGGTCGGGCAGCAGGTTCTCGATGGTGGCGTTCAGGCGCAGCGTCTGGGTCTGCACACCGGGGCGCAGCGGCGGATGCTGCACGGTGCCGCGCCCGCGCCAGCCGCTGGCCTCCAGCAGGCGCTGCACGGCGGCCGGGCCACCACCGGCCGGGATCTGGTGCAGCCGTTCGCGCAGCAGCGCCCCCGTCGGGCCGGTGCCGCGCAGCGACAGCTCCAGCGCGGCCGACCCGTCCTCCCCCACCTGCCAGACGGAGCGCACCTCCGCCCGGTTGCCCTCGGCGGTGAAGGCCGGCGTGCGCATCAGCCGCCCACCGTCGGGCAACGCCACCGCCACGGGCTTGTCGGCGTCCGCGCCGGGCAGCACGCCGAAGGGCACCGCCCCGGCGGTCGTGTCCACGAACAGGTTCAGGGCCGGCAGGTAGGTGATGACGTGGTTGAAGCTGTTGCTGACGGGCAGTTCGGTCAGGGCGTATTCGCTGAAGGTGTTGAGCAGCGCCGGCGCGGCCTCGATGTCCACCGCCTGGAGCAGCGCCGTCAGCAGCAGCACCTGGTCCTTGCAGTCGCCGTAGCGGTTTTTCAGGACCGTGTCCACGTCGTGCGGCACCCAGCCGCCGGCACCGAGGTAGACCGCGACATAGCGGATGTTGCGGTGCATCCAGAGGTACAGCGCCCGCGCCTTGTCGTGGGGCGATGACAGGCCCTGGGTGGCGTCGGTGGCGATGCGCCGGACCTCGTCGCTGACGACCAGCCGGGTGCGCATCGCGGCGCCGAACGCCTGCGCGAGCTGCTCGTGCTGCCGGAAGCTGGAGAACAGTACGCGGGGATAGGTCTTCAGCGTGTTGGCGGGCGCCCGGTCGAAGTCATGCGCCGTCGAACTGCCCTCGATGGTCCAGGTGGCCCAGTCGCCGTCCGTGGCCATCGGGGACAGGCGCAGACCCGGTGCCACGACTTGCAGGTCCACCGAGCGGGCGGCCCGCAGCGTCCAGCGGAAGCGGTCGATGCCGACGAACGGCACGAGGTAATCCTGCCCGGCCACCCACCCCGGCAGGCTGGTCGCCAGACCGCGCAGCGTGTAGGTCAGCACCGTGCGGTCGCCG
This sequence comes from Sphaerotilus sp., assembly GCA_013299055.1. Classification (GTDB taxonomy): domain Bacteria; phylum Pseudomonadota; class Gammaproteobacteria; order Burkholderiales; family Burkholderiaceae_C; genus Sphaerotilus. Next base: position 27,947 of record JAAFKB010000049.1, read on the forward strand.
CGCTGCACGTCCGGGAAGGTGAGCTGCAGCACCTCGCCATCGGTCCAGCTCTGCCCGACACCGGAGGCCACCACGCCGGCCTGGCGCTGCAGACCATCGGCGCCGACGGGGATGCGCCGGCCATCCGCCTTGAGCGTGTACGCCTCGTCGATCTCCAGACTCTGCAGGGTCTTGCTGTAGAACTGCGCGAACTTGCCGACGGCCGGCAAGCCTTGGTCGGTCAGCGCCTCGCGCTCGATCACGGTGCGGGTGCGGGTGGTCAGGTCGGCGTGGACCGTGGTGTCGCTCTCGATGCGCACGATGCGCAGGTGGGCGGCCAGTGTCGGATTGCCCTGTGCCCAGGCGGTGGAGGTGGTGGCGAGGCACAGCAGCAGCCGCACCAGCCAAGTGACGAAGCAGTTAGTCATGCTGATGCTTCCTGGATGGACGTTCACGGCAGGGGTGGAACGGGAGTGTGGTGCGCAGGGGTGTCCGTGTCGGGCCTGTCCTCGCCGATTGCCACCGGGCGGCCGTCCTGCCAGACCACGGCGTAGTGGCCGAGGCGGCGTTTGCGGTCCAGGGTGCTGGTGGCGGTGGCTTGCAGCGCGGCGAGTATTTGCTGGGCGTCCAGGACTGGAGCCGGGCTTGGCGAGGTGGGGTTGTTCACAGTCCGGCCTTGTGCATCAGGTGGGCGAAGAGTTCGGGGCGGTGGATTTGGCGTTCCTGGCCCTGCTGCTCGAACACCAGCGCGGGTGCTGCGCCAGTGTTCAGGTAGCAGAGCGTACTGTCCACGGCGCCCGCATAGGCGGTCAGCAGATTGAACAGGCTGCGGGGAAAGCGCCGCGCCACGTCGGCATCGTCGATGGCATGACCGCCGTGGGCCACCCGCTCGGCCACACGCTGGCGCGACATCTCGGCGCTGGGCAAGGCCAGATAGATCAGCTCGACCCGCCAGCCTTCTTGCCGCAGTCGCTGCACCAGCTTCAGATAACCGCGGCCCGACAGCGTGGTCTCGAAGGCGAAGCTCTCGCGGCGGCGGATGCAGGCGTTCATCTCCGCCAGGAACAGGCGGCTGGCGGCCATCAACTGCTGCTGCGGCGCCAGGGGCGACAAGCCGGCCGCGATCAGGTCGGCGTTGATGAAGCGCCGCACCGTGGTGACGGCGGGCAGGGACGCC
>JAAFKB010000005.1 GCA_013299055.1 Sphaerotilus sp.
CCTGCGCCTGCTGGGTGTCGAGGAACTGGCGCGCTACATCGTCGACGAAGTGCAGGACGTGTACCGACTCCAGGGCGTGAAGATCAACGACAAGCACATCGAGGTGATCGTTCGCCAGATGCTGCGCCGCGTGCAGATCGCCAACTCCGGTGACTCGACCTACATCGTCGGCGAGCAGGTCGAACGCTCGGAGCTGCTCAACACCAACGAGCGGCTGCGCAGCGAAGGCAAGCTGACGGCGACCTACACCGACGTGCTGCTGGGCATCACCAAGGCCTCGCTGTCCACCGACTCGTTCATCTCCGCGGCGTCCTTCCAGGAAACCACCCGCGTGCTGACCGAAGCGGCCATCATGGGCAAGCGCGACGAGCTGCGCGGTCTGAAGGAAAACGTCATCGTGGGTCGTCTGATCCCGGCTGGCACGGGTCTGGCATTCCACCAGGCACGCAAGGCCAAGGAAGCCATGGACGACACCGAGCGTCGTGCCATCGCGATGCAGGAAGCGCAGGAAGCCTTGGCTGCCGTCGATGCCGATGTGGCGTCTGGCGTCGATGCGCAGGGCTGACCACTGCGCAGTGGTCGCGGGATGGGTCTGACCCGTCCCGTGGTCCTCTCCGAAACCCCGAGCCGGCTTGCCCGCCTCGGGGTTTTTTCATGCGGACCTGGCCGGGTTCAGGGCTGCGCCGTGACGCGCCAGATCGCGTTGCCCACGTCGTCGGCCACCAGCAGGCTGCGTCCGTCCGCCCCGATCGTCACCCCCACTGGCCGCCCGTAGGACGCCAACTCGTCCGGCGCGAGGAAGCCGCTCAGGATGTCCCGCGGCGGCCCGGCCGGCTTGCCTCCGACGAAGGGAATGAAGATCACCCGGTAGCCGCTGAGCGTGCTGCGGTTCCACGAGCCGTGCTGGCCGATGACCATGCCGTCGGGGAAACCGGGCAGCGTGCCGGCTGGCATCCAGCACAGGCCGAGCGAAGCGGTGTGGCCACCGAGCGCGTAGTCCGGCGCGATGGCGCGGGCGACTGCCACGTTGTCCTGCGGCACGCGGTCGTCCACCGTGCCGCCCCAGTAGCTATAGGGCCAGCCATAGAAGCCGCCCTCGCGCACGGAGGTCAGGTAGTCCGGCGGGGTTTCATCGCCCAGACCGTCGCGTTCGTTCACCACGGTCCACAGCGCCTGTGTCGTCGGCTCCCATGCCAGCCCGACCGGGTTGCGCAGACCGCCCGCGAAGATGCGGCTGCGGCCGGTGGCGAGGTCCAGTTCGTAGATGCAGGCGCGGCCTTCCTCGACCTCGAAGCCGCTCTCGGCGATGTTGCTCAGCGAGCCGACGCCGATGTAGAGCCGCTGTCCGTCCGCGCTGGGCAGCAGGCTGCGGGTCCAGTGACCACCTGGCTTGAACGCCGTCAGCGGCCGACCCGTCCCCGTGATCCGCAGCGCGCCTGGCGTGTAGGGGAAGGCGACCACGCCATCGGTGTTGCCCACGTAGAAGGTCTCGTCCAGCAGCGCCATGCCGAAGGGCTGGTTCAGGCCCGACAGGAAGGTCTCGCGGGTCTCGGCCACACCGTCGCCGTCCGCGTCACGCAGCAGCGTGATGCGGTTCGGGCTGATGCCGGTGGCGGCGGCGCGTTTCATCGTGCTGACCATCGCGCGGTCGAACAGCGAGTTGACTTCACCGGGCAGGAAGCAGGCTTCCGCCACCGTGACATCGCCGTTGGGCAGGACGTGCATCCAGCGCGGGTGGTCGAGGCCGGTGGCGAAGGCGTTGACCCGCAGGCCTGGCGCAGCGACGGGCGTCTGCCCAGCGGCCCAGCCGCGGGCGGTGGGCATTTTCAGCGTGGGCATGATGCCCTGCGGGCGGGCCTCGGGAATCGTGGGGGCCACGCCCACGGCCTGGGCGGGCGGGCTGCCCTGCATCCTGCGCCACAGGACGGTGGCCGCCCCCACCAGTTCGACCGTCTTTCCAAAAGCTTCCGACATGCGCATGACCCACCCCTCCTTCGGGTGGCTTGCATGGTAAGCCGCCGAGTGCAGTTTCGGGCGGCCCCGGGTTGATCGGCCAGCAGGTGGCCCCATGTGAAGTCGACCGCCACCCCACCAAGGACTCCGATGCTGTTCGATCCCGTTTCCGTGCGTTCGCTGCCGCTGCGCAACCGCACCGCCATGTCCCCCATGACCCGCAGCCGCGCCGTCGAGGCCAGCACCCCGAACGCGCTGATGGCCACGTACTACGCCCAGCGCGCCACCGCCGGCCTGATCATCACCGAGGGCACGTCCCCATCGCCCAACGGCCTTGGCTATGCCCGCATCCCCGGCCTGTTCAACGCCGCACAGGTCGCCGGCTGGAAGTTGGTCACCGACGCGGTCCACGCCCAGGGCGGCAAGATCGTCATCCAGCTCATGCACACTGGCCGCGTCACCCACGTGGCCAACCTGCCCGCCGGCGCGGAAGTGGTCGGCCCGGTGGACGGCGCCTGTCCCGGCGAGATGTACGTGGACGCGCTCGGCATGCAGCCGCACACCCCCGCCCGTGCCATGACCGAGGCCGACATCGCCCACGCGGTCGGTGAATACGCCCAGGCGGCGCGGCTCGCGATCGAAGCCGGCTTCGACGGCATCGAGCTGCACGCCGCCAACGGCTACCTGATCGAGCAGTTCCTCAACGCCAACGTCAACGCCCGCACCGACGGCTACGGCGGCAGCATCGCAGGCCGCAACCGCTTTGCGCTGGAAGTCGCCCGTGCCACGGCATCCGCGATCGGCGCCGAGCGGGTCGGCATCCGCCTGTCGCCGCACGGCGTGTTCAACGGCACCGGCCCCTTCGCCGACGTGGACGCACAGTACCTCGCCCTGGTGCAGGAACTCTCCGCGCTCGGGCTGATGTACGTGCATGTGCTGGACCACTCGGCGATGGGTGCGCCTGCAGTGCCAGCCGAGCTGAAGGCGGCCTTGCGGGCAGCGTTCGACGGGCCGTTCATCCTGGCCGGTGGGTTTGACACCGCCAGCGCGGAGCAGGCGTTGGCGGTGGGTCAGGCGGACCTGATCGCCTTCGGCCGTCCCTTCCTCTCGAACCCGGATCTGGTCGCCCGGATGCAGTCGGGCGCGCCGCTGAACGCCCCGGATTTCGGCACCTTCTACACGCCGGGCGAGCAGGGCTACACCGACTATCCGACGCTCGCTGGACAGTAATTCCCCGCGATTGCCCATGCGCTGACGGACTGGCGCGGGCCTCGGCGAAAATGCCGCCATGCGCCCACGCCAGCTCCATTCCGCCTCTGCCGGCTTCGAAGCCGCTCTGCACGTCGATCTCCTGCCCGACGGTCACCGCTCGCGCCGCCTGCACGGCCACAGCTTCTTCGCCACCGTGCGCGCCGAGCTGCCGGTGGGCTGGGCGCCATTCCCCGGCGGCGAGGTGGCCGAGCTGCAGCGCCGCATGGAGGCGTGCGTGGCGCCGCTCGACTACGCCCGGCTCAACGACATCGACGGCCTCGGCCAGCCCACCGACGAGAACATCGCCCGCTGGGTCCGTGCTCGGCTGGAGACCGAGTTCGACGTGCCTGGCATCGTGCAGATCGGCGTGCACAGCACCGCGCACACCGGCGTCGATCTCGACCGCGCCGGCCACGCCCACCTCTGGCGCCGCTACCGCTTCCAGGCAGCGCACCGCCTGCCCAACGTGCCGCTTGGCCACAAGTGCGGGCGCATGCACGGCCACGGCTTCGAGGTCATCCTCCACGCCGACCAGGACATCGGCGCAAGCGACCTCGGCATCGACTACGACCGCATCGACGCGGTGTGGGCGCCGTTCCAGATCGCGCTGAACTACCAGTGCCTCAACGCCATCACCGGGCTGGAGAACCCCACCAGCGAGGTGATCTCGGCCTGGCTGTGGCAGCGGCTCAAGCCCTTGCTGCCGGAGCTGTCCTGGGTGACGGTGTACGAGACTGGTTCCTGCGGGGCGAATTTCGACGGTGCGCATTACCGCATCTGGAAGGAGATGACGCTCGACAGCGCCATCCGCCTGCAGCACGCGCCCGCCGGTCACCTCCTCGGCGCCATCCATGGCCATACCTACACGCTGCGGCTGCACCTGAGCGCGCCGCTGGACGCGGTGATGGGCTGGACGGTGGACTTCGGTGACGTGAAGACGCTGTTCGATCCCCTCTTCAAGGCCATCGACCACCGGCCACTGTACGAGATCGCCGACCTGCCGGATGGGGATGCGCTGTCGCTGGCGCGCTGGGTGCTGGACCGGGGCCGGGCCGTGCTGCCGGCGCTGGACCGGGTGGATCTGTACGAGACGCGGGGTTGTGGCGCGATCGTGGTCGCCGCGACGGCCACGCAGGAGCTGGTGCCGGTATGACCTACACCGTCAAGGAAATGTTCTACACGCTGCAGGGTGAGGGCGCGCAGGCGGGTCGGGCGGCGGTGTTCTGCCGCTTTGCCGGCTGCAACCTGTGGAACGGCCGCGAAGAGGACCGCGCAGAAGCTGTCTGCAGTTTCTGCGACACCGATTTCGTCGGCACGGATGGCCAGGGCGGCGGCAAGTTCACGACGCCCGAGGCGCTGGCGGAGGCCGTCGCTGCGTTGTGGCCGGCCGCATCGGGCGGGCGCCCGTATGTGGTCTGCACCGGAGGCGAGCCGCTGCTGCAACTGGATGCGCCGCTGATCGAGGCACTGCACACCCGGGATTTCGAGGTCGCGGTGGAGACCAACGGCACACAGCCCGCACCCGCCGGGCTGGACTGGATCTGCGTCAGCCCGAAGGCGGGTGCGGCACTGCAGCTCACGGCGGGCAACGAGCTGAAGCTGGTCTACCCGCAGCTGCTGGCACGGCCCGAGCGGTTCGAGTCGCTGGCCTTCACGCACTTCTTCCTGCAGCCGATGGACGGACCGCAGCAGGCCGAGAACATACGCGCCACCACGGCGTATTGCATGGCGCATCCGCAGTGGCGGCTGAGCGTGCAGATGCACAAGGTCGTGGGGATCGACTGAGGTCCGCTGCACGGCCGGAGGGCCGGGCTCCAACAGGCGCCGATTGAGGCCCGTTTTCCGGGGCTGTGTGCCTGGAGACGTCATCCATGATGGTCGGGGTTTCTCCGAACGTTCCGGATCTCGAAAGGATGCACATGTCCCGGACCCTGTGGCAGCACTGGCGCATGGCGGTGGCCTGTCTGTGCCTGCTTGCCTGGGCGTCCGCTGCCGTCGCCGCATCGACGGTGACGGTGCTGACCACCGATGCCACTGGTCAGCCGCTGGCGGGGGCGGTGGTGGCCGTCGAGCTGGGAGGCATTGCCCGGGCGGCGGCTCCCGGCACCCGCGCCGAGATCGCGCAGCGTCAGCGCAGTTTCGAGCCGGGGCTGGTGGTGGTGCAGGTGGGGACGGCGGTGGAGTTCCCGAACCAGGACACCGTGCGGCACCACGTCTACTCGTTCTCGCCGTCCAAGCCCTTCGAGCTGAAGCTCTACAGCGGCCGGCCCGCCGCACCGGTGGTGTTCGATCAGGCCGGGGTGGTCACGCTGGGGTGCAACATCCACGACCAGATGGTGGCCCACGTCGTGGTGGTCCCGACTCCGCTGCATGGGCGCACGGACGCCACCGGTCGCTTCGTGCTGGAGCTGCCCGCGGGGGAGCACCGTCTGCGTGCCTGGCACCCCGGCATGCGCGAAGGTGCCGATCTGCTGGTCCAGCCGGTCAAGGTCGGAGCGGCCGGGCTGGCGACGGTGAAGGTGGTGCTGCCGGTGATGGGGCGGCCATGACGGGGCTGTGGTCGCGGGTGGCGGGCTGGCGCCTGAGCGGGCTGGAGCGCCGCATCATCTGGCCGTTTCTGCTGCTGCTGCTGCTGGTACAGGGCATCAGCCTGCTGCTGGTCAACGGCACCATCGGCCAGAGCGCCACCCAGGCCATCGACCGCGATCTGCAGACGGGCCAGCGCGTCTTCACCCGTCTGCTGGAGCAGCGTGCCGAACGGCTGTCCGAGGCGGCGGCGCTGCTGGCATCGGATTTCGGCTTCCGCGCCGCGGTCCACAGCCGCGATGTGGCCACGCTGAGCGATGCACTCGACAACCACGGCCGGCGCATCGGTGCCGCGCTGGTGGTCTACACCGATCCGGCGTGGTACCCGGTGGCTTCGACGGGACTGAGCGTGGACCGCGTGGCCGCGCTGCTGCCAGTGGCCCGCATGGCAGGGATGGCGGCGCTGGGGGGGGGCCGGTCGTCCACGGGGTCGCGTCTGACGCTGATCGAGGGTCGCGCCTACCAGCTCGTGGCCGTGCCGGTGAAGGCCCCGCGCACGGTGGGCTGGGTGCTGATGGGGTTTGTGCTGGACCGTGCGGCGCTGCTGCAGCTGGCGGCCATCACCGACTTGCGCGGGGCGGTCGTGCTGGGCGGGCCGCCGCGGCGCATGCTGATGTCGAGTTTCGAGCAGGCGGACCCGACACTGTGGACCTCCGCGCCGGCCCCCGCTTCCGCTGCGGCGACCAGTGCCTGCGGGCGTGAGCTGCTGGAGTCGGGTGCGCGCTGGCGCAGTTGCGAGTTCGTGCTCGACACCGGGGTGTCGGACGGGGTGGGCGGGCCGCCGCTGCGGCTGGTGCTGGCGCAGTCGGTGGAGGCGGCCGTGGCGCCGTTCGAGCGGCTGCAGCTCACGCTGGGCTTGCTCACGGGGGTCGGGGTGGTCGTGTTCGCCGTGGGCAGTGCCATGACGGCGCGGCGTCTGAGCCGTCCCTTGCGCGGTCTGCGGCGGGCTGCGGAGCGCCTGAGCCGTGCCGACTATGACACCCCCGTGCGCGTGCCGGACGAACGGGTGGTGGGCGATGAGCTGGTGCAGCTGGCACGGGCCTTCGAGTCGACCCGCCAGGCGGTGCAGTTGCGCACGCACACCATCACCCGGCTGGCGTACTGGGACACGCTGACCGGGCTGCCCAACCGTGCGCAGTTTGTCGATGTCCTGCGCACGCGGCTGCAGCCGGATGCGGCGGGAGGGGTGCCACCGCTGGCGGTGCTGATGCTCAATCTGGACCGGTTCAAGCATGTCAACGATGTGCTGGGCCATCCGCTGGGCGACCGGCTGCTGTGCGAGGTGGCGCAGCGCCTGGCGGCAGGCTGTCACGGGCCTGACCAGATGCTGGCCCGGCTCAGTGGCGATACCTTCGGTGTGCTGCTGGTCGGGCAGGGTGTCGAGCCAGCGCAGGCACAGGCGGTGGCGCACGCGCTGCTGGCCTCGCTCGACGCCCCGATGCGGCTGGACGACCACCGCATCGACCTCAGTGCCAGCCTCGGGATCGCGCTGGCGCCCACACACGCCAGCGAGCCCGAGGCCCTGCTCGGCCTGGTCGAAATCGCCATGTACGCCGCCAAGCAGCGCCAGGCGGGCCTGCTGCTCTACGACACGTCGATGGACACCCGCAGCAGCGCGTCCCTGTCGCTGCTCAGCGAGCTGCGCCAGGCGATCGAGCGGCAGGAGCTGCGTCTGTACGTCCAGCCCAAGGTCGATCTCAAGACCGGTCAGGTGCTGGGCGGCGAGGCGCTGGTGCGCTGGCACCACCCCCAGCGCGGGCTGGTGCCGCCGATGGAGTTCATCCCCTTTGCCGAGCAGACCGGCTTCATCCGCCAGATCACCACCTGGATGCTCGACGCGGGGGTGCAGGCGCTGCAGCAGTGGCAGGAGGCCGGGCTGGTGCTCAAGCTCAGCATCAACCTCTCGACCCGCGATCTGCTGGATCCCGAGCTGGCCCAGCGCGTGCGCAGCCTGCTCGACCGCCACCGCGTCTCGGCCGCCCGGCTGTGCCTGGAGATCACCGAAAGCGCGATCATGGACGACCCGACCCGCGCCCTGCAGACGCTGCAGAAGCTGCACGGGCTGGGCGTGCGGCTGTCGATCGACGACTTCGGCACCGGGTACTCGTCGCTGGCCTACCTCAAGCGGCTGCCGGTGGACGAGCTGAAGATCGACCGCAGTTTCGTCACCAACATGGCCCGCGACCTGGCCGATGCGCGCATCGTGCAGTCCACCATCGGGCTGGCCCACAACCTGGGGCTGACGGTGGTGGCCGAAGGGGTGGAGACCGACAAGGCGTGGGCGCTGCTGGCACGGCTGGGCTGCGACGAGGGGCAGGGCTACGGGATCGGCCGGCCGATGCCGCAGGAGGAGTTTTTCGATTGGGTGTACCGCTGGCGTGCGCCGGAGCGCGAGGCACTGCACGTCGACACCGACTTTGCGCAGATGCTCTGAACCTGCGCTGCGGTCGATCAGTGGCCGGTGCGCCGGTCGACCAGGTGCGCCCCGCGGGCCAGATTCACCAGTGCTGCCACCAGCTCCGCCAGCGCATGGTCGCGGGTCTGCGCACGGACCGCGGCGCGGTCGCCCTCGAAGTGCCGGCACTCGCTCCATACCCGCCCCGGCAGTGCCCAGGCGAACCAGACCGTGCCGACCGGCTTGGCCGCGCTGCCCCCACCTGGCCCGGCCACGCCCGTGACCGCCAGGGCCACCTCGACTCCCGCCTCGCGCTGTGCCCCGGTGGCCATGGCACGGGCGACGGATTCGCTCACCGCGCCATCGCGGGCGATCAGCGTCGACTCCACGCCCAGCATTTCGGACTTGGCGATGTTGCTGTAGGTGACGAAGCCGCGGTCGAACCAGTCGCTGGAGCCGGCCAGGTCGGTGCAGGCGGCGGCGATCATGCCGCCGGTGCAGCTCTCGGCGGTGGCCAGGCGCCAGCCGAGGGGGCGCAGCAGGTCGGCCAGTGCGGGAACATCGGCATGGACAGTGGACATCAGGCACCTCCCTGGACGAGACGCATCAAGGCCACGCCGACGGCGAGGGTGAACAGCGTGCAGCCGGCCGCGACGAGGTCATCGAACAGGATGCCCCAGCCGCCGCGCCAGCCGCCGCCCTTGAAGTGCTGGTCCGCCCAGCGCACCGGCCCCGGCTTGGCCGCATCGAAGTAGCGGAACAGCGCAAACGCCACCACCTGCAGCGTCAGGCTGGCGGGGGTCAGCACCCACAGGATGAGCCAGAACGCCAGCACCTCGTCCCAGACGATGAAGCCCGGATCGGCGATGCCGGCGTGGGTGGCCGTGACGGTGCAGGCCCACCAGCCCACCAGCAACCCGCCCAGCAGCACCACGGCCCAGCCTGCGCTGTCCAGCCAGACGTTGCACACGGCGAACGCCACCCAGGCCCACAGCGTGCCCGCCGTGCCGGGGGCGACCGGGCTCAGGCCGCTGCCGCCGCCGAGGGCGATCCAGTGCGCGGGGTGGCGCAGCAGGAAGCGCCAGTCGATGCGGGCGGGGGCGGCGGCAGCCGTGGCCGTGGCAGGTGAGGAGGTCATGGCGCGAAATGGTCGAACGAGGCCCACGGCGTGGCGATGCGGGCGCCGTGGCGGTCGTGGACGGTGGTGGTGCCGTCGGCGGTGAGGTGGCCGATGCGGCACACGCCGGTGGCGCTGCGCTGTCCGGCCTCCAGGACGCGGTGGTGGTCAGCGGGGGCGGCGGTGAAGAGCAATTCGTAGTCGTCGCCGCCCGAGAGCAGGCACTGGTGTTGCCAGGCTGCAGTCTGTCCCTGCATCAGCGGGCTGCGCGGCAGGGCGTCGGCGTCGATCACCACGCCCAGCGGCCGTCCCTGTGGCGGGCACTGCGCCCCGGAGCGCCGCAGCACATGCCGCAGATCGCCCAGCAGCCCGTCCGACACGTCGATCGCGCTCGTCGCCACCCCGCGCAGCGCCAGCCCGAGCGCGACACGCGGCTCGGGGCATTCCATCGCCAGCCGCAGATGGTCGAACGCCTCGCCCGGCACGCGCAGCCCCGCCGTGCCGCGGAACACCTCCAGCGCCAGCCGGGCATCGCCGAGCCAGCCGGGTTCGTCCTCGTGCAAGGGATGGCTGATCCAGAGTTCATCGCCCGGCCGCGCCCCGCTGCGCAGCAAGGCGGCCCCCGGGGGCACCTCGCCGAAGATGGTCACGCACAGGTTCAGCGGCCCGGCGGTCGTGTCGCCTCCGACGAGGTCGAGGTCGTGCCGGTCCGCCAGTGCGTGCAGCCCCTGCGCCAGACCGGCCAGGAAGGCATCGTCGGCCCGGGGCAAGGCCAGCGCCAGCGTGTAGGCCAGCGGCTTGGCGCCACACGCCGCCAGATCCGACAGGTTCACCGCCAGCGCCTTGTGGCCAAGCCGCTCGGGTGCGACGGTGGACAGGAAGTGCCGGCCCTCCACCAGCATGTCGCTCGACACGGCGAGCTGCATCCCCGCCGCCGGGGCCAGCAGCGCGCAGTCGTCGCCGACCCCGAGCGGGTTGCGCCGCGCCGGGCGGGTGAAGTGGCGGGCGATGAGGTCGAATTCTCCAAGGGCCATGGTCTGCGTCATTCCAGTCCGGCGCCGCGCAGCAGGTTGGCCAGCTCGACCGCCGATTTCACGTCCATCTTGTCGAACACCCGCGCGCGGTGGACTTCCACGGTGCGCACGCTGATGTCGAGTTCGTCGGCGATCTGCTTGTTGGCCCGGCCGGCGATCACCAGGCGCATCACCTCCAGCTCGCGCTCGGTCAGCTCTGCCAGGTGCCGGCGCAGGCCGTCGCGTTCCTGCAGCCGGGCGAGGGCTTGTGCGCTGCGCTCCAGCGCCTCGACCACGCGGTCCACCAGCGCGTTGTCCGAAAACGGCTTTTCCACGAAATCGAACGCGCCGCGCTTGACCGCCATCACCGCCGTGGCCACATCGGCGTGGCCGGTCAGGAAGATCACGGGCAGCAGGTCGAGCCAGCCGCGTTCGATCAGCCGCTCGAACAGCGCCATGCCATTCATGCCGGGCATGCGCATGTCCAGCAGCAGGCAGCCCGGTGCGTCGGGGCGCACGTCGTCTTGCTCGATGGCCGCCCAGAACGCATCCGCCGACGCATACGCCCGCGGCAGCAGCCGGCGCGAGCGCAGCAGCCACGACAGCGCGTCCCGCAGGACTTCCTCGTCGTCGACGACAAAGACGGTGCCGTGCTGGGCCTGGACGCGTGCGGTCATGGTGCGGGACTCGTGGACGGGTGAGAAGAGGATGGGAGCGTAAACCGGAATGCGGTGCCATGCCCACCCGGGCCGGGGCTGAAGTCGAGCGCGCCGCCATGCTGCTCGATCACCGTGCGGCACATGGCCAGCCCGATGCCCATGCCTTCGGGCTTGGTGCTGAAAAACGGCGTGAAGAGCTGGCGCGCCACCGCGTCCGGGATGCCCGGTCCCTGGTCGATGAGCCGGAAGGTGATCCAGTGGGCGTCCGTCTGGCGCACCTCCAGCCGCAGCGTGCGCTGGTTGAGCGGCAGCGCCTCGTCCTCTTCCATGGCCTGGATGCCGTTGCGCGCCAGGTTCAGCAACACCTGCTCGACCATGGTGCGGTCGCAGGACACGCGGGGCGGCGGCTCGGGGATGTCGAGTTCGATGCGCGTGTGGCTGCGCCGCGCGGTCAGGCGCACCAGCGGCAGCACGGCCTCGATCAGCTCGCCCGCACGCACGTTCTCGCGCAGCCGCTCGCGCCGCCGCACGAACTGGTGGACGCTGCGGATGACGCGGCCGGCGCGCTCGGCCTGCTCGGCGATGCGGGCCACGGCCTGGCGGATCATCAACTGGGTGTCGAGGTCGGCGGGTGGATCATCCGGTGTCTCGGGCATGAGGTTGAGGCTGCCGGTGGCGTAGCTGGCGATGGCGGCCAGCGGCTGGTTCAGCTCGTGGCTGAGCAGCGTGGCCATCTCGCCCATGGTCGCCAGCCGGGCCGCCGCCTGCAGCTTGTCCTGCTGCTGGCGCGAGAGTTCCTCCATGCGACGCTGGGCGCTGATGTCGAGCACGGTGCTCATCCAGCCGCCCGGCCGTCCGCGCGCATCGACCAGCGGCGCCTCGAAGATCAGCACCGGAAACCGTTCCCCGTCGCGGCGCATGAACACGGTCTCGTGGCCTTCGCGGGGCGGGGCGTTGCCAGCGTTGCGCTCGTGCTGGCGCTCGGTGTAGAGCGCGGCCATCTCGGGGGGCCAGTAGGGCGGGGTCTCGGCTTGCAGCAGCGCCTCCGCGTCGTAGCCGACCATCTTGCAGAAGGCGGGATTGACATAGGTGATGCGGCCTTCCGGGGTGCGCGCCCGCAGGCCGGTGACGAGCGAGTCCTCCATTGCCTTGCGGAAAGTCAGTGCCTCGGCCAGCGCCTGTTCGGCGGCCGAGCGGCGGCGCATGTCATGCACCAGCAGCAGGATCACCACACCCAGCGCCACCGACAGCGCCACCACCAGCGCCGCGCTCAGGTTGGGGATCAGCCGGGGCACGCCCTGCAGGCTGTCCAGCCGCAGCACCGCCGTGAAGCCGGACACGTCGATCAGCCGGTCGGCGATGAACACCCCCGTGCCGCGCCGCGCACCGACCCGTGCCAGCCGCGTGCCATCGGCCTCGACCAGCAGCACTTCGTGGTGGCGCACCACCTCGGGCGGCATGGCCACCTGCAGCAGGTCCGACAGCCCCAGCGTGGCGACCACGGCATCCGATCTGGCCTCCGCGCCGGGGCGGGACGCGCCCACCTGGGACAGCGGGATGCACAGGTCGACCACCTCCAGCCCTAGCCCGTTCGGACTGGGCAGGAAGTAGGTGCGCGAGTAGGCGGGCGTGGCGAAGCGGCGGGCCGTGGCACAGGCGATTTCCGCGTCGATGGACATGCCCGCACGGGGGATGGTCTGGAACTGGTTCGGGTAGGTCACCGAGGTGACGGACTCCTCGATGGCAAAGCCCGCACCGCGCCGCTCGATGCGCAGCAGCTCGGGCCGGTCGCGCAGCAGCTGCTCGGCGCGGGGACGCCAGAGGTCGGGCCGCTCCTGCTCCCACAGCAGCCGCTGCAGGGCCTGGGCGTTGTCGAGCAGGCGCTGGCGCACGTCGGCTGCGGCGGCCAGCGCGGCGGAGTCGGTGTCTTCCTGTCGGGTGCTCTGTTCGTGCTGCCAGGTCAGCCACAGCAGCGCAGCCTGCACCGTCACCACCAGCGCCACCAGCGCCACCCACAGCGGCGCGCCCTGCCAGCGCCGCGACACCGTGGCCAGCAGCGTGGACAAGGCCGTGGGCGACGACGGAGGTGGCGGAGCGGCGGCGGACATGCAGGCAGTATCGGGGTGGCGGTGGGGCGACCGCTACGCAGTTTCGCGCATGACAGCGGGTCAGATCGGCGAGACGATGACCACCCATGCGGGACGTGCATGGCCCCATGTCCCCACAGGGCAGCCGCCACTGCGCACAGGGGCATGGGCCTTCCTACAATCGCCAGCCCTGTCGCCTTTCCTTTCGCCATTCTGACGATCTGACGATCCGTCCACGCCATGACCACTTCCGAACAGAAACAAGCCGAGCTGCGCCGCGCTGCGCTGGAATACCACGAGTTCCCGACGCCGGGCAAGATCGCCATCGCGCCGACCAAGCAGCTCGTCAACCAGCGCGACCTGGCGCTGGCGTACTCGCCGGGGGTGGCCGCGGCCTGTGAAGAGATCGTCGACGATCCGGCGAATGCCTTCCGCTACACCTCGCGCGGCAACCTCGTGGCAGTCGTCACCAACGGCACCGCCGTGCTGGGTCTGGGCAACATCGGCCCGCTGGCGTCCAAGCCAGTGATGGAGGGCAAGGCGGTGCTGTTCAAGAAGTTCGCCGGCATCGACGTGTTCGACCTGGAGATCGCCGAGAACGACCTCGACAAGCTGGTGGACATCATCGCGTCGCTGGAGCCGACCTTCGGTGGCATCAACCTCGAAGACATCAAGGCACCGGACTGCTTCTACGTCGAGAGGAAGCTGCGCGAGCGCATGAAGATCCCCGTGTTCCACGACGACCAGCACGGCACGGCCATCGTCGTCGGCGCGGCGCTGCTCAACGGCCTGAAGGTCACCGGCAAGGACATCCAGCAGGTCAAGCTGGTCTCGTCGGGCGCGGGTGCAGCGGCGCTGGCTTGCCTGAACCTGCTGGTCAAGATGGGCCTGCCGCGGGAAAACATCTGGGTGACCGACCTGGTCGGTGTCGTCTACCAGGGCCGCACCGAGCTGATGGACCCGGACAAGGCCGAGTTCGCCCAAGTCACCGAGCAGCGCACGCTGCGCGAGGCCATCGTCGGCGCCGACATCTTCCTGGGCCTGTCGGCGGGCGGTGTGCTCAAGCCCGACATGGTGGCCACGATGGCGGCGAATCCGCTGATCTTCGCGCTGGCCAACCCGACGCCGGAGATCATGCCGGAGCAGGTCAAGGCGGTGCGCGACGATGCGATCATGGCCACCGGCCGCACCGACTACCCGAACCAGGTCAACAACGTCCTGTGCTTCCCCTACATCTTCCGCGGCGCGCTGGACTGTGGCGCGACCACGATCACCGATGAGATGGAAATTGCGGCCGTGCGTGCCATCGCCGAGCTGGCGCAGGCCGAGCAGAACGACGTGGTCGCGGCGGCCTACGGTGGCGCGACGCTGACGTTCGGGCCCGAGTACCTGATCCCCAAGCCCTTCGATCCGCGCCTGATGATGCAGATCGCGCCGGCCGTTGCCCGCGCCGCTGTCGAATGTGGCGTGGCCTCGCGCCCGATCGCCGACATGGACGCCTACGTCGAGAAGCTGCGGGCGTTCGTCTACGCTGCCGGCACGGTGATGAAGCCGATCTACGCCGTGGCCAAGCGCGCCAAGGCACGGCGTGTGGCCTATGCCGAGGGGGAAGACCGCCGTGTGCTGCGTGCCGTGCAGGTCGTGGTGGACGAGGGTCTGGCCTATCCGGTGCTGGTCGGGCGTGCAGCAGTCATCCGCCGCCGCATCGACTCGCTCGGACTGCGACTGGAAGAAGGCCGCGACTACGAGATCGTCAGCATCGACGACGATCCGCGCTACCGCGACTACTGGGAAACCTACCACGGGATGATGGACCGCAAGGGCGTCACCGAGCAGCTCGCCAAGATCGAGATGCGCCGACGCCCGACGCTGATCGGCTCGATGCTGCTGCACAAGGGCGAGGTGGACGGCCTGATCTGCGGCACCTGGAGTTCGACCTCGTACCACCTGCAGTACATCGACCCGGTGATCGGCCGGCGTGCCGGGGTCAAGACCTACGCCTGCATGAACGGGCTGGTGCTGCCGGGGCGTCAGGTCTTCCTGGTGGACACCCACGTCAACTACGACCCGACCGCCGAGCAGCTCTGCGAGATCACGCTGCTGGCCGCCGAGGAGATGCGCCGCTTCGGTCTGAAGCCCAAGGCGGCGCTGCTGTCGCACTCGAACTTCGGGTCGAGCAACCAGCCCTCGGCGGTGAAGATGCGCGAAGCCTTGGCGCTGATCCGCGAGGCCGCGCCGTGGCTGGAAGTGGACGGCGAGATGCACGGCGACACCGCGCTCGACCCGAACTACCGCGCCGAGCTGATGCCGCGCAGCACGCTCACGGGCGAAGCCAACCTGCTGGTGCTGCCCAACATCGACGCGGCCAACATCAGCTACAACCTGCTGAAGACGGCGGCCGGTGGTGGCATCGCGATCGGGCCGGTCCTGCTCGGGGCAGCCAAGCCCGTGCATGTGCTGACCCCGTCGGCCACGGTGCGGCGCATCGTCAACATGACGGCGCTGACGGTCGCTGACGCCAACGCGGTGCGCTGAAGCCAGCACCAGTCGGCTCGGCAGGGCCTCCGCAAAGAGTTCGTGCACGCTTACATGGGCGTGACAGGTGCGGATGGCCCTGATGTTCTGCTGAAAATTGAGGCAAACGCTTGAGCTTGGCGCCCTGATTCGGTACCATCGCCCCCTTCAGAATTCAGGAAAACCCGTGTTGAATCTGGTCAAGAGGATGACACTGGCGGTACTGGTCGCCGTTTTTCTGGGCGCTGGGCTGGGGATGCCGCAGTCCGTGTTCGCACGGGGCGATCTTGACACGGTGGTCAGGCTCTCCGAGCTTCCACCAGAAGCCGCCGACACGCACCGGCGAATGTTGACCGGAGGTCCGTTTCGCTACCCGAACAAGGACGGTACGGTGTTCGGCAACCGGGAGCGGTTGCTGCCGCGGGAGGCCCGAGGATACTACAGGGAATACACGGTCCCGACGCCGGGATCGCGTGACCGGGGAGCGCGGCGCCTCATCTGCGGCGGGCGCGAGCCGACCACACCGGATGTTTGTTACTACACGCAGGACCACTACGCGAGCTTTCGCCGCATCGCACCGTGACTTCGACGAGGATCGAGAGCCCTAAGGGACCATCCACCATGCTTATGCAGACCGTGCGTCCGAACATCGTGCAGGCCATCCGTGCCTTCCGAGTGGACGACCTCATGACGGAGGCCCAGCACCTGGGCCACCACTTCCTCTATGCCAATCTGGCCGAAGCGACTTCCAAGCCGGAAGTGCTGGAGTCGATTGCCAAGGCCTTCCTGTTCCCGGCCCACTTCGGCAAGAACCTGGACGCGCTCCACGACTGCATGACCGATCTGGTCAACAAGTCGGGTGCGCAGCCGGGTTTCGTGGTGGTGCTGGAGCAGTTGCCGGACAACGCCAAGTTCGACCGCGAGGCCCGCGAGCAGCTGCTGGACGTGTTCCGCGAAGCGGCAGACTTCTGGGGGGAGCGGAAGATCCCGTTCCGATGTTTCTATTCTTTTCAGTAGCCCGCTCCCAGGACCAAGGGCAATGGGAGCGGGCGGATGGAGCCCAGGCGGAACCTGTGAAGCCGCCACCGAAGCCGAGCAAGAACGCCGCACCCGCGTTCGCGCCGCACATGCCGCTGATGAGCAGTGCCTTCGACACCTCAGCCCTCGCGGCTGCCGCTTGACACGCCACTGAGGCACGACAGCCCCCGGAGAAGCCCGCCTTGAGCGGGCTTCTTTCATGGTGTCGGCTTTGCGGTGGCCGCCACCGCCTGCACCAGGGCGACATAGTCCGCCACCGGCACCTCTTCTGCCCGGCGCTGCAGATCGAATGCCGGCGCAGCATCACCGCAGCGTTCCTGGAGCCAATGGCCCAGCGTGTTGCGCAGCATCTTGCGCCGCTGCGAGAACGCCACCGCCACCAGCTCGCCCAGCAGCGCCACGTCCACTGCCGGCGGCTGGCGCAGTGGTGTCATGCGCACGACGGCCGAATCCACCCGAGGCGGCGGATCGAAGCACTCCGGCGGCACGTCGATCAGCGACTCGATGTCGTAGCGCCACTGCAGCATCACCGACAGCCGGCCGAAGTCCTTCTTGCCCGGCGAGGCTGCCATCCGGTCGACGACCTCCTTCTGCAGCATGAAATGCTGGTCCTCCACCACGTCGACGAAGTCGAGCAGGTGGAACAGGATCGGACTGGAGATGTTGTAGGGCAGGTTGCCGACCACGCGCAGCCTGTGCGTCTCGCCGAAGGTGGCGCGGGCGGTGCGGGCCACGGCATGGAAATCGACCTTCAGCACGTCGGACTCGATCACCGTCAGCTCGGGCCGCTTGCGCAGACGGGCGGCCAGGTCACGGTCGAGTTCCACCACGGTCAGGTGTTCGCAGCGTTCGACGATCGGGTCGGTCATCGCGCCCATGCCGGGACCGATCTCGACCAGGGCTTCGCCGGGTCGAGGGTCGATGGCGCGCACGATGGCCGACAGCACGGCCCCGTCGGTGAGGAAGTGCTGGCCGAAGCGCTTGCGGGGGATGTGTTTCAAAGGGAAGGGGACTCGTGTGGGAGAGGGGATCACTGACCGGGGGGATCGCGCAGCTCGACGTAGGCGCGGGCGCGGACCTCGCGCGCCCAGTCGGCGTAGGCATCTTCGTATTTCTGCTCGCGCAGGGCTGTGCGCGCCATCTCGCGCTGCTCGCGTGGCTCCATGCGCTGCTCGCGGCGCTCCAGCAACTGGATCAGGTGGACCCCGAAGCGCGAGACCATCGGCTCCGCGATCGAGCCAGGCCGCAGCGCCGACATCGTCTGCTCGAACTCCGGCACGAACTGGCCCGGCGTCGCCCAGCCGAGGTCGCCGCCGCTGGCCGCGCTGCCGTCTTCGGAGTGCTGGCGGGCGAGATCCTCGAACTTGGCGGTGCCGGCCTCGATCTGGCGCTTGTAGCCGGCCAGGCGGCGGATGGCGGCGTCCTGCGTCAGCTTGGGACCGGGGCGCAGCAGGATGTGGCGGGCGCGCTGCTGCGTGACGGTCAGTGCGGCGTCGCGGCGCTCCACCAGCTTGAGCACATGGAATCCCGCCCCCGAGCGCAGCACCTGTGGCGCCACCTCTCCTGTCCGCAGTGGCCCGACTGCCTCGACGAACAGATCCGGCAGCCGATCGGCACGGCGCAGGCCCATCTCGCCGCTGCGCTCCTTGCTGCCGTCGGAGGCCTCGCGCACCAGTGTGGCGAAATCCTCGCCCGCCCGCAGCCGCTGCAGCAGCGCCACGCCTTGCTGGCGGCGCTGGGTGACGAGCGCGGGCGCAGCGTTTTCCGGCAGCGACAGCAGGATCTGCGCGATGTTGTACTCGGTGGCCGAGCCGTTCTTCTGGCGCTGCTCGGCTAGCCAGGATTCGATGTCGGCGTCGGTGATGCGGATGCGGCCCTGCACCTCGCGCTCGCGGATGCGCTCCAGCAGGATCTGGTCGCGCAGGCTCTGGCGGAAGCGGGTGAAGTCCAGACCTTCGCTGCGCAGCCGCTCGCGCAGCTGCGCCGTGCTGATCTGGTTCTGCGCGGCGACATTGGTGACGGCGCGGTCGATCTCCGCCTCGTCCACGCGCACGCTGCCGTCGCGTGCGGCGCCGAGCTGGGCGCGTTCGTCTATCAGCTGGTCAAGCAGCTCGCGCAGCAGCGTGTCGCGGTCAGGCAGCCGGGTGTTGGTGCGGGCAGCGTCCTGCTCTGCGCGCTGCAGGCGCAGCTGGACCTCGCTGTTGGTGACAAGTTCCTGGTTCACCACCGCGACGATGTAGTCGCCGCTGCGTCGGGCGGCCTGGGCCAGTGCGTCGAGCGGGCCGCCCAGCAGACTGGCTGCCAACAGCAGCACCGTCAGGGCCTGGCGGGTGCGCAGGCGGGTGGCGATGGAGGAGGGGATGCCGGCAGCGCGTGCGACGGGCGCACCTGCGGGCAGGGTCAGCAGCTCGGTCATGGGGTGTCTGTGTCGCCGCCAGGGGCGGTGGGTGGGACGGCCGCGGCCCGAGGGTCGCGCAGCAACTGATAGCCGGGGATATTGTCCTTCAAGACCGACAGCGCGTTCGTGCCCAGCCGGGACAGCCCGACCAGTTCGAGCTGCAGCATCAGCTGGGTCGAAGACGCCTGCAGGCTGGTCGACTGGCGCCGGGCGGCCACGCGGCCGATCCAGCAGCCTGCGTCGTACTCGAAGCCGACGATGGCGCCACTGACCCGCCGGTCCTTGAGGCTGTAGTCGAGCGCGCCGACGCCGTAGAGCCGGCCGTCGCAGGAGGATGCCGTGCGGCGGCGTGTGTCGTGGCCGAGCAGGCGTTGCACGGGGGCGAGCAGATCGTCGATCGGCCACTGCCAGCCCAGCGCGAGCTGCTCGCTGGCACCGCGCTTGAGGCGGTGGCTGGCGTAGAGCGTGCGCAGCGGGCCGGGGGCGTAGCGCACGCTGGTGATGGTGCGCACCACACGGTCGGCGTCGGCGTTGAACTGCAGCGAGCTGTCCAGTGTCCAGTGCGGGATGGCGGTCAGCGAACCCTGCACCAGCACGTCCGAGAAGCGGCTGGTGGACGTTTCGCCGTCGGCCGTGATGCGCTGGTCGGCGAGCCGGTAGCGTTGGGCGACGCCGAGCCGCGCCAGCTCCGCCCCCGTGTGCTGGTCGAGGTAGCGCGTGGTCAGGCCGCCCGTGACCTGGTGCGCGTCGGAGACGCGGTCCACGCCCGAGAACACGTTCTCCGAGAACACCGTGGTGGCGTTGAAATCGAGTGCGGCGCTGTCGAAGTTGGGCAGCGCCGACTGGTCGCGCCACGGCGTGTAGGCGTAGAGCAACCGCGGCTCCAGCGTCTGCGTCAGGGCACGGCCGAAGCCACGGGTCTCGCGGTCGAGCGACCAGGCGCTGTCCACGCTGATGCTGGGGATCACCCGGCCGGCGCGGGTGCGGCCGTCGCTCAGGGGCTGGCCCACCTGGTAGCCGGCGGCGTTGAAGCTGGCCTTGGGCGTGAGCCGCCAGCCCTCGTCGCCCAGCGGCAGCGCCACCTGCCCCAGCGCATGCACCCGGCTGCCGCCGGGGCGGGCCGGGTCGGTGTGGGTGAAGTGGTTGAACTCGGTCTGCAGCGACCACTGCAGCGGGCCGCCCCGGCTGCTCCACAGGGCGCCGAGCTGCGGCGTGCGCTGGTAGGGGGCGTCGATCTGGTTGCCCGTGCCGGTGTCCTGCAGCACCTGCCACTGCTGCAGCCGGGCATAGAGGTGCTGCTCCACCTCGCCCAGCCGGCCCACCTCCAGCCAGCGGCGCTGCTGCGACTGGACCGTGTTCGACAGCAGGCGCGGCGTGAGCGAGTCGGCGCCGCGCAGGCCGTCCTTCCAGTAGTTGTCGTCCGACACGCGCAGCGCGTGCCAGTCGTAGCGCACGCCGCTGGGCAGGTCGCCTTGCTGGGTCCAGCGCAGCGCCCAGCGGGTCTGGCCGCTGCCCAGGTCGTTGGGCAGCCAGAAACCGCCGAGTTCGCCACGCCAGCGTTCCCGCAGGTAGCGGAACTCGGTCTCCAGCGCCGCGCCGCGCTTGGTCAGCAGCGTGGGGGTGAGGGTGGCGTCCAGGTCCGGTGCGATGTTCCAGTAATAGGGCAGCGACAGGCCGAAGCCGGTGTTGCTCGACGTGGTGATCAGCGGCGGCAGCCAGCCGGACTTGCGCGCCTCCGTCACGGGAAAGCTCAGCACCGGGGCCGCCAGGATCGGCACGCCGTAGAAGCGCAGCACCGCCCCTTCGGCCACACCCTCGTTGGCGTCGAAGTCCAGCCGGACGCGGCGCGTCGTCAGCACCCACGGCGTGGTCTGGCCCTCGCCCTCGACCAGCTCGCAGCTGCTGTAGGCCGCGCCGCGCACGACCATCCGGTTCTTGCCGATGAAGTCGACCCGGTCGGCGCGTCCGCCCGCCTGGGTGCGGCCGAGGTAGAAGCGCGGCTCCAGGAAATACCCCTCCTGGTGCTCGGTGTTGAGCGTCAGCGCGCTGCCCTGGTAGCGGTCGTCGCCACGCGCCAGCAGCACCTGCCCCGTGGCCTGGACCAGATCGTCACGCTGGCGGTATTCCATGTGGTCGGCCTGGAGCGTCAGCAGGCCCCGGCGCAGCTGGGCACGGCCGTCGGCCACCAGCGACTCGCCGGTCTGGCCGCTGAGCGAGTCGGCTTCGAGGTGGACGCGGTCGTCCTGTTCGGCGCCCACCACGGGCAGCCGCAGGCCCTGTGCGGTCCAGGTGGGCGGCGTGACCGGGCAGGACTGCGCGACAGCGGCCACCGGGGCCAGGGCGGCGAGCCAGACCAGCACCGGCACACCGGCACGGCCCGACCAGGAGCGGTGGATGTCAGCAGGGGCAGGGCGGTTCGGCACGGAGGGCGGTGGGGTGCCCGCAGGGGGCAGCTCGCTAGAATCGGTCGATTATTTCATGCTCCGAGATGGCCCCCGTGACCCCTGCTGATGCCTCGACCTCCATCCCCTGGCCCGACGACCAGCGCCGCGCTGCCTTCGCCACCTGGCTGGCCGCACAGGCCGACCCCCACGGCCTGCGCCCCGACACCCTGCGCCCGGCCAGCGCCGACGCGAGCTTCCGGCGCTACTTCCGCGTGGACGCCGCAGATGGCGGGTCGTCGCGGGTCATCATGGACGCACCCCCCGAGCGCGAGGACTGCCGCCCCTTCGTGCAGATCGCCGGCTTGCTGCGCCAGGGTGGACTGCACGCGCCCGAGGTGCTGGCGTGGGACGAGGCGCAAGGGTTCCTGCTGCTGAGCGACCTGGGCGAGCGCACCTTGCTGGCCGAGCTGCAGGCGCAGGACTTCACCACCACCGCTGGCCTGAAGGTGGCCGACGCGCACTACCAGGGTGCGCTCGACACGCTGGTGCGGCTGCAGCAGATCCCGGCGCAAGGGCAGGTGCCGGCCTATGACGCCGCGCTGCTGCGCCGCGAGCTGGACCTCTTCCCCGAGTGGTACATCCGCCGCCACCGCCAGTTCACGCTCGACAGCACGCAGCAGCAGGTGCTCGAAGAGGCGCTGCAGACCATCGTCCGCGTCTGCGAAGCGCAGCCGGCCGTGCTGGTCCACCGCGACTTCCACAGCCGCAACCTGATGGCCAGCACCGATCCGGCCATGCCCGGCGTGCTCGACTTCCAGGACGCGGTCTGGGGGCCGGTGACGTATGACGTGGTCTCGCTGCTGCGCGACGCCTACATCGAGTGGGACGAATCCATCCAGATCGACTGGGCCGTGCGCTACTGGGAGCGGGCGCGCAAGGCGGGGCTGCCGGTCGCCGACGACTTCGGCACCTTCTGGCGCGACTACGAGTGGATGGGGCTGCAGCGCCACCTGAAGGTGCTGGGCATCTTCTCGCGGCTCTGCCACCGCGACGGCAAGGCCGGCTACCTCCAGGACATCCCGCTCGTCTGGCGCAACGCCCACCATGTGGCCTCGCGCTACTCGGTGCTGCGCCCGCTGTCGCGGCTGCTGGAGGCGCTGGAGAACGTCGAGGTCAAGACGGGCTACACCTTCTGACCGGGCCAGGCACCGTGCGCAGCTTCTGGCGCGACCTGTCGCTGTCCGCCATCGTCGCGGGCTTCGTGGCCGTGCTGGTGGGCGTGACCAGCTCGATCGTGGTCGTCTTCCAGGCCGCGCAGGCGCTGGGCGCGACGCCGGCGCAAGTCACCTCATGGATCTGGGCCATCGGCGTCGGCACCGGGCTGACCAGCATCGGCCTGAGCGTCTGGTACCGCCGCCCGGTGCTCACCGCCTGGGCGACGCCGGGGGCGGCGATGCTGGTGAGTGCGGCGGCCGGCGTGACGATGCCCGAGGCGGTCGGCGGGTTCATCGTCAGCGCGGTGCTCATCACGCTGTCGGGCGCGACCGGCCTGTTCGCCCGCGTGATGGACCGCATTCCGCAGCCGCTGGCGGCCGGGCTGCTGGGCGGCGTGCTGGCGCGGTTTGCGCTGGATGCGTTCGGTGCGCTGCCGGGCGATCCCGGGCTGGTGGGCGCGATGTTCCTGTCCTACCTGCTCGGGCGGCGGTTCTGGCCGCGTTACGCCGTGCCGGGCGTGCTGGCGATGGGGCTGGGTGTCGCGTGGGCGCTGGGGCAACTGCACCTGGACGCGGTGGACTGGCGGCTCGGCGCACCCGTCTGGACCACGCCCGAGTTCACCCTGCGTGGCCTGTTCGGCGTGGCGCTGCCGCTGTTCGTGGTGACGATGGCGTCGCAGAACCTGCCCGGTGTCGCGGCTCAGCGCGCCGCGGGCTATGACACGCCCGTCTCCCCGGTCATCGCCACGACCGGTCTGGCCACGCTGTTGCTGGCCCCGTTCGGCGGCTATGCGCTCAACCTGGCGGCCATCACGGCCTCCATCTGCATGGGCCGCGAGGCGCACGAAGACCCGGCGCGGCGCTGGCCGTCGGCGGTGATGGCGGGGGTCTTCTACCTCGGCGTCGGGCTGGCGGCGGGTGCGGTGGCCGGGCTGATCGGGGCGTTCCCGAAGGCGCTGGTGCTGGCGGTGGCGGGCTTCGCGCTGCTGGGCACGATCGGCGGTGGACTCGGTGTGGCGATGGCCGATCTGCGCTGGCGCGAGCCGGCGCTGGTGACGTTCCTGGTGACGCTCAGCGGGCTGTCGCTGCTGGGGATCGGGTCGGCGTTCTGGGGCGTGGTGGCGGGCGCTGTCTGCGTGGCGATCACCGCGCCTCGCGCCGCAACTCCCGCTGCAGATACAGGTACAGCCCCTCCACCTTCTCCCGCGCCCAGGGCGTCTGCCGCAGGAACTTCAGGCTCGACTTGACGCTCGGGTTGCTGGCGAAGCAGCGCGCCGGCACGCGCTCGTTCAGCCCGTCCCAGCCGTAGTGGTCGGCGAGTTCGGTGACGATGCGCTCCAGGGTCAGGCCGTGGAGCGGGTTGCGGGGCTGGGCGGGCGGAGCCGCTGGCGGGGCAGGGGTGGCGGGATCGTGCATCGGCGGGATTCTGCCTGTGGGGCTTCGCCCGGCGGAGTCTCTCGCCTCGCTATCATCCGCCCCCGCTTGCTCCATTCCGCGCTCCCCGCGCGTCCCCCATGGCCGAAGCCCCCGCCACCCTCAACCCCGCCCAGCTCGAAGCCGTCTACCACCTGCACAGCCCCTGTCTCGTGCTGGCCGGCGCCGGTTCGGGCAAGACGCGGGTGATCACGCACAAGATCGCCCGGCTGCTGCAGGAAGGCATCGCGCCCTCGCAGATCGGTGCCATCACCTTCACCAACAAGGCGGCACAGGAAATGCGCGAGCGGGCGCGGGCGCTGGTGGGGGCGCGGGCGTCGAAGGACCTGCTGATCGCGACGTTCCATTCGCTCGGTGTCCGGCTGCTGCGCGAGGACGGCGAGCGGCTCGGGCTGAAGCCGAAGTTCTCGATCCTGGACGCGGACGACGTGCTCGGCGTGCTGCGCGACGCGGGCGCCACCACCGACGCCAAGCTCGCCCGGAGCTGGCAGTGGACCATCAGCCTGTGGAAGAACAACGGCCTCAGTCACGAACAGGCCGAGGCCGCAGCGAAGGACGACGACGAGCGCATCGCCGCCCGCGTGATGAAGCTCTACGAGGAGCGGCTGCTGGCGTATTCGGCGGTGGATTTCGACGACCTGATCAGCCTGCCGCTGAAGCTGCTGCAGACCGACGAGGAAACCCGCCTGAAGTGGCAGCGCAAGCTGCGTCACGTGCTCGTCGACGAATACCAGGACACCAACGCCACCCAATATGACCTGCTCAAGGCGCTGGTCGGGCAGGACGGCATCTTCACCGCCGTGGGCGACGACGACCAGAGCATCTACGGCTGGCGCGGCGCGACGATCGAGAACCTCAAGCGCCTGCCGCTGGACTACCCGAACCTCAAGGTCATCCCGCTGGAGCAGAACTACCGCTCCACCAGCGCCATCCTGACCGCGGCGAACAACGTCATCGCGCTGAATCCCAAGATCTTCCAGAAGAAACTGTGGAGCGATCTGGGCGAGGGCGAGCCGGTGAAGGTGGTGGAGTCGGACCAGGAAGAGCACGAGGCCGAGCGTGCCGTGACCCGGATCATGGCCATCCGCGCCAACACCACGGGCGAATACACCGGCATCACCGAGTGGAAGGACTTCGCCATCCTCTACCGCGCCAACCACCAGAGCCGCAAGCTCGAAGAGGCGCTGCGCAAGGCCCAGATTCCCTACAAGGTGTCGGGCGGCCAGAGTTTCTTCGACCGCGCCGAGATCAAGGACCTGTGCGGCTGGCTGCGGCTGCTGGTGAACCAGGACGACGACCCGGCCTTCCTGCGCGCCGTGACCACGCCCAAGCGCGGCATCGGCCACACGACGCTGGCGGCCTTGAGCGATTTCGCCGGCAAATGGCGCGTGAGCCTGTTCGAGGCGCTGTTCCAGGAGTCGCTGGGCACAGCGTTGAGCGGCAAGGCGGTCGGTTCGCTGCACGAGTTCGGCCGGTATGTGAACGACCTCGAATACCGCGCCCGCCAGACTGTCGGCGCCGAAGCGGCCAAGCCGATGCTGATGGAGTGGCTCACCGACCTCGGCTACGAGCAGCACCTGCTCGACAACGAGGAGAACCCCAAGGTCGCCGCGGCCCGCTGGTCGAACGTGATCGACTTCATCGACTGGGTGGCCAAACGCTGCGGCGGCGAGATCGACAACGATGGCGGCATGGCGGTGGAGACGCAGAAGAAGAGCGTGCTGGAGGTGGCGCAGTCGATCAGCGTGATCCTGAGCCTGGCCGAGCGCGGCGAGCAGGACCAGAACCTCGTCACGCTGTCCACGCTGCACGCCAGCAAGGGGCTGGAGTGGCCGCACGTCGTGCTGGTGGGTGTCAACGAAGGCACGCTGCCGTTCAAGCGCGACGAGGAGGACATGACGGCGGAGCGGCTCGAAGAGGAGCGCCGCCTGATGTACGTGGGCATCACGCGGGCACGCCGCACGCTGCTGGTGTCGACCTTGCTGCGGCAAAAGCGCGGGCGCGAGATCAAGCGGGCGTTTCCCAGCCGCTTCATCGCGGAGATGAAACTTGATGAACAGGTGGTCAAGCAGAACCCGCGAGACCGGATCGCGGCACAGCGGGCGGCGTTCGCGGCCCGGGCGGCGCAGCAGGCGGGCAAGCCGGTGGTGTGATCGGGGGGAGAGGCCTCAGGTGCTGACCATGGGCAGCGTCGGCAGGCTGGGGAAGGGGAGCATGGCGGGCGGCCGTGCGGGCGCGGGCGGCGGCGAGAACGTGTCCACCACCAGCCGGTGCTGCACCCTGGCGTGGCTGAGCACCTGCGCCATCGTGCTCGCGTCCAGCGGGTGTGACAGCAGGTGACCCTGGAATTCGTCACAGCCGTGGTGGCGCAGGAAATCGAGCTGCTCCTCGCGCTCGACCCCTTCCGCCACGACACGCAGTCCGAGCGAATGCCCCATGCCGATGACCGCTGCAGCGACCTTGGCACCGCTGCCCTGCAGCGTGGCGAGGAAGCAGCGGTCGATCTTCAGCTCGTCCAGCGGCAGCCGACTCAGCCGCGCCAGCGAGGAGTAGCCGCTGCCGAAGTCGTCCACCGCGATGCGCACCCCCGCCGCACGCAGGGCCTGCAGCCGCTCGCCCAGGCGCTCGGTGTCGTGCATCAGGGCGGGTTCGGTCAGCTCCAGCGTCAGCGTGCCACCGGGCAGGCCGTGGTCGACCAGTGCCTTGAGCACCCCCGCCACGAACCCGGGCTGCACCACCTCCAGCCGCGACACGTTGACGGCGACACGCGGCACGTCCAGCCCCTGGTCGCGCCACTGGCGGATCTGCCGGCAGGTGTGGTCCAGCACCCAGGCACCCAGGCGGGTGATGAGGCCGGTGTCTTCGGCCAGGGTGATGAACTCGGTCGGCTCGATCTGGCCGAGGTCGCGGTCGTGCCAGCGCAGCAGCGCCTCGGCCCCGGTGAGCGCGCCGGTGTGCAGATCGGCCTGCGGCTGGAACTGCAGCGTGAAGGCCGACTGCGCCAGCGCCCGGCGCAGCGCCCCTTCGAGCTGCAGCCGGCGCATCGCCCCGCGGCCCAGGGTCGGACCGTAGGCGACGCAGCCGTTGCGGCCCTGCCGACGGGCTTCGTGCAGGGCCAGCGTGGCGTGGCGCTCCAGTGTCTCGACCTGGTGACCGTCGTGCGGAAACACCGCCACCCCCGCACAGCCCCCCACCACCAGCCGGTGGTCGCCCACGTCGACGGGGTCATCCAGCCGCTGCAGCAGCTCGCAGGCCAGCGCCTGGGCGTCCGTGGAACGCTGCAGCGGTGCGGCGATCACCGCCAGCCCTTCGTCCCCGCGCACCAGCTGCAGCCGCAGACGGCCGGCATGGCGGGCTTCGATGGCGACCAGGGCCACCTGCAGGCGCTGCGCGATGGCCTGGTGCAGCGCGGTGCGCAGGTCGGCCCCGAGGGTCAGCGTCACCTCATCGAAACGCGACAGGCCCAGCAGCACCAGCGCGCCGAGGTGCGCGCGGACGCTGGCGCGTTGCAGCACGCGGCCCAGGGGGGGCTGCAGCGCGGGCAGCGTCACATCCGGCAGGGCACCGACCTCGGGCCGCCAGCGTCCCAGGTGGGCCACGACCCGAACCAGTTCGTCGGTCTGGTCGCTGGCCACGACCAGCGAGACGGCCCCGGCGTCGAGCGCACCGTGGCGCAGGGCGGCCGCATCGTCGCCCGTGTGCAGATCGAGCCAGGCCACCATTGGCGCGGCGTGGGCTGGCTCGGCACCGCCCGAGCGTGTCGGAGGGTGCCGTGTGCTGAACTGGCAGACCACCACGTCGGCTGGCACTCCCGCCGCCGCGCCCGCCTCGCCTGGCAGCACGGGTTGCAGGCCGTGGTCCAGCAAGGCCTTGGCCAGCCGTGCCCGCCAGGCGGTGCTGACCTGCAGCAGCACCCGCGTCGGGGGAGTGGGGCCACTGCGCACGGCATCCAGCACGGGCGGTGCACCGCGGTACCCTGCCAGTCCGCCGGTGAAGAAGTGGGAGAAGGCAACCATGCCTGCTTATCGGAGTCGGCTGGATAGGCTTGATCCCTGCCAGCCCGGCCCGACGGCGTCTGCCGTGCGGCGGCCCTACAATCCGTCGCTTTGTCGACCCTGACAACCCAGTCCTTTTCCGCCGAGGAGCCAGAACGTGTTCATTTCCAATGCCTACGCACAGACCGCAGGTGCCGCAACCGGTGGTGCCATGTCGTCCCTGACGCAGATGCTGCCGCTGGTGCTGATGTTCGTGGTGCTGTACTTCATCATGATCCGCCCGCAGATGAAGAAGCAGAAGGAGCACAAGGCCATGATCGACGCCATCGCCAAGGGCGACGAGGTCGTCACCGCGGGCGGTCTGCTGGCCCGCATCACCAAGGTCGACGAGCAGTACGTGTCGGCCGAAGTCGCCGGCAACGTCGTCGTGCAGTTCCAGCGCAGCGCGGTGGTCCAGGTTCTGCCCAAGGGCACGATCAAATAATCCAGAGAGCGCGCCTGTTCCAGGCCTGTCAGCACGATGAATCGTTACCCCTGGTGGAAGTACCTGATCCTCGCCATCGCCGTGGTGGTGGGGCTGCTGTACACCTTGCCCAACTTCTTCGGCGAGGCGCCGGCCGTGCAGGTCTCCAGCGCACGGGCCACCCTCAAGATCGACGCCGGCCTGGTGCCCAAGGTCGAGCAGGCGGTGCGATCGGCCGGGCTGAAGCCGGACTTCGTGCAGCTCGAAGGCACCTCGGTGCGGGCCCGTCTGGCCGACACCGATGCGCAGCTCAAGGCGCGTGACGCGATCGTCAAGGCGCTCAACCCCGATCCGGCCGACCCGTCGTACATCGTGGCGCTGAACCTGGTCTCGCGCTCGCCGCAGTGGCTGACCAGCCTGCGCGCACTGCCGATGTACCTGGGTCTGGACCTGCGCGGTGGCGTGCACTTCCTGATGCAGGTCGACATGGCGGCGGCGCTGACCAAGAAGACCGAGTCGCTGTCCACCGATGTGCGCACGCTGCTGCGCGACAAGTCGATCCGCCACAGCGGCATCCAGCGCAGCGGCGATGCGGTCGAGGTGCGCCTGCGTGACGCAGAGACGCTGGAGAAGGCCCGCATCGCGCTGTCGGACGCCCAGCCCGACATGCTCTGGACCGCAGGCACCGACCCGGCCGAGCCGAAGCTGACCGGCCGCATCAAGCCCGAGGCGGTCCGCAACGTCCAGCAGCAGGCGCTGACGCAGAACATCAACACCCTGCACAATCGCATCAACGAACTGGGCGTGGCCGAGCCGGTGATCCAGCAGCAGGGCGCCGACCGCGTGGTCGTGCAGCTGCCCGGTGTGCAGGATGTCGCCAAGGCCAAGGACATCATCGGCCGCACGGCGACGCTCGAAGTCCGCATGGTCGACGACGGCCCTGAGGCGCAGGCGGCGCTCAGCGGCGGTGGCCCGGTCCCCTTCGGCACGGAGAAGTACACCGAGCGCGGCGGCCTGCCCATCATCCTCAAGCGCCAGGTGGTGCTGACCGGCGAGAACCTCACCGACGCGCAGGCCGGCTTCGACGACAACCAGCAGCCTGCGGTCCACCTGACGCTCGACGCCCGTGGTTCGCGCATCTTCCGCGACGTGACGCGCGAGAGCATCGGCAAGCGCATGGCCATCCTGCTGTTCGAGAAGGGCAAGGGCGAGGTCGTGACGGCCCCGGTGATCCGCTCGGAGATCGGTGGCGGCCGGGTGCAGATCTCGGGTTCGATGACGCCGGTGGAGTCCGCCGACACTGCGCTGCTGCTGCGCGCTGGTTCGCTGGCTGCGCCGATGGAGATCATCGAGGAGCGCCTGATCGGCCCGAGCCTGGGCGCCGAGAACATCGCCAAGGGCTTCGACAGCGTGCTGTATGGCTTCATCGCCATCGCCGTGTTCATGTGTGCCTACTACATGCTGTTCGGCGTGTTCTCGACGTTGGCGCTGGGGGTGAACCTGCTGCTGCTGGTGGCCATGCTGTCGATGCTGCAGGCCACGCTCACGCTGCCGGGCATCGCCGCCATCGCGCTGGTGCTGGGCATGGCGATCGACGCCAACGTGCTGATCAACGAGCGTGTCCGCGAGGAGCTGCGCAACGGCACCTCGGCGCAGATGTCCATCCACCTCGGCTACGAGCGCGCCTTCGCGACGATTCTCGACTCCAACGTCACGACGCTGATCGCAGGCGTGGCGTTGCTGGCCTTCGGGTCGGGGCCGGTGCGGGGCTTCGCGGTGGTGCATTGCCTCGGGATCCTCACCTCGATGTTCTCGGCCGTGTTCTTCTCGCGCGGGCTGGTCAACCTCTGGTATGGCGGCAAGAAGAAACTGCCCGGTGTCTCGATCGGACAAGTCTGGAAGCCGGCACCCCAGCCGGGATCCGCACCGACGTCGACCGCTGTCACCACCGTCACCACCCCCAAGGCCTGACAGGAGCCCGCCATGGAATTCTTCCGTTTCCGGCGCGACATCCCGTTCATGCGGCATGCGCTGGTGTTCAACGTCATCTCCTTCGTCACGTTCGCGCTGGCGGTGTTCTTCCTCTTCACCCGCGGGCTGCACCTGTCGATCGAGTTCACGGGCGGCACGGTCATCGAGGCCGAATACGCCCAGAGCGCCGACATCGCCAAGATCCGCACCACGGTCGAGGCGATGAACTTCGGCGAAGTGCAGGTGCAGAAGTTCGGCACCTCGCGCGATGTGCTGATCCGGCTGCCGCTGCGGGGCGACGTGAAGCAGTCCGAGGTGGTGGGTCGCGTCTACGCCCAGCTCTGTGCGGCCGAAGGCGGCCTGCTCAAGCCGGTGCAGACCACCACGCCCAAGGGCGAGACCATCAGCCGCCAGGCCTGCGAGGTCGG
This sequence comes from Sphaerotilus sp., assembly GCA_013299055.1. Classification (GTDB taxonomy): domain Bacteria; phylum Pseudomonadota; class Gammaproteobacteria; order Burkholderiales; family Burkholderiaceae_C; genus Sphaerotilus. The sequence goes on from JAAFKB010000005.1 coordinate 30,901, forward strand.
CTCCGGGGCCACCGCCACCGAACCGCTCAAGCTGACCCGCAGCGAGTTCGTCGGCCCGCAGGTCGGCAAGGAACTGGCCGAGGACGGCCTGAAGGCGCTGGCCTTCGTGGTCGCTGGCATCATGATCTACTTGGCGATCCGCTTCGAGTGGAAGTTCGCCGTCGCCGCGATCATCGCCAACCTGCACGACGTGATCATCATCCTGGGCTTCTTCGCCTTCTTCCAGTGGGAGTTCTCGCTGGCGGTGCTGGCGGCGGTGCTGGCGGTGCTGGGCTACTCGGTCAACGAATCGGTGGTGATCTTCGACCGGATCCGCGAGGCCTTCCGCAAGTTCCGCAAGATGACCACGTCCGAGGTCATCGACCACGCCATCACCAGCACGATGAGCCGCACCATCATCACCCACGGCTCGACGCAGATGATGGTGCTGTCGATGTTGCTGTTCGGTGGTCCGACGCTGCACTACTTCGCGCTGGCGTTGACGATCGGCATCTGCTTCGGCATCTACTCGTCGGTCTTCGTGGCGGCGGCCATCGCGATGTGGCTGGGTGTCAAGCGCGAGGATCTGATTGGCGCGAATCCGCGCAAGGACCAGGATCCGAGCGATCCCAATTCTGGTGCGGTCGTCTGAACGGCGTGTGGTCGGGCTGGTGTAAAGTGGGCAGTTCTATCATCTACTGATCCGTCTGCACGGACTCTGGCACGACATCCATGGCCTCCGCTGCTGCCCCGTCCTCGGTCCTTGCTGCGCAGGCTCGCCGCCTCTATTGCGATCAGATCTCCCGGGGTCTGCAGCGCACCGTGCGTGCCATCATCGAACGCCTGCGCGAGCAGTCGACCCAGGTCGGCTCGCCTGACGTGATGCTCAGGCGGCGCGATCTGCTGGCCGACCTGCCACGCCAGTCCGCCAGCTGGCAGCAGTTGTTCAATGCCCACCTGGCCGCCATCCTCTCCGGCCACCCTGCGCCCGCCCATGGTGCCCGCCCGTCGGCGACCCGAGCAGGGGAGCTGGCCCTGGTCGACGATTCCACCATCGACCTGGAGATTCTCGTCTCGCGCATGGCGCTGGCCACGATGGACAAGGCAAGCTGGGAATTTTCTGACCTGCGCTACCGCATGTCCGCACTGGACCGCCGTGACGAGATGGATCCCCACGATGTCCTGCGCCCCCATGCGCTGGCCCGGGCCACCGTGGACAGCTGGCGCACGGCGGGGTTGTCGGTCGACCATTGGAAATTGGTCCAGCCCCAGCTCCACGAGGAGTTTGCCGCGCTGGTCCACGAGGCCTACCACGAGACCAACCGCTGGCTGATCAGCCAGGGGGTGTGCCCGGAAGTCAACTTGCGCCAGTTCATTCGCCGCAGCCGTGACAGCGGAGCCCCTCCGGTGGCGAGTGGCGTGGCGGTTGCCGGCGGTGGAGGCGCCGGTGCGGGCTCCGCCTCAGGCGCCAAGTCCTCGGCGTCCGCTGGTGGTGGAGGCGGGGCGACAGGGGCGGGGGGTGGCGCGTCTGCCACGGCACGGCTGGCCGCGCCGGGAGAGCGTTTCCCGTCGCCCTCGGGTCAGCCTGCGCGCGCGCCCGCGGCTGTCCCGCCCGCGCATTACCAGGGCATGACCCCGGAGAATGCCCACCAGTACGCGCCGACGGCCATGGCCAGCCTGGGGCGGGCGGGTGGCCACGCAGGCAGCCACGGTGGCGACGGGGGGCAGACCGGCCGAGGTGATGTCCAGGACGAGACCCGCATGATGACCCGCTCACCGGGTCTGCTGCGCAGCATCGAGCAGGCCGAAGCCGTGCTCGGGCGTCTGAACCGGCTGGTGTCGCGGCAGGTGCCCGACTTCTACAACTCCACCATCGCCCAGCCGCATCCACCGGCTTCGCCCGGCCTGCGGGCCGCGATCAACGAAGTGCAGGCGGCGGTGCAGCACCGCTTCGATCCCAGGCCCGACGCCCATGGGCAGGTGCCTGTGCTGTCCCAGTCGGCTGCCGTGAGCACACCCGGCTTGCTGCAGGAGCTGCAGGCCCGCAAGGCCGCTCTCAAGCAGGCGGCCACCACGCCTGTCGAACGCGCCACCATCGAGGTGGTCGCGCTGATGTTCCAGAGTCTGCTGACCGAAGAGCGCATCCCGGCCGCCGTGCGGGTGTGGTTTGCCCGGCTGCAGATGCCGGTGCTGCGCGTGGCGATTGCCGAGCCGGACTTCTTCGCGACCATCGACCATCCGGCGCGCAAGCTGATCGACCGCATGGGCGCCTGCGTGATGGGCTTCGAGGCGGGCAGCGCCGGCGTGAGCGAGCCGCTGGAGCGCGAGATCAAGCGGGTCGTGCAGGTGGTCGAGGCCTATCCCGACACGGGCCGGCGCGTGTTCCAGACCGTGCTGACCGAGTTCGAGCGGTTCCTGGAGGACTACTTCAAGTCCGCGCACCTGGCTGCCAGCAAGGGGGTGTCGCTGGCCCAGCAGATCGAGCAGCGCGAGACGCTGGCCATCCAGTACACCATCGAGCTGCGCAAGATGCTCAACGAGGTGCCGGTCCACGACGGCGTGCGCGAGTTCCTGTTCCACGTCTGGGCCGACGTGCTCGCGACGACAGCGGTCAAGGCCGGCCAGTCGAGCGAGCCGACCAAGGCCATGCACAAGGTGGCGGCCGAGCTGATCTGGCTGGCCAGCGCCAAGGTTTCGCGCGAAGAGCGTTCGGACGCCCTGCGCCGGCTGTCGCCGCTGCTGAAGAAGCTGCGCGAGGGCATGGTGTCCGCGGGGGTGCCGGTGCCGCGGCAGGACGAGTACCTGCAGTCCATCAACAACGCCCTGCAGACGGCGTTCTCCGCCCGCACCGCCACCATGCCGACCGAGCGCCTCAACGAGCTGATGATGCAGCTGGAGACGCTGGAGGACATGCTGCCCGATGTCGGCCACATCGAGATCGACGAGTCGATGGTGCGCGACCTTTCCGGGCACGAGACCAAGGATCTGGAGGTGGTGGCCGAGGGGGGCTCGATGCCCACGCCGGCCATGGTCGCCTGGTCCAACAACCTCAGCGTGGGCAGCTGGTTCCGGCTCGACTACCGCGACACCGTGGCCAACGTGCAGCTGGCGTGGCAGGGTTCGCGCAAGCAGTTCAGCCTGTTCGTGTCGCCACAGGGGCGCGGCATCCTGTTCCAGAAGCACCGCCTGGCCGCCTTCTTGCAGGCGGGTCTGCTGGTGCCGGTGGAGGAAGAGTCGCTGACCGTGCGCGCGACGCGGGATGCGCTGGCCAAGCTCGACGCCGATCCGGGGCGTCTGCTGCACTGAGACCCGGCAGACCGCAGGCGCAGTTCAGTGGATCAGCCGGTCCTCGGCATCCACGAACAGCTCGTCGAGGATCAATGCGTCGGGTTCCTCGCCGATGCTCCAGAACACCATCAGCACGATGATCTTGAGGTCTTCGAGTGCCAGCTCGCCAGCCGTGGCCATGGCGCGGTCCACGGCAATCTCGCGCATCGGGGCGGGCAGCACGCCGGCCGATTCGAGAAAGCTCAGGAAGGCGATCGACGCCGTGCCGAGGTGCTCCTGCTCCAGCGGGGTATAGACGCGCAGGGACAGCGGGCTCTGGGCCTTGGCCTGGGACTCGGCGACATTGGCCAATCCGTCCAGCCAGCTCAGCGCATCCTCGATCTCGTCGCTCTCGAAGCCCACGGAGGTGAGCTTGCGTGAAAGCTGGGCGTGGTCCGGGCAAGCGTCGGGTCGCCAATAGTTTTCGTAGAGATAGACGAGCACATCGAACATGAAACCACTATACCTGAGCGCCCCGGTCGACAGAGGTACGTGCCAGACCCAATCCGGCCCGCCCCGTGCATGGGGTCACGCGCTCGCCTGACGCTGGAACCACTGGCCCGGCAGCCGCTGGACCTGTCCTGACAGCTCCAGGTCCAGCAGCCGGATGCTGAGTTCCGCGGTGGCCCAGCCGGTGCGGGCCTGCAGGGTGTCCAGGGTGCAGGCGGTCCAGCCCAATGCCGCCAGCAGGGGATCGTCTGGCGTGTCGTCGACCGGTGCGGCGGGCGCTGCGGTGGCCTGGGGCCGGGTGGTCGTGCCCCAGTGCAGCTCGTCGAGGATGTCCTGCGTGGTCTCGACCAGCTTGGCCCCTTCCTTGATCAGCTTGTGGCAGCCCTTGACCTGCGGGCTGTGGATCGAGCCGGGGATGGCGAACACCTCGCGGCCGTATTCCATCGCCAGGCGTGCCGTGATGAGCGAGCCGGACTGCAGCGCGGCCTCCACCACCAGCGTGCCGCGTCCCAGCCGGGCGATCAGGCGGTTGCGCTGCGGGAAGTGCGGGGCCAGGGGCGGCGTGCCGAGGACGTGTTCGGACAGCAGCAGCCCCTCGCGGGCGATGCGGCCGGCCAGGGCGTGGTGCTGGCGGGGGTAGACGCGGTCGAGGCCCGTGCCGACCAGGGCGATGGTGCTGCCGGGACCGTCCAGCGCGCCTGCGTGGGCGGCGGCGTCGATGCCTTGCGCCAGCCCGGATACCACCACCATTCCGACGCCGCTCAGCGCCGCAGCGAACTGGTGGGCATGGTCCAGCCCTTGCGCTGTCGGGTGGCGGCTGCCGACGATGGCCAGCGCGTCCTGTGCCAGCAGCGCCATCCGCCCACGGGCGTGCAGCAGCAGCGGCGGATCGGCCATCTCCCGCCAGGCGGCGGGATAGAGCGCATCGCCGAGCACCAGCACATGGCAGTCGGGCTGCTCCAGCCACTGCAGCGTACGCTCCACCAGCGCAGCGTGGCCTTCTGGCAGATCGGCCAGGGCGGCGCTGGCCTTGTGCCCGTCGAGGGCTTCGCGCCAGGCGGCCGGCGAGGCATCGAAGATTTCCCGTGGGCCGCCCAGCGCCAGCAGCAGCTGGCGTGCGCGCTGGCGACCGATGCCGGGGGTCTCCAGCAGCCGCAGCCAGGCCGACAGCTCTTCGCGGTCGGGCACGGCAGGTGCTGCGGCCGCGTCGGTCACGGTGGAGCGAAGCGGTCACCAGGGCGCACGGCGGTCTCGGCGCTCAGGATCAGCGCATAGGACACACGCTCGAAGACCCGGAACACGAAGAGCTGGCCATGGGCCTCGTCCGGCAGCTGCAGCGTGGCCTTGAGCGGATCGGTGCGGTCCTGCAGCCGCTCGCCGGAACGCAGCACCGCCAGCACATGGCCGCGCTCCACGCCGTCGCGCAGGCCGCGGTTGAGGGCCACGATCTGGTTCTGCCCGGCCGACAGGCCCTCGCCGTAGATCGAGACGACACGGCCCTCGATCGGCTGGCGCGGCGCGTGCGGCACGTAGTTGCGGTTGTCGCGCACGGGCGCTTGCGCGAGCCGGTCGCCGATGCTCGCTTCCTGGCGCAGCGGGCCGAGCACGACCGTGGCCGGCACGATCTCGGGGTTGTTCTGGACGTCGGTGCGGGTCTCGCCGGGACGGGTGTACTCGGCGTTGCCGACAAACGCGGCTTCATAGCCCAGCACCTCGCTGCTCAGCGGGTCGCGCAGCGGCCGGGCCTCGCGGAAGATGCGCCAGTCGCGTGTGGCGGGCATCTCGCCGCGCACATACGCGGTGTCGCCACGGCCCAGCAGCACACGGCCTTCGCGCCCGGCGACGATGCGCGGCGCCCGGGCCAGGGTGTCGCTGTCGAGCACCACGGCGTCGTTCAGGAACGGCTCGATCAGGTGCAGCGGGATGGAGGCGATCGGGCCGAGGTCTGCATCGCCAGCGCGGATGCGCGGCGAGAGCTTGACCGTGCTGCCGCCGCCGCCGATCACCAGCCGTGCCCGTCCGCCGCTCTTGACCAGCGTCAGCACCTGGCCGGGGTAGATCAGGTGCGGATTGCGGATCTCCTGCAGGTTCATGCCCCACAGCTCCGGCCAGCGCCACGGACTGCGCAGGAAGAGCCTGGAGATGTCCCAGAGGGTGTCGCCGCGCTTGACGGTGTGGCTGTCCGGGGCGTTGGGGGCCAGCTCGGACAAGGGCACACCGGCTTCGGCGACTTTCTGCGCCGTGCCACGCTGGGCGCCGGTGACTGGATAATCGGGGAATGCATGGGAGGCTGGAAGCCACAGGCCCAGCATCGCGAGGGTCAGGACACCTGCCGCCTTGGCGCGTGTGCGCCGCAGAGGAGCAGGCTGGCCGTGGCACAGGACCATGGAGCGCATCTCCGTGCGCCGACCCTGCAGGCCCGCGCAAAATACTTCGATCAATTTCATCAATTCTGCCCCTAAACCCTTGATGCCGCAACGAAACCGGCCGAGTCGCCGGTCGCGTGGCCCCCGAACATGAGCCTGCTGACCATCCTCCGCTACCCCGATCCCCGCCTGCACAAGGTCGCCAGACCCGTGGTCCACGTCGACGACCGCCTGCGCCGACTCGTCGACGACATGTTCGAGACGATGTACAAGTCACGCGGCATCGGTCTGGCGGCCACGCAGGTGGACGTGCATGAGCGGCTGATTGTGATCGACGTGTCCGAGGACAAGTCCGACCAGCTCGTGCTGATCAACCCCGCCATCATCGCGCACAGCGAGGAGCGTGTCGTCAGCGATGAAGGCTGCCTGTCGGTGCCAAGCATCTACGACAAGGTCGAGCGATACGCCACGGTGCGCGTGCGGGCCACGAACCGCGAGGGCCAGACCTACGAATTCGACGCAGAAGGGCTGCTTGCCGTCTGTGTGCAGCACGAGATGGACCACCTGATGGGCAAGGTCTTCGTCGAATACCTCTCGCCGCTCAAGCGCAACCGCATCCGCAGCAAGCTGGTCAAGCGCCAGCGCGAAGACGAGGACGAGGCATGACGGCTATGGTGGATGCCACGTTGCGCGTCGGCTTCGCGGGCACGCCGGAATTCGCCGCCGAGGCGCTGGCGGCCATCCTGGCAGCGGGCCATGCGGTGCCGCTGGTGCTGACACAGCCGGATCGTCCCGCGGGCCGTGGCATGAAGCTGCAGCCCTCGGCGGTGAAGCAGTGCGCGCTGCAGCACGGTCTGCCGGTTGCGCAGCCGACCAGCCTGAAGCTCGATGGCCGCTACCCGGAGGAAGCCGCCGCTGCACGCGTGGCGCTGCAGGCCGCGCAGCTCGACGTGCTGGTGGTCGCCGCTTACGGGCTGATCCTGCCGCAGTGGGTACTGGACCTGCCACGCCTGGGCTGCCTGAACATCCACGGCTCGCTGCTGCCGCGCTGGCGCGGGGCCGCGCCGATCCACCGCGCCATCGAGGCCGGTGACGCCGAGACGGGCGTCACCATCATGCAGATGGATGCGGGGCTGGACACCGGCGACATGCTGCTGGTCGCGCCCGAGCCGATCCGCCCGGACGACACCACCGCCACGCTCCACGACCGGCTCGCCACGCTGGGTGGGCAGTGGATCGTCGAGGCGCTGGCGCTGGCCGCACGCGGTGGCCTGACCGCCACGCCGCAGCCCGCCGAAGGCATCACTTACGCCCACAAGATCGACAAGCAGGAAGCCCCGCTCGACTGGACGCTGCCCGCTGCAGTGCTGGCGCGGCGCGTGCGGGCCTTCGATCCGTTCCCGGGGGCCAGCTTCCGCCGCACTGGCGAGGTGGTCAAGGTCTGGCAGGCCGATGCCGTGGATGGGCAGGGCGCCCCGGGCACTGTGCTGGCCGTGGAGAGCGACCGCCTCGTCGTCGCCTGCGGTGTGGGGGCCTTGGCGCTCACCAGCCTGCAGCGACCGGGGGGGCGGCGCCAGCCGGTGCGCGAGGTGCTGCAGCGCTGGGCGATTGGCGTCGGCGAGTCGCTCGACTGAGGACCAGCGGCTCAAGTCACGGGGCTGGAAGACGATAGCGCAGGGGACGACACCCCGAGTCCAGCCATGCGCCATCCAGTCCCCGCCATCGCCTTCGCCCTGATCGCCGCCGGCTCGCTGGCGGGCTGCGACCAGCTCGGCATCGAATCTGCCGGTGCCCTCCACGCCCGCACCGAAGCCGACGCCAAGGCCATCGGCAGCGCCTGCCGCCATGCCCTGCGCGCCATCGAGGACTGCTACACCCTCAACCCCAAGGCGGAAAAGGCGGCGGTCTACACCGGCTGGCGCGAGATGGACGAGTACATGCGCGAGAACAAGCTCGACGGCGTGCCCCCTGTGGTGCCACGGCTGGATGCTGCGGCGAAGAAAAAAGCCGCCGCTGCCGCCGAAGACGTCATCGACGAACCCAAGGAAGTCCCGGCCAAGGCTGGCGCCAAGCCGGCCCACTGACACCGCGCCGCTGCCCCGCGATGGGACAATGCCGGGATGTCACGTCCCGGCACCGCCCCGCCCCCTGCCACGCTGACCCAGCGCCTGCGCCACGTCTTCCTGCACCCTGAGGGGCAGCGGGGCGTGCGCGACATGCTGCCCATGGTGCCGGGCATGGCCGCGTGGGGGCTCGTCACCGGCGTGGCGATGGTCAAGAGCGGGCTCGATCCCTGGCTGGCGCTGCTGATGTCGCTGACGGTGTTCGCCGGATCGTCCCAGCTCGCCTCGCTGCCGCTGATCGCCACCGGCGCGCCGATCTGGGTCGTCCTGATGACCGCGTGCATCGTCAACCTGCGCTTCGTCATCTACAGCGCGCAGTGGCGCTGGTACTTCGGCCACCTGCCGCGTGGTCAGCGCGTGGCCCTGAGCTACCTCGCCGCCGACATCAACTACGCCCTGTTCACCAAAGCCTGGCCCGAGCCGGAGCCGCGCCCTGGCCAGGTCGAATACTTCGTCAGCGGCGCCGTGGTGGTCTGGATCGGCTGGCAGATCCCGTCGATCGTGGGCATCGTGCTGGCGGATGTGATCCCGCCCGCGTGGGGCCTCGGCTTTGCGGGCACGCTGGCGCTGCTCGGGCTGACCTGCTCGCTGCTGGTGGACCGGGCGACGTGGGTGTGCGCGGCGGTGGCCGGGCTGGCGGCGGTGGCGGCGTTTGCGCTGCCGTACAAGCTGCACATCGTCGTCGCGGTGGCGGCGGCCGTGTCGGCGGGGCTGCTGATGGAGCCTCCCGGCGGCGGCGGGGGTGGAAGGCTGGCGGCGGCGCTGCGGAGGTCTGCGCCATGACCGGCATGAACACCTGGGATGCCGCGCTCACCATCGTCGGTCTGGCGCTGATCACGGTGCTGACGCGCAGCCTGCTGCTGCTGCCGCGGGACGAGGTGCCGATGCCGGCGTGGGTGAAGCGGGCGCTGAAGTACGCGCCGCTGGCCGCGCTGGTGGCGATCGTCGCGCCGGAAGTGCTGCTGACGCGGGGCGTGCTGACGGCGACGCTGGCGGATGCGCGGCTGATCGGCGCGGCGGTCGGGCTGGCGTATTACTTCTGGAAGCGCGGCATCCTCGGCACCATCGTGGTGGGCATGGCCGTGTTCCTTCCCCTGCGCATCGGCCTGGGCTGGTAGCGCCGAAGAATTCTCTTTTTGCTTTTCGCTTTCACCTCAAGGAGTTATCCACATGAATGTCCTTCGCCTGCAAGACCTCATCGCCGCCGGCCAGATCGGCGGCCAGCGCGTGTTCATCCGTGCCGACCTGAACGTGCCGCAGGACGACGCCGGCCACATCACCGAAGACACCCGCATCCGCGCCTCGATCCCCTGCATCGAGATGGCGCTGAAGGCCGGCGCTGCCGTGATGGTCACCAGCCACCTGGGCCGCCCGACCGAAGGCGAGTTCAAGCCCGAAGACTCGCTGGCGCCGGTCGCCCAGCGCATGGGCGAGCTGATGGGCCGCGAGATCCCCGTCGTCGCCCACTGGGTGGACGGTGTGGACGTGGCGCCGGGCCAGCTCGTGATGCTGGAAAATTGCCGCCTGAACAAGGGCGAGAAGAAGAACAACGCCGAGCTGGCGCAGAAGATGGCCGCGCTGTGCGACGTGTTCGTGCACGACGCCTTCGGCACCGCGCACCGCGCCGAAGCCTCGACCTACGGCATCGCCCAGTACGCCAAGATCGCCTGCGCCGGCCCGCTGCTGGCCGCCGAGATCGACGCGATCAGCAAGGCGCTGGCCAACCCGAAGCGCCCGCTGGTGGCGATCGTCGCCGGCTCGAAGGTCTCGACCAAGCTGACCATCCTCAAGGCGCTCTCCAACAACGTGGACGGCCTGATCGTCGGCGGCGGCATCGCCAACACCTTCATGCTGGCGGCCGGTCTGAAGATCGGCAAGTCGCTGGCCGAGCCGGACCTGGTTGCTGAAGCCGTGGCCGTGATCGAGGCGATGAAGGCGCGTGGCGCGGCGGTGCCGATCCCGGTGGACGTGGTCTGCGCGAAGACGTTCTCGGCGGACGCCGAGGCGACGGTCAAGGACGCGGCGCACGTGGCCGACGACGACCTGATCCTCGACATCGGCCCGAAGACCGCCGCCATCCTGGCCGCGCAGCTCAAGGCCGCCGGCACCATCGTGTGGAACGGCCCGGTCGGCGTGTTCGAGTTCGACGCCTTCTCGCACGGCACGGAAACGGTCGCCCGCGCGGTGGCCGAGAGCGAGGCGTTCTCGATCGCGGGCGGTGGCGACACGCTGGCGGCGATTGCCAAGTATGGGATCGAGGGTGACGTGGGCTATATCTCGACCGGCGGCGGGGCGTTCCTCGAAGTGCTGGAGGGGAAGACGTTGCCGGCGTTCGAGATTCTGGCGAAGCGGGCGGCGGGCTGAGACTGGCCATGGTTCTGCGGTGAGCAGAACTTGGGTTCGTGACACAGAGCTGCCGTGAGGTGGCTCTTTTTTTGTTGCTTTGTGACCGGAAGGCTCAACTCGAACACCTTTGCGCCGTTCAGGAACGACCGGTCCAGTTGGAAAACTTCGGGATGTGTGCGGTGATCAGTGAGGCAAACTTGCCGACGATGTGTGATTCACCCAGGAGTCTGCAATGACCGTTCCCGCGCTGACCCACCTTTCGAGCGGCGATCTGGCGCCGATCTGCCAGCGCCACGGCATCCACCGGCTGTCCGTGTTCGGCTCGCGGATGAAGGGCACGGCCCGCCCCGACAGTGATCTGGATCTGCTGGTCGAGTTCGAGCCCGGCCGTGTGCCCGGTCTGATCGGCCTGAGCGGTATCGAGATCGAACTGACCGAGGCACTCGGGGTCAAGGTGGATCTGCGCACCGCGCAGGAGTTGAGCCCGTACTTCCGCGAAGAAGTGCTTCGACAAGCGCAGGTGGCCTATGCAGCCTGAGGACCGCAATCGCCTCCGGCACATGATCGACGCGGCTCGCACGGCCCGTGGGTTTCTGGCGGGTCGGCAACGAACCGACCTCAACACGGACGAGATGCTCCGGTTCGCTGTCGTGCGGGCGGTCGAGATCATCGGCGAGGCAGCGTCGCGCGTCTCGCCGTCTGGGCGCGCTGCCGTGCCGGGTGTGCCATGGCCGGCCATCGTCAGCATGCGCAACCGCATGGTGCATGCGTATTTCGACATTGACCATGATGTTGTCTGGCGAACGGTCCAGGTGGAACTGGTGCCGCTGATGTCGAGCTTGCAAGCTGCGTTGGACATGCCCAGCGATCCGACGAGAGCAGACTGATTGATCAAAAGGATTCGCAGAAACCCCCGTTTGTTCAGCGATCTCTCAGCCCACCCACACCCCCGCGTCCCTGAGAATCGGACGCAATGAGTGACAAGTGGACCGTCCATGACTTCGACCAGGCGCCCAAGCGTCCGCCGCGCCCGCGGGGACGCCGGCCGGTGTCGCTTCAGCGCACGCGCCCGGAGCGGCGGTCGTTCAATGGTGCGCTGGTCGTCTCGGTCCTGCTCCATGGGCTGCTGCTGAGCCAGTTGGTCGGCGAAGGGCAGGGGGTGCCGGGGCTTGTCCTCCCCTGGCAGGAGCGGCGGGCCGTGGTGCCCGACATCCAGACGGTGCTCGTTCCGCCGCCGCCCGCGCCCGCCGCGTCCGCACCACCACCGTCGGCCGCCGTCGATGTGCAGCGCGCGTCGATCCGCTCCGCGCCGGTCGAGGCACCGACCCCGAAACCGCCTGCACCACCCGTACCGCCTGCGCCGCTCCCGCCCGAGCGCGCGGTGGTCGAGGCGCCCGCGCCCAAACCGATGCCGCCCGCCGAAGCGGTGCCCGTGAACCCGCCCCCACCGCCGCCCCGCGCCGAGGTGCCCGATCGCGCTCCGCCGCCATCGCCGCCTCGGCCGAGCCCGCCGCCGCCCGTCCTCACCGCGGAGCCGACCGAGGTGCCCACGCCGGTCGTGCCGGTGGCGCCTGAGCCGGTGCTCGCGGCCAGCGCGGTCGAGCCGAGTGTGTCTAGCCCCGACCCGGTGGCCCTGGCGAAGCGCGAGGCGGCGCTGGAGGCGCAGCGACTGGAAGCCGAACGCCAGGAAACGGCGCGACAACAAGCCGCCGCGCAACTGGAGGCGCAGCGGCAAGAGGCCGCTCGTCAGGCTGCGGTCCGTGCCGAAGCGGCGCGGCTGGAAGCCGAGCGCCAGGAAGCGGCCCGTCAAGCCACCGCCCGCGCCGAGGCCGCCCGCCTGGAAGCGGAACGCCAGGAGGCAGCCCGACAGGCCGCCGCCAGACTGGACGCCCAGCGCCAGGAAGCGGCCCGACAGGAAGCCGCCCGCGTCCAGGCCGCCCAGCAGGACGCCGCCGCCCAACGCGAAGCCCAGCGCGAAGCCCGGCTCCGCGCCATCGGCCGCCAGCTCGACGAGGAGCGTGCCCGCCGCGACGCCGCCGCGAACGCCACCCCCAGCCCGTCCGGCGCGCTCCCCCTGTCGCTCAGCACCGCCCGCCGCGCCCGCCTCTTCGGCCACACCGACCCCAACGCCGAACTCGTCGCCTACGCCCAGGCCTGGGCGCTGAAACTCCAGCTCAACACCTTGCCCGACAAGGTGCGCGAAGTCACCCGCCGCCCCCACACCCCACCCACCGTGACCGTGGCCCTGCGCAGCGATGGCTCAGTGGAGTCGGTGACGTTCGTCGTGTCCAGCGGCGTGCCGGAGGTGGACGAGGCCATCCGCCGCATGGTCGAGGTCCAGCACCCCTACGCCGCCTTCCCGCCCGCGCTGGCCCGCCTGTACGACGTGATCGAGATCCGCCGGACCTGGTACTTCGACGCCGCAGTGCGCCTGCACTGACCGCGCCAGCCGCGCCCGCCGTGGCAGGTCATGCCGCTTGCGCATGACCCCTGTGCTTGTCGGCATGACCCCCGCTTTTTGCCGCATCGGCGCGGGAATCACGTATGCGGTCTCCGGCCGACCGCAGTAATCTGCGCTCCCTTTTGAAACACCCGTGTCCCCGCCGGACCCGCAGGAGCGCCCTCGATGACCCAGCCCTTGTCCCCCGCCGAACTGGCCTTGCGCGACGCCGCCCTGGACTACCACCGCTCGCCGACCCGGGGCAAGATCGCCGTCACGCCGCTGAAACCGCTGATGAACCAGCGCGACCTGTCGCTGGCCTACTCGCCCGGTGTCGCCTACCCGTGCCTGGCGATCGAGCAAGACCCGTCGCTCGCCGCCGAGTACACCTCGCGCGCCAACCTCGTCGGCGTGATCACCAACGGCACCGCCGTGCTGGGTCTGGGCGACATCGGCCCGCTGGCCAGCAAGCCGGTGATGGAAGGCAAGGGCTGCCTGTTCAAGAAGTTCGCCGGCATCGACGTGTTCGACATCGAACTCGCCGAGCGCGACCCGGACAAGCTGGTCGAGATCATCGCCGCGCTGGAGCCGACGCTCGGCGGCATCAACCTCGAAGACATCAAGGCGCCCGAGTGCTTCTACATCGAGAAGAAGCTGCGCGAGCGCATGAAGATTCCCGTGTTCCACGACGACCAGCACGGCACCGCGATCATCTCCGGCGCCGCGCTGCTGAACGGCCTGGAGCTGGTCGGCAAGGCCATCGGTGACGTGCGGCTGGTGGTGTCGGGCGCGGGTGCGGCGGCGATTGCCTGCCTGGACCTGATGGTCGGCCTGGGCGTGAAGATCGAGAACATCTTCGTCTGCGACTCGAAGGGCGTGATCCGCGAAGGCCGCGGCGACAAGCTGGATGAATCGAAGCAGCGGTATTGCCAGAAGACCGACATGAAGACGCTGGCCGAGGTCATCGTCGGCGCGGACGTGTTCCTGGGCTGCTCGGCCGCGGGCGTGATGACCGGCGAGATGGTCGCCAGCATGGGCACGCAGCCGATCATCCTGGCGCTGGCCAACCCCGAGCCGGAGATCCGCCCCGAGATCGCCAAGGCCGCACGCCCGGACTGCATCATCGCCACCGGCCGCTCGGACTACCCGAACCAGGTCAACAACGTCCTGTGCTTCCCGTACATCTTCCGGGGCGCGCTGGACTGCGGCGCGACCAAGATCACCGAGGCGATGAAGCTGGCCTGCGTGCGCGAGATCGCCGCACTGGCCAAGGAAGAAACCAGCGACGAGGTGGCCGCTGCCTACGCTGGGCAGGAACTGCAGTTCGGTCCGGAATATCTGATCCCGAAGCCGTTCGACGCCCGCCTGATCCTGCGCATCGCGCCGGCCGTGGCGGCAGCCGCTGCGGACTCCGGTGTCGCCGAGCGCCCGATCACCGACCTCGCCGCCTACCGCGAATCGCTGACCCGCTACGTCTACCAGACCGGCATGTTCATGCGCCCGGTCTTCGCTGCGGCCAAGCGCAACCCGGCGCGTGTCGTCTACGCCGAAGGGGAGGACGAGCGCGTGCTGCGCGCCGTGCAGGCGGTGCTGACCGAAGGCATGGCGCAGCCGATCCTGGTCGGGCGTCCGGCGGTGATCGCTGCACGCATCGAGCGCGCCGGCCTGCGGCTGAAGCCGGGGGTGGATTTCGAGGTGGTGAACCCCGAGGACGACGCCCGTTTCCGCGCCTGCTGGGAGGAATACCACCGCCTGATGAAGCGCGATGGCGTGTCGGTCGAAGCCGCCAAGGCCGCCGTGCGCCGCTCGACGACGCTGATCGCGACCCTGCTGCTCAAGCTCGGCCACGCCGACGCGATGCTGTGCGGGCTGCACGGGCGCTACGACAGCCACTTCGAGTACGTGAAGAACGTCATCGGCCAGCGGGCGGGGGCCAAGGTGTTCGCCACGATGAACGCGCTGATGCTGGAGGAGCACAACCTCTTCATCACCGACACCTTCATCAACGAGCAGCCCAGCGCCGAGGAACTCGCCGACATCGCGCTGATGGCGGCCGAGGAAGTGCGCCGCTTCGGCCTGCCCCCGAAGGTCGCTTTCCTGTCGCACTCGATGTTCGGCACCTCGCACCGACCGTCCGCCCAGCGCGTGCGCGCGGCGCGTGACCTGTTCGTGGCGCGCTCGCCCGAGATCGAGTGCGATGGCGAGATGCACGGCGACGCGGCGCTGTCGGAGTCGATCCGCCGCAACATCCTGCCGGACTCGTCGCTGTCGGGCGCGGCCAACCTGCTGGTGCTGCCCAACATCGACGCGGCCAACATCCTGTTCAACGTGCTGAAGATGACCTCGGGCAAGGGCGTGACGGTCGGGCCGATCCTGCTGGGGGCGGCGGCGCCGGTGCATATCCTCACGCCGTCGGCGTCGATGCGCCGGGTGGTGAACATGACGGCGCTGGCGGTGGCGGATGCGGCGGCAGCAGCAGCAGCGGTTGTACGTCTTTCTTCGTAACCACCGTGTTCTAGTTGGCGGTCAATAATCAAAGGATCGTTTTGTCAGATCCCCACGGAGACCGCCCCATGCCCCGCAATACCAAGATCGTCGCCACCCTCGGCCCCGCTTCGTCCGACCCGGCTGTGCTGGAGCGGCTGATCCGGGCCGGTGTCGATGTGGTGCGGCTGAACTTCAGCCACGGCAAGGCGCAGGACCACATCGACCGCGCCAGCCTCGTGCGCGAGATTGCCGCTCGCGTCGGCAAGCCGGTGGCGATCATGGCCGACCTGCAAGGCCCGAAGATCCGCGTCGGCAAGTTCGCCGAGGGCAAGGTGATGCTGGAGAACGGCGCGAAGTTCGTGCTCGACGCCTCCCGCACCGAGCTGGGCGACATCGCCGGGGTCGGTCTGGACTACAAGGAACTGCCGCGTGACGTGCGTCCGGGCGACACGCTGCTGCTCAACGACGGGCTGATCGTGCTGGTGGTCGAGCTGGTCAAGGGCGACAAGGTGCATACCGTCGTCAAGGTCGGTGGCGAGTTGTCCAACAACAAGGGCATCAACAAGCAGGGTGGCGGACTCACGGCGCCCGCGCTGACCTCCAAGGACATGGACGACATCAAGACGGCGATGTCCTTCCAGTGCGAGTACCTGGCGGTGAGCTTCCCCAAGAGCGCCATCGACATGGAAATGGCGCGTCAGCTCGCCAACGTCGCGGGCGAGCCGTGGCGCCACAAGCCCGGGATGATCGCCAAGATCGAGCGCACGGAAGCGATTCCGCAGCTCGAAGCCATCATGAAGGCCAGCGACGGCATCATGGTCGCCCGCGGTGACCTGGCCGTGGAAGTGGGCAACGCGGCGGTGCCGGCGCTGCAGAAACGCATGATCCGCATGGCCCGCGCGATGGACAAGGTCGCCATCACCGCCACGCAGATGATGGAGTCGATGATCCTGAATCCGGTGCCGACCCGCGCCGAGGTGTCGGATGTGGCCAACGCGGTGCTCGACGGCACGGACGCGGTGATGCTGTCGGCCGAGACCGCCGCCGGCAAGTACCCGGTGGAGACCGTGGAGCAGATGGTCGCCATCGCGATGGCCGCCGAGGCTGCCGAAGAGGTCACGCTCGACGCCAACTTCACCAACAAGACCTTCGCCCGCATCGACCAGTCGATCGCGATGGGCGCGCTGTTCACGGCGCACCACCTGGGCTGCAAGGCGATCCTGGCGCTGACCGAGTCCGGCTCGACCGCGCTCTGGATGAGCCGCTACAAGACCGATGTGCCGATCTACGCGCTGACGACCCAGGTGCTGTCGGAGCGCAAGATGGCGCTCTACCGCAATGTGCGTCCGATCCTGATGGCCAAGTTCGAGGACCGCGACCTGGCCCTGGCCGCGGCGGAAAAGCTGCTGGTGGACCGCGGCGTGCTCAAGCCGGGCGACACCTACGCCATCACCTGCGGCGAGCCCATGGGCTATCCGGGGGGGACCAACATGCTCAAGGTCTGCCGCGTCGGCTGACCCCTGCGACGCTCGGCCACGGTACCCTGTCTGTAACGGGACCGCAATGTTGCGCAGAAATGGCGCATCGCTTGCGCCAGCGTGCCGCAGATAAGGGGAAATCGCACGGTTGATCGGGGTCTCGACCGTAGAATCCCGGGAGTTACACAGTGGTTTCAGGCACCCCCGCCATGACCGCTGTCGCAGGTTCTTGCCATCCTGTCACTTACTTCCTGAGGTTTCTCCCATGCTCGTCTCCATGCGCCAACTGCTGGACCACGCCGCCGAACACGGCTACGGCATCCCGGCCTTCAACGTCAACAACCTGGAGCAGGTACAGGCCGTCATGGCCGCCGCCGACGCCGTCGGTGCGCCGGTGATCCTGCAGGCTTCGGCCGGCGCCCGCAAGTACGCTGGTGAAGCCTTCATCAAGCACCTGATCCTGGCTGCCGCCGAGGCCTATCCGCACATCCCGCTGGTGATGCACCAGGACCACGGCACCAGCCCGAAGATCTGCGCCGGCGCGCTGGATCTGGGCTTCGGCTCGGTGATGATGGACGGCTCGCTGCGCGAAGACGGCAAGACACCTGCCGATTTTGGCTACAACGTGGACGTGACCCAGCAGGTCGTGGCCATGGCGCACAGGATCGGCGCGACCGTCGAGGGCGAGCTGGGCTGCCTGGGCAACCTGGAAACCGGTGAAGCGGGCGAGGAAGACGGCGTCGGCGCCGAAGGCAAGCTCGACCACAGCCAGATGCTGACCGACCCCGAAGAGGCCGCGGTGTTCGTCAAGGCCACGCAGCTCGACGCGCTGGCCATCGCCATCGGCACCAGCCACGGCGCCTACAAGTTCAGCCGCAAGCCCACGGGCGACATCCTGGCGATCAGCCGCGTCAAGGAAATCCATGCCCGCATCCCCAATACCCACCTGGTGATGCACGGCTCCTCGTCGGTGCCGCAGGACCTGCTGGACATCATCAACCAGTACGGCGGCAAGATGAAGCAGACCTACGGCGTGCCCATCGCCGAGATCCAGGAAGCCATCCGGCACGGCGTGCGCAAGATCAACATCGACACCGACATCCGGCTGGCCATGACCGGCGCGGTGCGCAAGTTCCACGCCGAGAACCCGGACAAGTTCGACGCCCGCGAGTGGCTCAAGCCCGCCCGCGAAGCCGCCATGGCGATCTGCAAGCAGCGTTACATGGAGTTCGGCTGCGAAGGCCAGGCCGGCAAGATCAAGCCGATCGGGCTGTCGGTGATGGCCGAGATGTACAGCCGCGGCGAGCTGGCACAGCAGGTGGTCTGACCCGCAACCGCTGCTGGCTGCAGGGGGTGGCCCGTCGCCGACGGGCCATTTTTCATGGGCGCGCCGCCTACAATCGGCGCCGATTCCCGTCTTCCGACCTTCTGCCGTGACCTCTGCCGTGACCGCTGCCCTGCACAACTCCAGCCTCCACTCCCTGCCCCTGCTCGCCCGTGGCAAGGTGCGCGACAACTACGCCGTCGGCGAGGACCGCATCCTGATGGTCGCCACCGACCGGCTGTCGGCCTTCGACGTGATCATGGGCGAGCCGATCCCGGGCAAGGGTGCGCTGCTGACGCGCGTGGCGCTGTTCTGGTTCGCCCGCCTGGGCCGCATCGTGCCAAACCACCTGACCGGCGAGGATCCGCTGAGCGTGGTCGCCCCCGACGAGGTGGAGCAGGTGCGCGACCGCTCGATGCTGGTCAGGCGCCTGACGCCGCTGCCGGTCGAGGCGGTGGTGCGCGGCTATCTGGCCGGCAGCGGCTGGAAGGAATACCAGGAGAGCCAGTCGGTCTGCGGCGTGGCGCTGCCGGCCGGCCTGACCAATGCGGCCAAGTTGCCCGTGCCGATCTTCACGCCCGCCACCAAGGCCGATGTCGGTGACCACGACGAGAACATCGCGTTCGAGCGCATGGTCGAGATCATCGGCCTGGACCTGGCCACCCGCGTGCGCGACCTGTCGATCCAGCTCTACCAGACCGCCGCCGACCACGCCCTGACCCGCGGCATCATCATCGCCGACACCAAGTTCGAGTTCGGCCTGGACGCCGATGGCACGCTGACGCTGATGGACGAGGTGCTCACGCCCGATTCGTCGCGCTACTGGCCAGTCGAGCAGTACGGCGCCGCGCTGGCCGCTGGTGTCAACCCGCCGAGCTTCGACAAGCAGTACCTGCGCGACTGGCTGGAGACGGCGCAGGTCGATGGCCGTCCCTGGGGCAAGGTCGCACCGGCCCCGGCACTGCCCGACGAGGTCATCGCCCACACCACGGCCCAGTACCAGGAAGCCCTGGACCGCCTGATGGGTGGCTGATCCGGGCGCTCGGACGGGAAGGCCGCAGCGTGTCGGCTGTGAACCGGCGCCTGCTGGCTCTCGACCACGACATCGCGCAGCGGCGCTCGCCGCGGGTGGTGCTGTTCCTGCGTGCTGAGCGTGCTGTCGTGCTGGCCCGGCTGGGCGAGACCACCCGGGCGCGCACCGAGATCGCCAGCCTGCGCGCCGAACCGGGCGCGCGCGAGTACCCGTCGCTGGAGCCCTGGCTGCTGCTGGGCGAAGGGCTGGCGGACTTCTATGCGGACCTCGCTGGCAGCGCCCGCGAGCGCGTGCGGCGGGCGCTGGTGCAGGCCCGGTCGACCCGCAGCACCCGCGCCCTGCCACTGGCTGCGGCCTGGTTGGCGCACCTGGAGTTCCACGTTCGCGAGGACATCCGTGCGGTCGAGGCGCTTGTGCTGGCGCTGAACACGGCCCAGGCCGACCACCATGGTGCCCGGTCGCGGTTGTGTCTCGTGCTGGCCGGGATGCTGCACTACGCCGGAGCCGAGGAACGCGCCCAGCCCTGGTACAGCCAGGCCCGTGTCCACGCCCAGGCCGAGGGCGACGGCGCCGCGCTCAGCTCCATCATGTACAACATGGCGCTGCTGCGGGTGGTCGACGTGCGCCTGACCGCCGCCTTCGGTGCCCACACCGATGCAGCGGCGCTGCGCCGGGCGATGCTGGGCACCGAGTCATCGATCTTCCTGGACCGCAGCGTCAGCACCCGCGCCCTCAGCCACCACCCGCCGATGCAGCAGGCGCAATTGCTGGTGCTGGCCGGGCAGCCCGCCGAGGCGCTGGCGCTGTACGACGCCTACACCGCGCAGGCCGTGGCCGAAGGGCTGACGTCGTGCGAAGCCCTGTTCCTGGCCGACCAGGCCTGGTGCCTGATCCAGCTCGGGCGCGGCAGCCAGGCGCTGGACCGCGCCCGTGTCGCCGACAGTGCCCTGCCGGCTGCCACCGAGCCGGAAGACCGCGCCATCGCCCACGCCATGCTGGCGCAGGTCCATGCCCGGCTGGGCCTGCAGGATCTGGCCGACCGCCACACCCGGCTGGCGATGCAGGACCACCAGCGTTACCGCCAGCGCGCCGACACCCTGCTGGCACTGCTCGACCATGCCGACCTGCCCCCACCGGGGCAGGTCTGAGCGGCAGCGTCAGGACTTCCCGGCCAGCCGCTTCTCGATCTCGGCGGCAGGGATGGCGCCCGGTGCGCGCGTGCCGTCCTCGAAGACGATGGCCGGGGTGCCCGTGACGCGGTGCTTCTTGGCCAGCGCCGCATTGCGCTCGATGGCCGAGGCGTCGCACTGGCCCATCACGCGCGGCGGCGCCACGCCATCGACCATCCAGCCGCGCCAGGCGGCGGTGTTGTCCTTGGCGCACCAGATCGCGCGGGCCTTCTCGGCCGAGTCACCGCCGAGGATCGGGATCACGAAGTTGTAGACCGTCACGTCCTTCACGTTGACCAGGTCCTTCTCCAGCCGCTTGCAATAGCCGCAGTTCGGATCACCGAAGACGGCGATCCTGCGCTTGCCGTTGCCGTTCTTCCAGACGATGGCGTCCTTCAGCGGCAGGCTGGCGAAGTCGATCGCGGTGAGCTTGTCCACGCGCTCTTCGGTCAGGTTGCGGCGCGTGGCGGTGTCGATCATCGAACCCTGGAGCAGGTAGGTGCCCTTGGCGTCCGAGTACATGATGTCGGTGCCGATGCGCACTTCCCAGACGCCGGCCATCGGTGTCGGGCGCACTTCGTCGATCTTGGGCAGGTTGGCGAACCGCTCGGCCAGCGTCTTGCGGATGTCGGCCTCGTCGGCGCGGGCCGGGCTGGACAGCAAGGTCAGGGCGGCCAGCGCGGTGGCGGCGAAGGGGGCGAGGCGCAAAGTCATCGTGGAGTGTCCTTGGTTCTGTCTGCGTGCGGAGTTCAGGCATCGAGCGCCCGGTCGGTCAGCCAACGCTTGAGCGGGCCGAGATGGTGAACCAGCGTCATGCCCTGGTTGCGCAGTGCCTTCAGGGGCGCTGAAGGCTGTGCAAACAGGTGCAGCAGGCCGTCGGTCAGGCCGCCCATGGCGCGGGTCGGGGTGCTGCGCTCGCGGGCGTAGCGGCGCAGCGTGCGTTCGTCGCCGAGCGATTTCCAGGGCATCGTGCGCCGCGCGTCGCCCAGCACCTGCGCCAGCGCGCGCACATCGGCCAGCCCCAGGTTCAGCCCCTGTCCCGCCAGCGGATGCACCGCGTGCGCGGCGTCGCCCAGCAGCACCCAGCCCGGCCCGCACCAGCGCTGCGCCTGCCCCAGCCGCAGCGGCCACGCGGCCCGCGGCGAGCCGAGCCGCAGCGTGCCGGCCGCGCCACCCGTGGCGGCATTCAGCTCGGCCTCGAAGTCGGTGTCGGACAGCGCCAGCCGCCGCTCGGCCTCGGCCTGCGGCTGCGACCAGACCAGACCGAAGCCGTGGTCGATCTGCGGCCGGTCGAAGGGCAGCAGCGCCAGCACGTCCGGGTGGCGGAACCACTGCCAGGCGGTGCCCTGGTGCGGCTGGTCGCTGACCAGCCGGGCCGCCACGCCGTGGTGGCCGTAGGGGAAGGACTCGAAGCCGGCGCCCAGCGCCTCGCGGGTGGCGGAATCCTTGCCCTCGCAGATGGCGGTGAGCGGGGCGGCGCTGGTGGTGTGGATAGGTGCTTGCGCCAGCCGCTGCACATGCGGGGCGTAGCGCAGGGCTTCGCCCAGCGTCTGTTCCAGCGCGGCCGCGTCCACGATCCACGCCAGCTCGCTCACGCCCTGCTGCCAGGCGCTGAACTCGATCGCTCCGCCGCCGTCACCGTGGATGCGCATGTCGTGGACGGCGGTGCGGGCGTTTTCAGGCAGGGCGTCCCATACCCGCAGCGCTTGCAGCAGTGCGACCGAACCGGCGTTCAGCGCGTAGGTGCGCATGTCTTGCGTGGCGTCCTTCTGCGGTGCGATGCCGAGCAAGCCGACCCGCAGACCATCCCGCGCCAGCGCCAAGGCCAGCGCCATGCCGACCGGGCCACTGCCACGGATCAGCACATCGTGTGCAGGCGATCCGGACGAGGCCGGCGGCGGGGCAAGGTGGAAAGACGCTGTCATAGGGCAAGATTGTAGGAACTGACCGCAGCGAGGCCCCTGATGCATTCCCTTGACCCTGACATGGCCCCTCCGGCGGGTACCGGTGACGACGATGGCAGCAGCCCTGTCACCATTGCCAGCCTGCATGTCTACCCCATCAAGTCCTGCGCGGGACTGTCGCTGACACAGACCGACCTCGCCGCCACCGGTTTCGCGCACGACCGGCAATGGATGCTGATCGACGACCAGCACGAGTTCCTCAGCCAGCGCGAACACGCCCGCATGGCGCTGATCCGGCCGGCGTGGAGTGACGACGACGGCGCGCTGACCGTGACGGCACCCGGCTGCCCGCCGCTGCGGCTGCCCGCCACGCCGCTGGGCGAGCGGCTGCGGGTGCGCGTGTGGGACGACGCCGTGGATGCCCGCGCCGCCGGCCCCACTGCCGACCGCTGGTTCAGCGGGTTTCTTGGTGCGCCGGTGCGGCTGGTGCAGTTCACGCCGGGGCAGCGGCGGCTGTCGAGTGCACGCTGGACCGGCGCGCTCGAAGCGGAAAACGCCTTCTCCGACGGCTACCCCATCCTCGTCACCACGGTGGCCGCGCTGGACGAGCTGAACCGCCGGCTGGCGCTCGGCCGCCATGCACCGGTGACGATGGCGCGCTTTCGCCCCAACCTGGTGCTCGACGGTCTGGGGCCGCACGGCGAGGACGGTCTGGACGCGCTGCACTTCGACACGCCGGGCGGGCCGGTCACGCTGCGGCTGGTCAAGCCCTGTCCACGCTGCCCGATCCCGAACATCGACCCCGACACGGCTGAAGCGGGCTTCGAACCAGGCGACACCCTGGCCCGCTACCGCGCCGATGCACGGGTGGGTGGGGCAATCACCTTCGGGATGAATGCGGTGATCGTCGAGGGCATCGGGCGGCGGCTGGTGGTGGGACAGGGCGGGCGCGGGACGGTGCAGTTCTGAATGGGAAAATCCTGTCGATTCACCATGCCCCAGTCCGCACCATGACATCGATCCTTGTTCGCCTCGCGTGGGCCGTTGTCCTGGCGTCGCTGTCGGCGCTTGCCCGGGTTCGGTCGTCCCCACGAATACGCCCACCTCGGCGGGGTGCTGCGGGTGTTCCGCCAGGAGGGGCGGCAGTTGGTGGAAGTGGCCAGGCAGTCCGGGTTCTCAATCACGTCTACGGTGCGACCGAGCGGACCATCGGCCTGGGCAGCGGGCGGCACGTCGTTCGGCTGGACACCTGCTCGGCCGACTGATCGCCCGCGACACGGCACCTCAGGCAGGCGCCGATCACTACAATCGACAGGTTTTACAAGGATCCCTTCATGAGTCTCAAGTGCGGCATCGTGGGCCTGCCCAACGTCGGCAAGTCCACCCTCTTCAATGCGCTGACCAAGGCCGGCATCGCCGCCGAGAACTACCCGTTCTGCACCATCGAGCCCAACGTCGGCGTGGTGGAGCTGCCGGACCCGCGTCTGGGCAAGCTGTCCGAGATCGTCCAGCCGGAGCGGATCGTGCCGGCCATCGTCGAGTTCGTGGACATCGCCGGGCTGGTGGCGGGTGCGTCCACGGGCGAGGGGCTGGGCAACAAGTTCCTCTCCCACATCCGCGAGACCGACGCCATCGTCAATGTCGTGCGCTGCTTCGAGGACGACAACGTCATCCACGTCGCCGGCAAGGTCGATCCGATCGCCGACATCGAGGTGATCCAGACCGAACTCTGCTTGGCCGACATGGGCACGGTCGAGAAGAGCCTGCACCGTTACTCCAAGATCGCCCGCTCTGGCGACAAGGACGCGCAGGCGCTGGTCAAGGTGCTGGAGAAGTGCCAGGTGGCGCTGGACCAGGCGCTGCCGGTGCGCGGCATCGACTTCAGCAAGGAAGAGCTGGTCATCCTCAAGCCGCTGTGCCTGATCACTGCCAAGCCGGCGATGTTCGTGGGCAACGTGGACGAGAGCGGGTTCGAGAACAACCCCTTCCTCGACCGCCTGCGCGAGTTCGCCGCGAAGCAGAACGCGCCCGTCGTGGCGATCTGCGCCAAGACCGAGGCTGAGCTGTCGGAGATGGAGGACGAGGACCGCGCGATGTTCCTGGCCGAGATGGGCCAGGATGAGCCGGGTCTGAACCGCCTGATCCGCTCGGCGTTCAAGCTGCTGGGGCTGCAGACCTACTTCACCGCCGGGGTGAAGGAAGTGCGCGCCTGGACCATCCACGTCGGCGACACCGCGCCGCAGGCGGCGGGCGTCATCCACACCGACTTCGAGAAGGGCTTCATCCGCGCCCAGACGATCGCGTTCGAGGACTACATCCAGTTCAAGGGCGAGCAGGGCGCGAAGGACGCCGGGAAGATGCGGGCGGAAGGCAAGGAGTACGTCGTGAAAGACGGCGACGTGCTGAACTTCCTGTTCTCCAGTTGAGCTGAAATTATTTTTTTCTGGGGCTGCATCTGCGCAGCGCCCGGCGGACTAGTGAGGAGTGCAAGGCCCGAAAGCCTTCACTTGCAAGCCCTCTCACCCATCCTTCCTTCCCAGGAGTCCGCCATGTCCCGCTTCGCTCTCGTTGCCTCTTCCGTCGCCCTGACCACCGTGCTGGCCGCCTGCTCGGGCATGCCCTCGATGCCCGCCATGCCGATGATGGCCAAGGCCGCCCCCTACAGCCAGGACATGCTGCCCGACCCGGTCAAGGTGCCGGCCGGTCACCGCGTGGCGTGGGAGACCGTCGGGGTCGGCGAGATCACCTACGAGTGCCGCGCCAAGGCGGGCACGACGGACGCCTTCGAGTGGGTGTTCGTCGGTCCGATGGCGGCGCTGAAGGGCCGTGGCGGCGAGACCCTCGGCCGCTACTTCGGCCCGCCCGCGACCTGGGCAGCCAACGACGGCTCCGCGCTCACCGGCACGCAAGTCGCGGTCGCCCCGGCAATGGCGGGCAGCATCCCGCTGCAACTCGTCAAGGCCAACCCGGCGATGGGCAGCGGCGCCCTGACCGGCGTGAGCTACATCCAGCGCGTGGCGACCCGTGGCGGTGTGGCGCCGGCCATGCCCTGCGCGGCGGGCAGCACGGGCAAGCGCGAAATCGTCCAGTACCAGGCCGACTACATCTTCTGGAAGCCGGTTTGAGGCGAACCCTGGATCGACAGACCTAGAATCGGGCGGCCACCTGCCGCCTGATGCCCACGCCCCTGCCCACCTTCGACCACGACGCCGCCCTGCTCGCCTGCGCACGGGGCGAGCGATTCGCCCTGCGGATGCTTTACGAACACGAGGCCCGCTGGCTGCTCGGCGTGGTGCGGCGCATCGTGCGCGACGTGGCGCTGGCCGAGGACGTGCTGCAGGACGCCTTTCTGCAGATCTGGCAGCGCGCCGAGACGTTTGACCCGGCGCTCGGGTCCGGGCGGGGCTGGATCTACACCGTGGTGCGCCACCAGGCATTGCGGGCCGTGCGCGGCAGTGCGTCGGAGCCGGTGCTGCTCGACCCGGAAACGCTCACCGGCGTGTCCGATCTCCAGCAAGCACAGTCGGACGAGGACGACGACCGCGGCCTCGACCCCGACAGCCTGGAGCGTTGCCTGCAGCGGCTGGACGAGGCGCGGCGGGCCTGCGTGGTGCATGCCTTCGTCGATGGCTACACCCATGAACAGATCGCCGAGCGGCTGAACACGCCGCTGGGCACCGTGAAGTCGTGGATCCGCCGCAGCCTGCTGGCGTTGAAGGAGTGCCTGTCATGAAGCTCGACACCGCCGAGGATCGCAGCGTCGCGGCCGGCGAGTTCGTGCTCGGCACGCTGGACGACCCCGCCCGACAGGCGTTCGAGGCGGCGATGGTCAACGATGCCGGCCTGCGCGCCGAGGTGGCGATGTGGCAAGACCGGCTGCTGAGCCTGACCCGCCACGCACCGCCGGCCGAACCCTCGCCCTCGCTGTGGTCGCGCATCGACGCCCGGCTGACCTGGGCCGGTACACGCACCCGTGCCGAGGTGCCGCCGCCGCCGTTGCCGTGGTGGCAGCGGCTGGGGCTGTGGCAGGGCGTCAGCGGGCTGGCGATGGCGGCGTGCGTGGCGCTGGGCAGTGCGCTGGTGCTGCGTGGGGCGCCGGATGCGGCGCAGGATCAGCGGTACGTGGCCGTGTTGCAAGGGCCGCAGGGCGGCGGCAATGGCTGGGTGGTCGAGGTGCGCGTCGATGCGGCCGGGCAGGGGCGGTTGCGGCTGGTGCCGGTGGCGCCGTCCGGGCCGGTGCCGGCGGGGCGGGCGCTGCAGTTCTGGACCAAGGCGCCGGGCGCGGCCGGTCCCAGCTCGCTCGGGCTGGTGCAGGCCGGTTCGACCGTCGAGCTGCCGACCACGCGCTTGCCGGACCTGCGCCCCGAGCAGTTGTTCGAGATCACGCTGGAGCCCGAAGGTGGCTCGCCGATCGGGCGCCCGACCGGGCCGATCCTGTTCATCGGCCGTGCGGTCAAGCTGACCAGCTGAACCAGTTGAAAGAGGTTTCTGCATGTCCATCGCACCACCTCCCTTGTCCCCGGTCATCGCCGGTTGCTGGCGCATGGCCGACTGGGGCTGGACCCCGGGCGAGCGCCTGCGCTGGATCGAGCAGTGCCTCGACCGCGGCGTGACCACCTTCGACCACGCCGACATCTACGGCGGCTACACGGTCGAGGCGTTGTTCGGCGAGGCGCTGGCGCTGGCGCCGCACCTGCGCGAGCGGATGCAGCTCGTCAGCAAGTGCGGCATCAAGCTGCTGCACCCGAACCGGCCCGAGCACCGGCTCAAGTCCTACGACACCTCGACCGCGCACCTGATCGCCAGCGTGGACAACAGCCTGCGCGCGCTGCAGACCGACCGGCTCGACCTGCTGCTGATCCACCGGCCCGACCCGCTGATGAATCCGGCCGAGATCGCCGAGGTGGTCACGCGGTTGCAGGCGGCGGGCAAGGTGCGGGCCTTCGGGGTGTCCAACTTCACGCCGTCGCAGTTCGCCCTGCTGAACGCCGCCGTGCCGCTGGCGACGAACCAGATCGAGCTGCACCCGCTGCACCGCGCACCGCTGCACGACGGCACGCTCGACCAGATGCTGGCGCTGGACCTGCGGCCGATGGTCTGGTCGCCGCTGGCGGGCGGGCGCTTGTTCACCGGCACGGCGCCGGATGCGCTGCGTGTGCGGGCGTCGCTCGACGACATCGCCCGCCGCCACGGCGTCACGCCGGCCACCGTCGCCTATGCATGGCTGCTGCGCCACCCGAGCCGGCCGTACCCGCTGGTTGGCAGCCAGCGCATCGAGGCGCTGGACGAGGCACTCGCCGCCCAGGCGCTGACGCTCGACGCCGAGACCTGGCACGCCATCTGGAGCGCGGGCGAAGGCGCGGAGGTGGCGTGATGGGTGCCGTGGGCGAAGTGGTCACGAGTCCGCGCCTGCAGGCCGAGCGCGACCGGCTGTATCGGGCCGAGGACGATGGCCGGGTGCGCGCGCTGGTGCTGGCGCTGGCGCGGCCGGCGGACTGGGCGGTGCTCGGGCGGGTGTGGCAGGGCGTGCAGACCGACCTCGGCTGGCCCGCGCCCGGCATCGCGGTGTCGGGCACGGATGCCTGCCAGCTCTGGTTCTCGCTGGCCGAGCCGGTGCCGGCAGCCGAGGCCCACGCGCTGCTGGAATGCTTGCGCACCCGCTTTCTGGCCGAGGTGCCGCCGCACCGTGTCGAGCTGCTGCCTTCGGCCGATGGCGTGCAGCAAGCGCCGGTCATGCCTGCGCTGCAAACCGACAGTCCGGAGGGCGATGTCTGGTCGGCCTACATCGCGCCCGACCTCGCGCCGGTGTTCGCCGAGACGCCGTGGCTCGACATCCGGCCCGGCTCGGAAGGGCAGGCGGAGTTGCTGTCGCGTCTGGCGAGCATCAGCGCCGCCGAGTACCGGGCGGCGTTGCCTGTGGCTGTGCCGTCATCGGCGGGACTGGCAGTGAGCGGTCCCTGCACCGATCCGCGGCAGTTCCTGCTGCAGGTGATGAACGACGAGCGGGTGGAGATGGGGTGGCGGATCGAGGCGGCGAAGGCGTTGCTCAACCCATCGGCCACGTCAGCCTGCGACTGCAGACGCTCGACTCAGGCGTCCCGGTCGCGGTCCCAGCCCGTGCCATCCTCGGTCAGCAACGCATCCAGCGGCACGTCGTGCGGCTCGGCCTCCAGCCATGGGATGTAGCCATGCGCGTAGCCGATGCCCGCCGTGAAGGGCATCGGCTGCAGCGACGCCAGCGTGCGGTCGTAGAACCCGCCGCCATATCCCAGCCGCACGCCCCCCGGCCCGAAGCCCACGCACGGCACCAGCAGCAGCTCGGGGTGGAACTCCTCCGTGTCCTTGGGTTTCAGGATCCCGTAGGCGTCCTCCTCCATCGGGCAGCCGGGGTACCAGACGTGGAAGCGCAGCTGCTTGGTCAGCTTGTCGATCACCGGCAGACCGATGCGCCGCTCGGGGTCGGACTCGCTCCAGCGGTACAGGGCGGGCAGGGCGTCGAACTCGCCCTTGATCGACCAGTACGCGCCGATCGTCTTCTCCTTGCGCGACAGCAGCCACACCATCAGCACCTCCTGCAGGTGCACCGAGCGTTGGTGGCGGTCGGACATGCCCATGCGTTCGGCCTGCAGCTGCTTGCGCAGGGTTTTCTTGTCGCGGGGCGGCTCGGGGAGCTGGAAGGCGGGGTAGGCGGAGGCAGTCGTCATCGGGGCGTTCCTTCAGGGGGATCGGGGGGTACCCATGCCGCGATTGTGCCGCCCGCCATTCCTGGTCGCCGCCCTACACTGTCGGCATGAAGCTGATTGCTGTGGTGGTGGCCGCGCTGGCGGTGGGGATCGGGGGAATGGGTCGGGTCGAGGCGGCGCCAGCACAGGCGACGCAGACCGACGCCCGAAGCTTGGACGACCGGCTGGTGCAGGCCCGCGAGGCGCTGCGCAAGCGCGACCGGGCCAAGCTGGCCGCTTACCGCGATGCGCTCGTGGCCGGGCGCCACCCGCTGGCGATGTGGGCCGACTACTGGGAGCTGAACAACCGGCTGTCCGAGTCGAACCAGACCGAACTCGACGCCTTCTACACCCGCTGGCCCGGCACCTACGTCGAGGACCGCCTGCGCAACGACTGGCTGCTCGAACTCGGCCGCCGCCGCGACTGGCGCAACTTCGCCACCGAGTACCCGCGCTTCAAGTTCAACGACGACCGAGAGGTGAGCTGCTACGCCGCGCTGCTGCGCCACCATGCGGGCGACGACGTGCGCGCCGCTGCCCGCGCAAGCTGGTTCGCCCAGCGCGACGGCGACGATGGCTGCACCCTGCTCGTCACCACGCTCTACACCGCCCGCCAGTTCAGCGCCGGCGATGTCTGGCTCAAGGCCCGCGAAGCCGCCGAGGCCAAGCGCCTGAACGCCGCCCGCCAGGCACTGACCCTGCTCGGCGAAGAGGCCGGCGCACCGCTGACGGAGCTGTTCGAGCAGCCGCAGCGCGTCCTCGGCCGCCGCACCGACGCCAGCAGCCGGCAGGGTGCCGAGTACGTGGTCATGGCGCTGGCCCGGCTCGCCGCCAATGACCCGGTGGCCGCTGCCGCCGAGCTGCAGGACCGCTGGCAGACCCAGCTGCCGCCCGACGCCGCTGCCTGGGCCTGGGCGTCGGTGGCCCGGCAAGCGGCCATGAAGCTCATGCCCGAGGCGGACGTCTGGTTCCAGCGCGCCAGCACCCTGGCCGCCACCGCCAGCCGTGACCGTGAGCGTGACCTTGACTGGAACGACGACACGCTGGCCTGGCGGGTGCGCACGGCCTTGCGGGCGGCCGATCCGGGACGCTGGCAGCGGGTGCTCGACGCTGTGGCCGCCATGAGCACCGCCGCGCAGGCCGACCCGACCTGGGTGTACTGGAAGGCCCGCGCCATCCACGCCACCGCCAAGTCCGGCACCGACGGCGACGCCCAGCGCACGGCCGCCAGCGTGCTGTTCGAGCGCATTGCCGGCCAGCTGAACTTCTACGGCAAGCTCGCCGCCGAGGAGCTGGGCCGCCCGCAGGCATTGCCTGCCCGCCCCGCCGCCATCACCCCGGAAGAGCGGGTGCAGGCCCATCGCCAGCCCGGCCTGACCCGTGCGCTGACCCTGATCGCGCTGGGCCTGCGCAGCGAGGGCGTGCGCGAATGGAACTTCTCGATCCGCGAACTGAGCGACCGCCAGCTGCTCGCCGCCGCCCAGCGTGCCTGCGACCACGAGGTCTGGGACCGCTGCATCAACACCAGCGAGCGCACGCGCCAGGAAATCGACCTGACGCAACGCTTTCCGACGCCGTTCCGGGCCGACGTGGTGGCTGCCGCGCAGGACGTGGGGCTGGATCCTGCCTATGTCTACGGCCTGATCCGCCAGGAGTCGCGTTTCGTCACCGATGCGCGCTCGGGCGTGGGCGCGTCGGGGCTGATGCAGGTGATGCCGGCCACGGCGCGCTGGACGGCCCGGCGGCTGGGCATTCCCTACACGCCGGAGCTGCTCACCGACAAGGCCACGAACCTGAAGCTCGGCGCGGGCTACCTCAAGCTGGTGCTCGACGACTTCGGCGGTTCGCAGGCGCTGGCAGCCGCCGGCTACAACGCCGGCCCGAACCGCCCGCGCCGCTGGCGGGAGGGTCCGGTGATGGAGGTGGCCGCCTGGGCCGAGAACATCCCCTTCCACGAGACGCGGGACTATGTGAAGAAGGTGCTGTCCAACGCCAGCTACTACGCGGCGGTGCTGGGCGGCAAGCCCGTGGTGGACCTCAAGAGCCGGCTGTCCCCGCTGGTCGGTCCCCGCGCTGCCGACGCACCGGCTGAAAACCGGCAACTGCCATGAACCTGACCTCGCCCATGTCCCCGCTCCTCCCGCCCATGACGGCAACGCCGCACCGCCTCCTGGTCCTGGGCGGCACCGGCTTTGTCGGCCGGGCCTTCGTGGCCCGCTGGCTCGCCATGGCCGGCAGCGGCGCGGCGACGCTGTGCATCCCGACCCGCCGCCGCGTGCGGGGACATGCGCTCGCCATGCTGCCTGGGGTGGAGCTGGTCGAGGCCGATGTCCACGACCCGGTCCAGCTCGACCGGCTGCTGCAGGGCGCCGATGCCGTGGTGAACCTGGTGGCGATCCTGCACGGCAGTCCGGCGCAGTTCGAGCGCACCCACGTCACCTTGCCGCAGCAGCTCGCCGCCGCCTGCCAGCGCACGGGGGTGCGGCGGCTGATGCAGGTCAGCGCGCTGGGCGTGCCG
The DNA here is from genome assembly GCA_013299055.1 of Sphaerotilus sp. Lineage (GTDB taxonomy): Bacteria > Pseudomonadota > Gammaproteobacteria > Burkholderiales > Burkholderiaceae_C > Sphaerotilus. Next base: position 62,567 of record JAAFKB010000005.1, read on the forward strand.
GACGGCGATCCCGCGTCGGCGCCGTCGCACTACCTGCGCAGCAAGGCCCGGGGCGAGCAGGTGCTGCGGGCGGCGCCAGATCTGGCGCTGACCGTGCTGCGCCCCAGCGTCATCTTCGGCGCCGAGGACCGTTTCATCCGGCTGTTCGCCAGGCTGCAGGCGCTGGTGCCGGTGATGGCGCTGGCGGGGGCGACCGCGCGCTTCCAGCCGGTGTGGGTCGAGGACGTGGCGCGTGCCCTGGTGCGCTGTCTGCAGGACCAGGGCACGGTCGGGCAGACCATCGAGTGCGCGGGGCCGGATGTGCTCACGCTGGCGGAGCTGGTGCGGCTGGCCGGGCGCTGGAGCGGGCATGGGCGGCTGGTGCTGCCGCTGCCGGCGTGGGCGGGACGGGTGCAGGCGGCGGCGCTGGGGCTGCTGCCGGGCGAGCCGCTGATGTCGTGTGACAACCTGGACTCGATGCGTGTGCCCAACGTCGCCACGGGACGGCATCCCGGACTGGAGGCGCTGGGCACCACGCCGACGGCGATCTCGGTGGTGATGCCGCCGGTGCTGCGCCGACGCTGACGCGCGCAGCGGGTGCTCAGCGACTCCGACGGCGGCGGCTGACCAGCCCGAGCGCGCCCAGACCCGCCAGCAGCATGGCCAAGGATTCGGGTTCCGGCACCGGGGCGGCCACCGGTTCGCTGTGCAGCAGCAGGTTGTAGGTCCAGCCGGCATGGCCGCCGCCGTCGAAGTCCTGCCAGCCTGCCCGGAATCCGGACACCGACGCATAGTAGGTGCCGGGGGCCAGCAGGCGCGAGAACGACAGGAAGCGGCTCGACGTGCTGTTGTTGTCGAAGCCGCCCTGCAGCAGGGTGCTGGATGCGCTGTCGTCGAACAGACCGAGGACCGGCATGGCCGCTGCGGTCGGTGTCTCGACGGTCAGGCTGGTCAACTGGCTGGCTCCAGCGCCAATCTCGAACCGGAAATAATCGGCCGAGCCGCCCCCATGCACACCCGACTGGCGCACGCCGGAGATGAAGAGGAAACCGCCAGGCACCAGCGTGCCGACCTCTTCGGCGGTCGAGGGCGCGTCGTTGTGGACCGTGGTGGTCGGTTCTTGCTCGATGTAGGCTTGGGCCTGCAGCACGGTGCCGAGCAGCAGGGCCGTCAGCCCCAGGCGGGCCGTGGTGGATCGGGTCGATGTGGTCATGCAGTGGCTCCCCAGAAAATGTTGGCGCAGCAGTTGGTACGAATCAGTGCCAGTGCGCCATTGAACCATTCCGTCACACGGCTTGCCCATCCCGGACTCGCGGGTGATATTTTTGCGAAATAGGGCCTTTCCCCCTGGCCCGGACTTCAGGCAGCACCGGATATGCACATGTTTCTTGTCGGCGGCGCAGTCCGCGACCACCTGCTCGGCCGACCCGCAGGCGACCGCGACTGGGTGGTCGTCGGCGCCACCCCAGAACAGATGGGGGCTGCAGGGTATCTGCCGGTCGGGCGCGACTTTCCCGTGTTCCTGCACCCCCGGACACGGGAGGAGTACGCGCTGGCCCGCATCGAACGCAAGACCGCACCGGGCTACCACGGCTTCGCTTTCCGTGCCGACCCGGGCGTGACCCTCGAGGAAGACCTCTCGCGCCGTGACCTGACCCTCAACGCGATGGCCATGGACGCCGATGGCACGCTCATCGACCCCTGCGGCGGGCAGGCTGATCTGCATGACCGGGTGCTGCGCCACGTCGGGCCGGCGTTCGTCGAAGACCCGGTGCGCATCCTGCGGCTGGGGCGCTTCCTGGCGCGCTTCACCGACTTCACCGTGGCGCCCGAGACGCTGGCGCTGTGCCGCGAGATGGTGCTGGCGGGCGAGGTGGACGCGCTGGTGCCGGAGCGTGTCTGGCAGGAACTCGCGCGTGGCTTGATGGAGGCTTCGCCGTCGCGGATGTTCCGGTTCCTGCGCGAGTGCGGTGCACTGGCGCGGCTGCTGCCGGAGGTGGACGCGCTGTTCGGTGTGCCGCAGCGCGCCGAGTACCACCCGGAGATCGACACCGGCGTCCACCTGATGATGGTGCTGGACATGGCGGCGCGGCTGCAGACGGCGCTGCCCGTGCGCTTCGCCTGCCTGACGCACGACCTGGGCAAGGCGACGACGCCGGCTGACGTGCTGCCCCGCCACATCGACCATGAAACGCGCAGCGTGGCCTTGCTCGGGCCGCTGGTGGCGCGGCTGCGCGTGCCGGTGGACTGCAAGGAGCTGGCCGAGGTGGTGGCCCGCGAACACGGCAACGTCCACCGCAGCACCACGCTGGACGCCGCGGCGCTGGTGCGGTTGATGGACCGCTGCGATGCGTGGCGGCGGGCCGAGCGGTTCGAGCAGATGCTGCAGGCGTGCGAGTGCGACGCGCGTGGGCGGCTCGGGTTCGAGGAGCAGGTCTATGCGTCGGCGCCGCGCCTGCGGGTGGCGCTGGCGGCGGCGCAGCAGGTCAGCTCCGCCGAGGTCAGCGCCCGTGCGCTGGCCCGTGGCTTGAAGGGCCCCGACATCGGCCGGGCGCTGCACCAGGCACGGGTGGAGGCCGTCGCCGCTGCCGTGCCATCTGCCGCCTGACCCTGGACCTAGAGCCAGCGCGCCAGCGCCAGCCCGATCAGCGTCAGCAGCACGCTCGATCCCAGCGGAAAGTGCCAGCGCCGCCCCCCGATCTTCACGCTGAAGTCACCGGGGATGCGGCCGAGTCCGATCTTCTCCAGCCAGCCGTGCAGACCGTTGAAGACGAGGCAGGACAGGACGAAGACGATGAGCCAGCGCATCAGAGCTTCCGGCCGTCAAAGCGTGTGGCTGCGGTCGCCGACGCTGAAGCCGATCGCCTCGAACGTGTGGGCCTCGGTGACAAAGCCGATCACCTTGAACAGCTCGCCCATCTCGTGTTCGGTGACGAGCTTCTGCGCCATCGCCCGCCCGCGCAGGTCGACGCTCTCCAGGTCGGCCAGCAGCCCGCAGTTGAACAGGAAGCGTGCCTGCGAGGTGTAGCCCAGCACCTCCAGTCCGGCGTCCTGCCCCGCCAGCGCGATGGCGGTGAAATCGACGTGCGTGGTCAGGTCCTTCAGGCCGATGTCGTGCAGCGGATCGGGGTCGGCCTGGTGACCGCGGTGGCACATCAGGGTGCCGCCGGTGCGCTGTGGGTGGTAGAACTCGTGTTCGGGGAAACCGTAGTCGATGAAGAAGGCCGCGCCGCGCTGCAGCCCCGCCGCCAGTGTGGCGATGAAGCCGCTGGCCTGGCGCGGCAGTTCGGTCACGGTGCCGGGGACGAAGCCGAGATCGACCGGCGGGCGCAGAGCGGTGGGTCGGTCAGCCCAGACGAACTGCGGCACCTCCGCCACTTCGTCCAGCGCCACGCCGCGCTCCTGCCACTGCACGCCGTCCCAGGCAACGAGCACCACCGGCATCGCGTCCAGCACCTCGTTGCCGACGACCACGCCCTCGAACGTTGCAGGCAGGGTGTCGATCCAGCGCACCTTGTCGGCGAGCTGCGGCACTTCCTGGGCCAGGCGCTGGCGCTGGCGTTCGCGCAGGGTGCCGGAGAGATCGACGATGGTGTAGCGGTCGACCGTGGCGCCCAGCGCGTCCAGCGTCTGCAGCAGCTGCACGGCCAGCGCGCCCGAGCCGGCACCAAATTCCCAGACCTCGCGCGTGCCGGTGGCGGCGAGGGCCTGCGCGACCTGTCGGGCCAGCGCACGGCCGAACAGCGGCGAGAGTTCCGGTGCGGTGATGAAGTCGCTGCCGGACGAGGGCAGGGCGCCGAACTGCCGGTCGCCGCCGCTGTAGTAGCCCAGACCCGGCTGGTAGAGCGCCATCGCCATGAACCGCTCGAAGCCGATCCAGCCGCCGCAGCGGCGGATCTCCTCGGCGATGACGAGGGCGATCGGGGCGGGCAGCGGGGCGCTGGCTACACTGGGGAGAGAGGCGGTGGCGGTGTTCACCGGCCGATTGTAGAAAGGTAGCCAGTCCCCCCATGTCCACCACCCGCGGCACCCAGATCCTGACCCTGACCGGCCTGCGCTTCGACGCCAGCCTCGGCATCCTCGACCACGAGAAGACCGCACCGCAGCCCATCGAGGTCGATGCCGAACTCAACCTCGGCACCCAGCTCCTCACCCCCCCGGACGACGACCTGTTCCACGTCCTCGACTACCGCCGCGTGCGCACCATCATCATCGACGAGTGCCGCGCCCGGCACGTCAACCTGCTGGAGAGCCTGATCGGCAAGGTCGCTGCAAGGCTGATGGACCTGCCGGGCGTGCTCGGCGTGCGGGTGCGCATCGCCAAGCTGGAGATCTTCGACGACTGCGAGGTGGCGATCCGGGTCGAGACGGGGCAATGGTGACGTGATGAGTCCGCACGACAACGCTTACAAGCACGTGTTCTCGCACCCGCGTGCCGTGGCAGACCTGCTGCGCGGCTTCGTCAACGAGGACTGGGTAGTGCTGCTCGACTACTCGACGCTGGAGACCTACGTCGGGCTGCTCTACCAAGATCTCATCAAGAGCGGACAGGGCAGACAGCGCGGTGTGGGTCGATTGCCGGCCGTGTTTCCGCTGGTGCTCTACAACGGCATGCGCCCCTGGACCGCCGAGCGGCAGGTGGCGGACCTCATCGAGCGGGTGCCCTTCAGCCTGAGTGCCTACCGGCCGAGCCTGCGCCGCTTCTCCCCGGATGGCGACATGCCTGAATTGCAGGATTTACCGGAGACCTATCACATGATCAGCGAACGTGTGGACAGTTGGACGCAGGAGTGGCTGCGGCAAGGGATGCAGCAGGGCATGCAGCAGGGCATGCAGCAGGGCATGCAGCAGGGCATGCAGCAGGGCATGCAGCAAGGCATGCGCGATGGCCAGGCCATGGTGCTGCGCGACCTGCTGGAGCAGCGTTTCGGCGACTTGCCGCCGGAGCTGGTCGTGCGCATCGAGCAGGCCGACCTCGACCAGCTGCGCGACTGGCTCCCCCGCATTCTTTCGGCGCCGACCCTGGCGGCCGTCTTCGCCGGGCAGTGAGTGGCGCACAGCGGGATGGCACGACAATGCCATCCCATGCAGACCCACGACACTCCCCCACTGAGCCCCGAAGCGCGCCGCGCCGCGCACGAGACCAACAAGCTCTCCAAGCGCCTGCACCGCCTCGTCGGTCAGGCGATCAGCGACTACGCCATGATCGAGGACGGCGACCGCGTGATGGTCTGCCTCTCGGGTGGCAAGGACAGCTACGGGCTGCTCGACATCCTGCTCAATCTGCAGCAGCGTGCCCCGATCCAGTTCTCGGTCATCGCCGTCAACCTCGACCAGAAGCAGCCCGGCTTCCCTGCACACATCCTGCCGGAGTACCTGACAAGCCGCGGCGTCGAGTTCCACATCGAGAACCAGGACACCTACTCCATCGTCAAGCGCGTGATCCCCGAGGGCGACACGATGTGCAGCCTGTGCTCGCGGCTGCGGCGGGGCATCCTCTACCGCGTGGCCGAGGAGCTGGGTGCCACCAAGATCGCGCTGGGCCACCACCGCGACGACTTCCTCGGCACCATCTTCCTGAACATGTTCTTCGGCGGCAAGCTCAAGGGCATGCCCCCGAAGCTGGTCAGCGACAACGGCCGCCACACCGTGATCCGCCCGCTGGCCTATGTGCCCGAGACCGACCTGGAACGCTGGGCCGAGCACCGTGCATTCCCCATCATCCCCTGCACGCTGTGTGGCTCTCAGGAGAACCTGCAGCGCGTGCAGATCAAGCGCATGCTGCGCCAGTGGGACCAGCAGCACCCTGGCCGCATCGACAACATGCACCGCGCCTTCGCCCATGTCGTGCCCTCGCACCTGATGGACCGGGCGCTCTTTCCTTTCGAGACCATCCGTCCGACCGGCGAGGTCAACCCGCAGGGCGACAAGGCGTTTGACGAGGACGACGACGAGTCTTGCGCCACACCGACAGCGGCGTCCGCGCTGCCGGCCGAGGCCAGCATTTCGTTGGCTGGGCTGCGCCGCTCCACGGTGGAGTCCAGCGGCACCTGAGCTGAGTCCGCCCCTGAACCCGGAGACTGCGATGTCCATGCGATCCCTGCCTTCCGAACCCCGCCGCCGTGGTGTGCTGGGCCTGCTGGCCTTGCCGGCGGTGCTGCTGCTGCCGGGGTGCGCGGCCTTCACGCAGATCGGGGTCGACGTGACCACCTTCGGCACCTGGCCGGAGCGCCGCCCCGCCGGGCGCTACGTCGTCGACCGGCTGCCCTCGCAGAACCCCGCCAGCCCCGAGCAGGTGCAGCTCGAAGCCGCCGCCGCCCAGGCGCTGCAGCGGGCGGGCTTCACCGCGGCGGACAGCCCCGCGCGGGCCGATGTGCTGGTGCAGCTCGGCTGGGGCCGTTCCCGCGTGCTCAGCCCGTTTGCCGATTCGCGCCCCTGGGGCACGCGCACGCCGCTGCTGGACCCGCTGCCGCCGGAGCGCCGCGCCCATGCGTCGGTCGGGGTGGGGGTCGGGGTGGGCATCGGCGGGCGTCGCGGGGGCATCGGCATCGGCGGCACCTTCGGCGAGCCGGCGACCTACGAGCGCCAGCAGGTGCAGCTGCTCTTCATCGACCGCGCCAGCCGCGACAAGCTGGTCGAGATCCGTGTGCAGCACGAGGCCCGCTACTCCAGCGCGGACTACCTGCCGCTGCTCTTCGATGCCGGCCTGAGTGGCTTCCCCACCCTGACCCCCGGCATCCGCCACGTCACCGTGCAGCTGCCATAGCCGCCGCTGCGCTGCGCAGATCCCGGCCCCAGCCCTGCAGGCGCTCGGTGGCGTGGGCGCGCTGCTCGGAGGTGGTGACGTTGTGCAGGTCGGTGGCCAGCTCGCACTGGAAGCGCACGAGCTGCTCCCGCAGGCTGCGCGCCGCCTCGTCGCCCGGGCGCACGGTGTGGCCGACCCAGGTGCGCAGCGCGGCCGTGCGCCGGGCCTTGTCGAGGCCGGGTTGCGTGCCGGCCCGCAGCGTGGCGAGGGTCTCCTGCTGCTGGCGCTGGCGCTCCTGTAGCCAGCGGTGCGGATCCCAGGGCGAGCTGCGCAGGCGTTCGGAGATGAGGCGCCGCTGTGCGCTGTCGAGGCGGCCGTAGAGCGTCTCCGCCCGGTCGACGATGCGCTCCACCGAGGCGCGGTGGCGCTGGTCGCTGTCGCCGCGCAGGTAGTTGTCGCGCCACTCGCGGTTGCTGGTGTCGAAGCGGGTCTGCAGGTGCTTGAGCTGGGTGTCGTCCAGGCTGCCGAGGGTGTCGGCCAATGGCTCGACCAGTGCCATCAGGTAGGTTTCCTGGCGGGTCTGCACGGCCTTCCACCAGCGGCACGCCTGGGCCGGCGTCGTGTCCGCGCCGGCCTCCTGGGCGACTTGTTCCAGCAGCGCGAGGTCGTCGGGCAGCTGGCGCGTGCGGTGCCAGGTCTGCCACTGGACCAGCGCCTGGCGGACCAGGGGCGTCTGCGCGCTGCTGAAATCGAGGTGCCGGTCCAGCCACCAGTAGACCAGCGTGTCGGCCTGGCTGTAGCCGATGCGCAGCGTGCTGCAGGCCGCCAGCAGCGTCAAAACCGACAAAAGCGACACGACCCGCCCCCATCTGTTAAGCCGCCCTGGTCGTCGTGCCGTCACACCGGTCCCGATAATCACGGGTTCCCGAACATTCCGAACACGCTGTAGAGAGGATCCGTGCATGTTGCTCGACGTTGTGATCATGGCCGCTGGCAAGGGCACGCGGATGAAGTCCGCCCGCCCCAAGGTGCTGCACCCGCTGGCCGGGCGCCCCTTATTGCAGCACGTCTTGCAGATGGGCGTCGGTCTCGGGGCTGATCGCCTGATCACCATCACTGGCCATGGCGCTGCGCAGGTCGAGCAGGCCATGCGCCACGCGCTGCCGGACGCCCCGCTGGCCTTCGTGCGCCAGGAGCCGCAGCTCGGCACCGGCCACGCTGTCCAGCAGGCCGTGCCCGAGCTGCCCGAGGCCGGCACCACGCTGATCCTCAACGGCGACGTGCCCCTGATCCGCGCCGCCACCGCGCAGGCCCTCATCGACGCCTGCGCGGGCGAGCAGCTGGTGCTGCTGACCGTCGCCCTGGACGACCCGACCGGCTACGGCCGCATCGTGCGCGAGGGCGAACAGGTCCGCGCCATCGTCGAGCACAAGGATGCCACCCCCGCCCAACGCGCCATCCGCGAGGGCTACACCGGCATGATGGCCGCGCCCACCGCCCACCTGAAACGCTGGCTCGCCAACCTCAACAACGACAACGCGCAGAAGGAGTACTACCTGACCGACATCGTCGCGATGGCGGTGGCCGATGGCGTGCCGGTGGTGGCCACGCTGGCGTCGAGCGAGACCGAGGTGCTGGGCGTCAACAGCCCGCTGCAGCTCGCGCAGCTGGAGCGCCGCTTCCAGGCGCAGCAGGCCGAGGTGCTGCTCGAAGCCGGCGTGCGCCTGATGGACCCGGCGCGCTTCGACCTGCGTGGCTCGCTGGCCTGCGGACGCGATGTGGCGATCGACGTGAACTGCGTGTTCGAGGGCACGGTCACGCTGGGCGACGACGTGAGCATCGGCGCCAACTGCTGCCTGCGCAACGTCACCATCGCCGCCGGCACCGTGCTGCAGCCCTTCACGCACATCGACGGCGATGCGCTGGGCGTCACCATCGGCGCAGGCGCCCAGATCGGCCCCTTCGCCCGCCTGCGTCCCGGTGCGAAGCTGGGCGACGAGGTCCACATCGGCAACTTCGTCGAGGTCAAGAACTCGACCATGGCCCGCGGCGCCAAGGCCAACCACCTCGCCTACCTGGGCGACGCGGTGGTGGGCGAGCGCGTCAACTACGGCGCCGGCAGCATCACGGCCAACTACGACGGCGCCAACAAGCACCGCACCACCATCGAGGCCGATGTCCACATCGGCTCGAACTGCGTGCTGGTCGCGCCGGTCACGGTCGGTGCAGGTGCCACGGTCGGGGCGGGCTCGACCATCAGCAAGGATGTGGCCGCTGGTCAGCTTGCGGTCGCCCGTGGCCGCCAGACCAGCCTGAGTGGCTGGACCCGGCCGGTGAAGGCACCCAAGAAGTGAGCCACCCGTGAGCGGTGTCCTGCCGATCGAGCCGACGCACTACCAGCGGCTCGGCCTGCCCGAGGACTGCACGGCGACGGAGCTGCAGATCGCCTGGCTGCGGATCGAGCCCACCCTGCCGCCGCCGCTGACACCGCGCGAACGCCGTGATCTGCCGGCCGACCGCACCGAAGTGCGCCGGGCCGAGGACCGCCGACTGGCCCGCGCCGTGCTCGGCGATCCGGCGCGGCGGGCGGTCTACGATGCGTGGCTTGCCCGTGAGCGGGCCGTGCCGAAGTCCTGGCTCAAGCGCCTGCTGCGCCAGGACTGACCGGCTTCGGCAGTGCGATCTGCAGCCCGCACTTGGCCCGGTGGACGCTGAAGAAGCAGCGCACGTTGCGCACATTCGCATCGCTGGTGAACAGCCGCTGCGCCATGGCCTGGTAAGCGGGCATGTCGGCCACCTGCGCGATCAGCACGAAGTCCGGCCCGCCCTGCGTGCGGTAGCACTGCTGCACGGCCGCATCCGCTACAGCGCGGACCTCGAATGCCGACAACCTCTCGATCGACTGCGTGTCCAGCGTCACCTCGATGATGGCCGTCAGTCCGTGGCCCAGCGCCTGCGGCGACAGCACCGCCACCGTGCGTTCGATCACGCCCGCATCCGCCATCCGCTTGATGCGGCGCAGGGCGGTGGCCGCCGAGACGTGGACCGCATCGGCCAGCGCCTGGTTCGAACGGGCCGCGTCGCGCTGCAACTCGTCCAGCAAGCGCAGGTCGATGGCATCCAAGGGCATTGCTTCGCGGGATGTCATGCAATAAAACTCCGAAATATCTTCATGAATGGTGATTCATTGCAATCTTAATACATGACGAAGGAATTCGTCTGAAACGATAATTTTTTGCTCATTCATTGCACGACAAGCTCGCTACGATCCGCCCATCGTCACTCAGCTAGGGAAGTCCACCATGTGCGGAATCGTCGGCGCCGTCAGCCAGCGCAACATCGTCCCCATCCTGCTCCAGGGCCTGCAGCGCCTCGAATACCGCGGTTATGACTCCTGCGGCGTCGCGGTCCACCAAGGGGGCCAGCTGCGCCGCTCGCGCAGCACGTCGCGTGTGGCCGAGCTGGACGCCATGGTCCTGCAGGACGGCATCGAAGGCCTCGTCGGCATCGCCCACACCCGCTGGGCCACCCACGGCGCCCCGGCTGTCCACAACGCCCACCCGCACTTCTCGCACGGCACCGGCACCGACGCCAAGAGCGCCAAGGCCGGCCGCATCGCGCTGGTCCACAACGGCATCATCGAGAACCACGACGAACTGCGCGCCGAACTCAAGGCCCGCGGCTACGAGTTCACCAGCCAGACCGACACCGAGGTCATCGCCCACCTGATCGACTCGCTCTACCAGGGCGACCTGTTCGACGCGGTGCAGAGCGCGCTGCCGCAGCTGCGCGGCGCCTACGCGATCGCGGTGTTCTGCCAGGAAGAGCCGCTGCGCGTCGTCGGCGCGCGGGAAGGCTCGCCGCTGGTACTGGGCGTGGGCAAGGGCGAGAACTTCCTGGCGTCGGACGCGATGGCGCTGGCCGGCGTGACCGACCAGATCGTCTACCTGGAAGAAGGCGATGTCGTCGATCTGCAGCAGGGCAAGTACTGGATCACCGGCAAGGCGGACGGCGGCGCCCGCGTGCGCATCGACCGCCCGGTCAAGACCGTCCACGCCCACAGCGGCGCGGCCGAACTGGGGCCGTACCGCCACTACATGCAGAAGGAAATCTTCGAGCAGCCGCGCGCCATCGCCGACACGCTCGAAGGCATCGAGGGCATCACGCCGGACCTGTTCGGCGACGACGCGGCCAAGGTGTTCAGCCAGATCGACAAGGTGCTGATCCTTGCCTGCGGCACCAGCTCGTATTCGGGCATGACCGCCAAGTACTGGCTGGAAAGCATCGCCAAGATCCCGTGCCAGGTCGAGATCGCCAGCGAATACCGCTACCGCGACAGCGTGCCCGACCCGAAGACGCTGGTCGTCACCATCAGCCAGAGCGGCGAGACCGCCGACACGCTGGCCGCGCTGAAACACGCCCGCGCCCAGGGCATGGCGCAGACGCTGACCATCTGCAACGTCTCGACCAGCGCGATGGTCCGCGAGTGCAAGCTGTCGTTCATCACGCACGCCGGGGCGGAAATCGGCGTGGCCTCGACCAAGGCGTTCTCGACGCAGCTGGTGGCGCTGTTCCTGCTGACGCTGGTGCTGGCCAAGCAGCGCGGGCACCTGCCGGAGACGGGCGAAGCCGCCGCGCTGCGCAACCTGCGCCACCTGCCGGCCGCCGTGCAGTCGGTGCTGGCGCTGGAGCCGCAGATCATCGCGTGGGCGGAGCTGTTCACGCCGAAGCAGAACGCGCTGTTCCTGGGCCGTGGCCGCCACTACCCGATCGCGCTGGAAGGTGCCTTGAAGCTCAAGGAAATCAGCTACATCCACGCCGAGGCCTACCCGGCCGGCGAGCTGAAGCACGGCCCGCTGGCGCTGGTGGACGCGGCCATGCCGGTCGTCACCATCGCGCCGAACGACCAGCTGCTGGAGAAGCTCAAGAGCAACATGCAGGAAGTGCGTGCGCGCGGCGGCGAGCTGTTCGTCTTCGCCGACGCGGACACGCGCATCGAGAACGAGCCGGGTGTCCACGTCATCCGCATGCCGGAGCACTACGGCGCGCTGAGCCCGATCCTGCACGTCGTGCCGCTGCAGTTGCTGGCGTATCACACGGCGTGTGCGCGGGGGACGGATGTGGACAAGCCGCGGAATCTGGCGAAGAGCGTCACGGTGGAGTGAGCCTCCGGGCAGGGCTCAGAACAGGGTAATGGTTCAATTATTGGGGTATTGTAGACAATGAATACCCCTATTTTTGCTAAACTTGCCCCATTCTTCACCGCCCGGATGCCACGGCATGCAATCGCTCTCACCAGACGGCCTTGCGAGGCTGCGTTTCGATGCGCAACAACTGGCGACGCTGCGCGCCCTGGGTGAGTACCGGGGCAAGCAACAGCTCTACGTGACCCAGTCGCCCGAGGTCTTGCGCGACCTGCGCGAGGTGGCCGTCGTCGAGTCCACCGAGTCCTCGAATCGCCTGGAGGGTGTGGTCGTGGCGGCGCACCGGCTCAAGTCGCTGGTGCTCAAGAATGCGCGGCCCCAAAGCCGCTCCGAGCAGGAGGTGGCGGGCTACCGCGACGCCTTGGGCCTGATCCACGAAAGCGGTCAGCACATGCCGTTCTCGGAGGGCACCGTCCAGCAGCTCCACGGCATCCTGTACCGCTACATGCCGCAGCCGGGCGGGCATTGGAAAGCCACCAACAACGACATCATCGAGCGCCACCCCGATGGCAGCTCGCGCATCCGCTTCCGCCCGGTGGCCGCGCACCTCACGCCCCTGGCGATGGCCGACATGGTCACGCGCTACCGCACGGCGCTGGACCAGCACTGGGCTGACCCGCTGGTCCTGGTGCCGCTGGTCATCCTCGATTTCCTCTGCATCCACCCCTTCCCGGACGGGAACGGACGCATGGCGCGGCTGCTGACCTTGCAGTTGCTCTATCACTTCGATTACGTCGTGGGCCGCTTCATCAGTCTGGAGCGCATCTTCGAGGAATCGAAAGAAAGCTACTACGAAACGCTGGAAGCCAGCTCCCAAGGCTGGCACGAGGGTGCCCATGACATCGCCCCGTGGCTGAACTACTTCTGGGGCGCACTGCTGCGGGCCTACAAGGCGTTCGAGGAGCGGGTGGGCACCATCGAGCGCGGGCGCGGCGCCAAGGGTGACCGCGTGCGCGCCGAGATCCTCAAGCGCCAGCTTCCCTTCTCCATCTCGGAGATCGAGGAAGCCTGTCCCGGCGTCAGCCGCGACATGGTGCGCGTGATTTTGCGGGCCATGAAGGCGGAAGGACTCATTGCCCCGACCGGAAAGGGACGGGGCGCGAAATGGTCGCGGGTCCAGGCGGAGGGGTCGGCCTGAAAATCGCAAGTTCTGATACACCATCAGAAGAACGCAGGGGGAATCCACATGCACACGCATGCACACAAGAAAACGCTGTCCGAGCGGGACATCTGCACCCAGTACCTCGTCCCGGCCCTCGTGCAGGCCGGCTGGGATCTCCACCGCCAGGTGCGCGAGGAAGTCACCTTCAC